>JAAZVP010000073.1 GCA_018623495.1 Halothiobacillus sp. | reverse complement strand
GCGGGACCGCCAAGGGTCCAGATGCAAGGCGCAGCTCGCAGTGAATGGCCGTCGCCCTTTACCAGAGCTGCACAAATCCGCCGGGAGCGGATTTGAACAGCCGGCAGGCTGGCCCGAAGGGCGGATGCCGCGGATGGCGTCCGTAACCCGCAGATGGGCCCTTGGCGGCCCGCCCGAATGGGGCTTGCGGGTTTGCCCGCACTCTTGTTCATGCCGCACATCCGTGTGCGGCACCCTGCGGGCGCCCAGTGGGCGTGCAACCCGGCTTTCCTGCCGGGTTGTGCCCGGTCCTCGACGGGCAACCAGCCCGCCTTCGGCCTAGCGCCTCGATTGCGAACAAGCCCGCAAGCCAGAGGCGCCATCGATTCGTGTAGCGGTTCCCAAACCGTCGGAATCCCTCGAAACTACCATCATTGAGCGCCCGGCCTGAACTTCCGCGGCGCAAATGCGACAATCCCGGTGTGTTCCGGCCACCGACGCTGCCATGCACCTGGTCATCCCGCTGTTACTGCTCGCCGCCCTGCTCTTCGGGCCCCAGCTCTGGGCCCGCTGGGTGCTGCGCACCCATGCCAGGCCACGCGAGGATTTCCCGGGGACGGGCGGGGAGTTCGCCCGCCACCTGCTGGACCGGCTGGGCCTGCACACGGTGGGCCTGGAGGCGACCGACTCGGGCGACCACTACGACCCGGCCACGCGCACGGTGCGCCTGTCGCGCGAGAACCTCGACGGCCGCTCGCTGACCGCCGTGGCGGTGGCCGCCCACGAGGTGGGCCATGCCATGCAGCACGCCGAGGGCTACCGGCCCCTGGCGCTGCGCCAGCAGCTGGCCACCCTGTCCAACCGGGTGCAGAAGGTCTCGGGCTGGCTGGTGCTGGCCCTGCCCCTGCTGGGCGTGGCCTCCCACTCGCCCCTGCCCATGGGCGCGGCGGTGCTGGTGGGCCTGGCGGGGATGGGGCTGGGCATCGTGGTCCACCTGGTCACCCTGCCGGTGGAGTTCGACGCGAGCTTCGGCCGGGCCCTGCCGATCCTGGAGCGGGGCTACATCGGGCGCCGCGACCGGCGGGCGGCCCGCAGCGTGCTGCGCGCCTGCGCGCTGACCTACGTGGCCGCGGCCTTCGCCAACCTGCTCAATGTCTGGCGCTGGGTGGCGGTATTTCGCCGGTGATGCCCCGTCCACCGGCAACGACGGGGATGGTCCGAGGGCGCTGAGGAGATGTCGATGAGCGAAAAGAAGCGGCGCATTCCCCGCGGCTGGCGGCTGCTCGCCGAGGTCGCGCTGATCCTGGCGGTGTTTCTCGCCATCGGCGCCTGGCGCGCACCCGAGGCCCCGGAGGGCCCGCTGCCGGCGCTCGAGGGCACCACGCTGCGAGGCGATGCGCTGGGGCTCTCCGACTACGCCGGCGAGGCCTTCATTCTCCATTTCTGGGCCCCCTGGTGCCCGGTGTGCCGGATGGAGACCGGCACCATCGACGGCCTGGCCGAGGACCTGCCGGTGGTCACCGTGGCCATGCAGTCCGATCCCGAGGCGGTGGCCGACCACCTGGCCGAGAAGCAGGCCGAATTCCCGGTGATCCTCGATCCCGACGGCCGCCATGCCCGCCGCTTCGGCGTCCAGGGCGTGCCGGCGAGCTTCGTGGTCGACGCCGACGGTGACGTGCGCTTCACCACCGTGGGCTACACCACCGGCCCGGGCCTGCGGGCGCGCCTCTGGTGGGCCCGCCACTGGGACGACGGCGGGGGCGACGCCGACCCATGACGCTGCGCACCAACATCTTCCTGCTGGTCTCGCTGGTCACCATCCTGCCCATCACCCTGCTGGTGCTGGTGGTCACCGAGTACAACGAGCGCCGCTACCTCCGGGAGATCGACCGCGAGCTCAACTCCAGCCTCGACGCCATCATCGCCGAGGTGGACAACCGCCTGGCCTACGAGCGCGAGGTGATGGCGCGCATGGCCAATGCCCCGGCCATGCAGAACATGCTCCCGGCACTGGCCGACATCGCCGCCGGCGACCCGCCCAAGCGCTTCCAGCTGCGCCGCGAAGCCCTCAACCGCTTCCTGGAGAACCTGCAGAACACGGTCCCCGGCCTGGGGGTGATCCGGGTGCTGGACAGCTTCGGCAACACCGTCACCAAGGTGGTCCAGGGCCGTGCGGTGATGGCCATCTACGACTCCATCAACAACATCGTCTACGTCGAGGAAGAGCTGCAGAAACCCGAATTCGTCGATTACCTCCAGGGGCTGCCGCAGGGCGAGATCAGCTTCTCGCTGATCCCCCAGAGCCGCACCGACCTGCCCCGCGGCCAGACGATTTCCATGCTCAACGGCATCATCCCGCTGGCCGATTCCACCGGCAACACCGTGGGCTACCTGGTGGTCAATACCTTCGGCGAGTACATCGACCGCACCCTGAGCCTGGCCCTGCGTCCCTACGACGGCCAGCTCACCATCGCCGAGCTCAACCCCGACAACAGCGTGCGCGACGGCAAGATCCTCTACTCCGACCGTCTCGACACGCGGTTTTCCGACCCCAACCCCGGCGTGGGCAAGCTACAGACGGTGGCACCGGGCCTGTGGGAACAGGTCCAGCGCCAGCCCTACGGCGTGTTCCGCGACTCCGACGGCGAGCACCGCGCCTATTTCCTGGAATACCACCCCTATCCCAACCGGCTGGTGAGCTGGCTGATCGCCATCCGGGTGGACACCGACCAGATCGCCGCGCCCTTCGACAACATGCGCCGCGGCATCATCTTCTTCGCCGCGCTCGCGCTGATGATCAGCCTGATCCTCTCCAACCTCGGGGCCCGCCACATCGCCCGGCCGGTCACCCAGCTGGCGGCCAACCTCAAGGCCTATGCCGACCGCGGCGAGCGGCGCCCGCTGGGCAAGGCGAGCACCGACGAGATCGAGCAGGTCTGCGACTCGTTCAACTACATGGCCAACCGCCTGGAGCAGGCCCGCGAGGAGCGCGAGAAGGCCGAGCAGATCGCCCTGCAGAAGGCCAAGCTGGCCTCCATCGGCGAGATGGCCGCGGGCATCGGCCACGAGATCAACAACCCCCTGAACAACATCCTCACGCTGGCCAAGCTGGTGGAACGCGGCCTGCCGGCGGACGACGTGGAGGGCCGCGAGGACATCCAGTCGCTGCGCGACGAGGCCCTGCGGGCGACGGGGATCGTGCGCGGGGTGATGAACTTCGCCCGCCAGACGCCGCCCAACCACCAGCGTTTCCGCGTCCGGCCGTGGCTCGAGCACATCGTCCACCTCGCCGAGGACAAGGCGGTGGAGGCCGACGCCTGGCTGGAACTCGCCGAGTGCGACGACTGCGAGGTGGAGGCCGATCCCGACCAGCTCCACCAGGTGATGGACAACCTGCTCAACAACGCCATCCAGGCCTCGCCCCCGGGCGGGCGAGTGAGCGTCGCCGCCCACTGCCGGGCGGGCTTTCTCACCGTGACGGTGAGCGACGAGGGCGCGGGCGTGGACCCGGCGATCCTCGACCGCATCTACGATCCCTTCTTCACCACCAAGCACACCGAGGGCACGGGCCTGGGGCTGTCCATCAGCCTGGGGATCATCCAGTATCACGGGGGCGTGCTCTCGATCCACAACAACCCGGACGGCCCCGGCACGGTGGCCAGCGTCTCCGTGCCCCAGGCGAAATCCAAACCCACCACCAGCGGTCTGCAAGATGAGTGAATCCAAGCCCATCGTGGTGTTCGTCGACGACGACGCCCGCGCCGGCGACCTGTTCCGCCGCTTCTGCCGGCGCGAGTCCTTCGAGACCCGCGTCTTCCGCGAACCGCGGGCGGCGCTCGACTACATCCTCGAGGCCCCCGTCGACCTGGTGGTCTCGGATCTATCCATGCCCGAGATGACCGGGCTGGAACTGCTGGAGCGACTGCGCCCGGAAAGGCCCGACCTGCCGTTCATCGTGATCACCGCCTTCTCCACCGTGGACCACGCCATCGAGGCCCTGCGACTGGGGGCCACGGATTTCATCAAGAAACCCTACGACATGGAGGCCCTGGTGGAGATGATCCACCAGCAGCTCGCCGGTGAGCCCGAGGCGGAGGCCGACCAGCCCGGCAAGGCCGAGCGCGGCGAGCGTTTCGGCATGATCGGCGACTCGCCGGCCATCGAGGGCGTCTACACCATCATCCGCAAGATCCGCGACGTGCGCGTCAACGTGATCATCGAGGGCGAGTCGGGTACCGGCAAGGAGCTCGCCGCGCGCGCCATCCACAACATGAGCGACTTCGCCGACAAGCCCTTCATCGTCATCGACTGCGGCGCGCTCACCGACACCCTGCTGGAATCCGAGCTCTTCGGCCACGAGAAGGGGGCCTTCACCGGCGCCGCCCAGACCAAGCCCGGCCTGCTGGAAGTGGCCAGCGGCGGCACCGTCTTCCTCGACGAGATCGGCAACATCTCGGATGCCATGCAGGTCAAGCTGCTGCGGGTGGTCCAGGAACAGCAGGTGACCCGCGTGGGCGGGGTCACCCCCCACGACATCGACGTGCGCTTCATCGTCGCCACCAACCGCGACCTGGCGAAGATGGTGGAGGAAGGCCAGTTCCGCCACGACCTCTACCACCGGCTCAACGTGGTCAAGCTGCACATGCCCGCCCTGCGCGAACGCGTCGAGGACATCCCCGAGCTGGTCCACCAGTTCGTCGCCGAGTTCGCCGAACGCTACCGGCGCGACGTGGAAGGCTTCGACGCCGAGTCCATCGAGCGGATGAAGCGCCACGACTGGCCCGGCAACATCCGCGAGCTGCGCAATCTCGTCGAACGCCACGTGGCCCTGGCCGACGACCGCCTCCTCCACCTGGAGGGCTCGCCCGAGTCCGTCCAGGCCGCGGGCAACGACGAGGGCAGCGAGATGCTCGCCGACCAGCCCCCCCTCGACGAACTGGAACGGCGCTACATCCTCGACACCCTGGAGCGCTTCGACGGCAACCGCGAGCAGACGGCGAAGGCCCTGGGGATCAACAAGTCCACCCTCTGGCGCCGGCTGCAGCAGTACCAGAAGGATACGTGACGCAAACTGCATCGGCGCCGTTGCAGCTTGCAACTTGCAACGCGGGCCCCGGGACCGGAAGAAAAACCACAAGTCGTTGTTTCAACGGTTTTTTCCAGGACTGGCACGGAGCTTGATACACCCAGGGCGCGTTTCAATGGAAACCAACCAATCGAGGTAGAGAACCATGCAAACCAAGCGCAGAGCATTCCTGAAGGGCAGCCTGGCTGCCGGCGCAACTGGCGTCGCTGTCGGTGCCGGCCTGCTGACTCCCCGTGCCGTGATGGCCGCCTGGCCGAACAAGGCCTACGAAGAGGCCACCACCCAGGCCGACGCCCTGAAGGCTGCCTGGGGCACCTCCGGCGCCCAGGATTCCGGCGACGTCAACCTGAAGGCCCCGGACATCGCCGAGAACGGTGCCGTGGTTCCGGTCACTGCCTCCACCACCATGAAGGCCGACAAGATCGCCATCCTGGTCGAAGGCAACGACCATCCCCTGTGCTGCGACTACAGCCTGAAGAACGCCGATCCGTTCCTGTCTACCCGTATCAAGATGGGCAAGACCTCCAACGTGGTCGCGGTCGTTCACTCCGGTGGCAAGCTGTACCAGGCCAAGAAGGAAGTGAAGGTCACCATCGGTGGCTGCGGCGGCTGATCCAGCGCCCCGGCACAGTCGACCAAACATTCCCAAGTTCAAGAGGTAGACAACATGGCATCTCGTAGCGTTAAGATCCGTGCCAGTGCTCGCGGCGACATGGTCACCGTAAAGAGCCTGATGAAGCACCCGATGGAATCCGGCCTGCGCAAGAACAAGAAGACCGGCAAGAAGATCCCGGCGAAGTTCATCACCGAGGTCACTGCCGAGATCAACGGCGAGCCGGTTCTGGTGGGCAACATGAGCGCCGCCGTATCCAAGAACCCCTACCTGTCCTTCAAGGCGCCCGGCAAGTCCGGCGACACCGTGAAGATCAGCTGGGTGGACAACACCGGCGATTCCGACAGCGGCGAAGCCAAGGTTCGCTAAAATCGGGAAACCGCGGCCCCGCGCCGCGGACTCGCAACGAAGAGGACGGCCCCCGGGCCGTCCTTTTTTGGTTTTCGGAAAAACCCCGGAATCAGCCACTCGTGGGAGCGGCCTCCCGGCCGCGAACATTCCCGGGCATACCGACATTTCGTGGCCGGGAGGCCGCTCCCACGCATGCCCGGATCCCCGGTACGAACGGTTATACTGCCGACGACCGGACACCCGCACGAGGACCATGAACACCGCCATCCCCGAAACCGTGGAAACCACCACCGGCGAGCCCGTCACCCACAGCGTGATCTGGCTGCACGGCCTGGGCGCCGACGGCAACGACTTCATGCCCCTGGTCCCCGAGCTCCGCCTGCCGACGGGCGCCGGCGTGCGATTCGTCTTCCCCCACGCGCCGGTGCGGCCGATCACCGTCAACGGCGGGATGCCGATGCGCGCCTGGTTCGACCTCGCCTCCCCCGCCATCGTGGAGGACGAGGACACCGCCGGCATCGACGCCGCCACGGCCCGGCTCGAGGCCCTGGTGGCCCGGGAGAACGACCGCGGCGTCCCCGACGGGCGCATCCTGGTGGCCGGCTTCTCCCAGGGCGGGGCCGTGGCGCTGCATCTCGCCCTGCATACCGACCGCCCCCTGGCCGGGGTGATCGCCCTGTCCACCTGGCTGCCGCTGGCCGACCGGGCGCCCCGGCCCCGGGTGCGACCGCCGGTCTTCATGGCCCACGGCGACCACGACCCCGTCGTGGCCCCCCGGCTCGCCATGCAGTCGAAGGCCCGGCTGGAAGAGGCGGGCCTGGTCGTGGACTGGCACGGCTATGCCATGGACCATTCCGTGTGCCGCGAGGAGGTCGCGGACCTGGGCGACTGGCTGGGAAAACGGCTGGGGGCAGGCTGATGTTTCTCGCCCTGGCGCTGCTGGCGCTCGTGATCTGGATCGCGGGAATGTGGCTGTTTTTGCGCACCGAGCGGGGCAGGCGCTTCGCCCGGCGCAAGGTGGAACGCCACCAGCAGCGACTGGCGGAAAAGACCCGGGTCAGGCAGCCCTGGGACAAGGAGGAATAGAGCGTTCAGTGCGTAGAGCTCAGCGTTCAGCCGACTGCGCGGCCACGCACTGAACGCTGAACGCTGAACGCTTCACCATCATTTCTTGAGCGATTCGCGGATCCGGTGATAGCCGTTGCGGATTTCCTCGGCGAGCAGGATGGCGGCGCTGCCCACGTCCCTGGAGGTCTTGCCGATCTCGTTGTCCAGCATGTCCATCCGGGCCCGCAGCTTGGCCCACTTGGCCTCCAGCTCCTCCCAGTCGTCGCGCGCCTCCGCACGCGCCAGGTGCAACTGCACGCGGATCTCGTCGCGCATGGACCGCAGCTTCTGCATCCGCTCCTCGAGCTCTCGGCGCTGGTCAGTCATCGCTCGCTCCCAAAAACGCTCCCTGACTGGGGGAATATAGCACTCGACGCGCCACCGGTTGATGGGCCGGCGGTTCACTGCGAGCTGCGCCCTGTACCCGGAGCCCCTGGCGGCTCCGCGGCGGCACGATCGATTCCTGCCTAGCGCCGGAACAGCCAGAGGACCAGGGAGATGACCGCGCTCACCAGGATCATGGTGGTGATCGGCAGGTAGAACGTGAAGCCGGGCTTCTCCACCACGATGTCCCCGGGCAGGCGACCGAAGGGGAGCCGGCGCAGCCAGGGCCACAGGAGGCCGGCCACGACCAGCAGCACGCCGGCGACGACCAGGGCCCGCTGGATCATGGCAGACACCGTTCGAACGCGGCCTTCAGTTCGGCGAGCCGCCCGGGGCCGCATTCCACGCCGCCGAAGCAGCAGCCCTCCAGGGCCTCGAAGGCGGCCCGTCCTTCCTCCCGGGCCAGCCGGCCCGGGTCGCAGTGGGCCAGCACCGCGGCACGCAGGCTGCGGGGCGATTCGGCGTCCGCCAGGGCCCGCCGGCCCCGGTGTCGGCGGCGCCAGCGCCCGAAGCCGGCCACCGCGCCCGCCAGCACCAGCAATCCCGCCAGGGCCGCGGCGAGGGTGACGACCAGGGGGCGCCAGCGGCCGGCCACCTCGATGGCGGGACCCGGGGCCGTCACCCGCGCCAGGCGGCCGGTTGCGGGGTCGACGTGGGCGAGCTGCAGGTCGGGCAGGCGGCGCGTCCCCGCCTCCCGGGGCTCGAAGGGGATCTCCACCGCCACCCGGCGCTCCAGGGGCCGGTCCCCGGGGGTACCGCCATCGGTGACCTCGGGTTCGCCGAAGCGGATCCCCGGGGCCGCCAGCGACTCGCCCACCAGCCGGGCCACGCCGCGGGTCTCGAGGCCGGCCGCGGTGACCGACAGGCGCCAGGTACCGGGCTGGCCCACGCGCGCCCCGCCGGTGACCTCGCTGCGTTCCACCACGGGACGGTCGACGGGCAGGTAGACGGGGAGATAGAGCGGCAGCGGCTCGACCGCCAGCTGCACCTCCCCCGACTGGACGGTGGAGCCCTCCCAGGGGCCGCCCATGCGGCGGTACTCGATCACCGGCGGACGGATGGTGAAGTCCCCCGCCACCAGCGGGATCACCTGCCAGCGGTAGCGGTGCACGCGGTAGCGCTCGCCGTCGATGCGCGCCTCGCGCTCCTCGGCGCCGAGAAAACGGAAGTCCAGCCCCGGCGCCTCCAGGGGCCGGGCCTCCTTCTCCACGATGCTGAGATCGTCGAACAGGTCCACGTAGAGGAGCACCGGCTGACGCACGAAGCGCGTGTCGGCCGAGAGCCCGGCCTCCGCCCAGATCAGCCCCGCCCGGGCGGGGCCGACCAGCACGAG
>JAAZVP010000029.1 GCA_018623495.1 Halothiobacillus sp. | reverse complement strand
GGCGTTCGACGGGACAGGCGGGGAAGGCGGGGCGACGAACGGCCGGGAAGGCCCCGCCGGATCGCGGGGTACTAAAAGGTTCATTGCATTTTGCCGTGCCACAGGGGGCATATAAGCGACGTGATCGGGATTTCGCGCACCGTTTGGGCCGAGCCTTTTTTCGACACTTGCTGCCAGGTGCGCGAGGTACTTGCTATTGCTTGCCCAATAGAAAGTACCCAAAGACAAAGGCACCCCGGCACCTTGGCCCTTCGGGCAAACCTCGTCGCCGGAGGCTTGCTGTCGGGCACGGCCCGACACGACGGTCCAGCTTCGCAAGGCTCCGCGCTCACCGGGCTGCGGCGTGCCACTGGCACGCCGGTCCGGGTTCGCCCTGTCGTGACGGGCCTCGGAGCGACGTCCGTGTCGCTCCGACCCGGCAATCCTCCGGCGACGAGGCAAGGCGCAGGGGGCCCCGGGGGTGCAGCGATCAAGCGCCCGAGAAGACCGAATCAACGATAAGTGGCCCCGGGCACCTGGCGCCCTTGGCGCCTTGGCGAGAGGCATTACCCCCCTGCCGTGTCCTGGTGAGGGATGTCAAGCTAAAGCGCAATGAACCTTTTTGTACCCCGGGATCCGGCGGGGCCTTCCCGGCCGTTCGTCGCCCCGCCTTCCCCGCCTGTCCCGTCGAACGCCCGACGACTTGGCGGCCGGCACGGCGACGTACTAATCTCCCCCCATGCGCAGCCTGATCGCCATCCTCCTGCTCGTGCCGCTGGTCGCCTCCGCGGAGATCTATCGCTACGTCGACGACGAGGGCAACGTGGTCTTCACCGACGAGCCGCCCGCGGACGACGCCGAGCCCCTCGAGCTCGAGCCGCTGCCCACCACCCGCTTCGAGACCGGCACCCCGCCCCCGGCGACCGATACCGCTGACCAGCCGGCCACCGGCCCGGCCTACGCGCGCGTGGCCATCGCCGCGCCGGCACCCGAGGCCACGGTGCGCAATGCCACCCAGACCGTCCCGGTGAGCGTCGAACTCGAACCGGCCCTGCAGCCGGACCACACCCTGACCGTCTTCCTCGACGGCCAGCCACGGATCACCGGCGCCACCGGCACCAGCCATACCCTGGAGAACGTCTACCGCGGCCGGCACACCGTGGCGGCGGCCGTGCTCGACGCCGCCGGCAACGAAATCGCCCGCAGCGAGACCGTCACCTTCTTCAAGCACCAGCCCTCGGCGCTCAACTGAGCCGCCGAACTTCCCGCCACCGAGGCACTCCAACAAGCCATGCACCATGCTGGTGCACGGCCACCGGCCCGGGCCCTGCCGGCCCGCCGCCCGCTGCGCCGTGCAGGTGCGGCGCGATAATTGCATCCAGGAGGCCATGCGACCCAAGATCCGACCGCCCCAGGGCCTGCACGAGCGCATCCTCGACAACGAGACACACGCCGTGATGCTGCTCGACGATCAGGTGCGCCTGGCTTATCTCAACCCGGCCGGGGAGATGCTGCTCTCGGCCAGCGCCCGGCGGGTGACCGGCCAGCCGCTGGCCGAGATCCTGCCGGGCGAGCCGGCGCTGATCGAGGCCTTCCGCGACTCGCTGGCCAGCGGCCACCCCTTCACCGAGCGGGAGCGCCGCCTGGAGCTGCCGGGCGAGCGCAACGTGACCGTGGACTGCTCGGTCACCCCGCTGCACGACCCGCACCTGGGCTACGCGCTGCTGGTGGAGATGGCCCAGGTGGACCGCCACCTGCGCATCGAGCGCGAAGAACAGCTGATCAACCAGCACGCCGCCACCCGTGCACTGATCCGGGGCATGGCCCACGAGATCAAGAACCCCCTCGGCGGCCTGCGGGGGGCCGCCCAGCTGCTGGAGGCCGAGCTGGACGACGAATCGCTCAAGGAATACACCGGCATCATCATCCACGAGGCCGACCGCCTGCGAAACCTCGTCAACCGCCTCCTGGGCCCCCACAGCCGGCCCCAGAAACGCATGGTCAACATCCACGAGGTCCTCGAACGGGTCCGCCAGCTGCTCGGCATCGAGGCCCCGGACGGCATCCGTATCGTCCGCGACTACGACCCCTCCATCCCCGAGCTCTACGCCGACCCCGACCAGCTCATCCAGGCCATCCTCAACATCGGCCGCAACGCCATCCAGGCACTGGGCGAAC
Source organism: Halothiobacillus sp. (assembly GCA_018623495.1). Taxonomy (GTDB): domain Bacteria; phylum Pseudomonadota; class Gammaproteobacteria; order JAAZVP01; family JAAZVP01; genus JAAZVP01. The sequence goes on along the minus strand of JAAZVP010000029.1, from coordinate 27,133 downwards.
ACGGCGAGCTCCGTCTCGCCACCCGGGTCCTGCGCCAGTACACGCTGGGCAACCGACGCCACAAGCTGGTGGCCAAGATCGCCATCACCGACGACGGACCGGGCATCCCGGAGACGCTCATGGAGCAGATCTTCTATCCCATGGTGAGCGGCCGCGCCGGTGGCTCGGGCCTGGGGCTGTCCATCGCCCAGTCGCTGATGGCCCAGCACGACGGGCTGATCGAGTGCGACAGCCGGCCCGGCCGGACCACCTTCACCCTCCTGATCCCCGTGGAGAATCCCGATGACACGGACCGCTGAACTCTGGGTGATCGACGACGACCCTTCGATCCGCTGGGTCCTGGAAAAGGCCCTGACCAAGGCCGGCTTCAACGTCCGCAGCTTCGAGGAGGCCGACAGCGCCCTCGCCGCCCTCGACCGGCGCGAGCCCCTGGCGGTGCTCACCGACGTGCGCATGCCCGGCACCGACGGCATGACCTTTTTGAGCCGGCTGGGAAGCGAACACCCGGCGGTGCCGGTGATCGTGATGACCGCTCACTCCGACCTCGACAGCGCGGTGGCCGCCTACGAGGGCGGCGCCTTCGAGTACCTGCCCAAGCCCTTCGACGTCGACGAGGCGGTGGACCTTGCCGCCCGCGCGTGCAAGGCCCGCGAGGAGAGCGAGCCCGCCGACCAGCCGGACACCGGCCGTGCCCCCGAGATCATCGGCGAGGCCCCGGCCATGCAGGAGGTGTTCCGTGCCATCGGTCGGCTGTCGCGCTCCAATATCACCGTGCTGATCAACGGCGAGTCGGGCACCGGCAAGGAGCTGGTCGCTCATGCCCTGCACCGCCACAGCCCGCGGTCCGGGCGGCCCTTCATCGCCCTGAACACCGCCGCCATCCCGCGCGACCTGCTGGAATCGGAGCTCTTCGGCCACGAGAAGGGGGCCTTCACCGGCGCCCAGGCCCAGCGCCGGGGACGCTTCGAACAGGCCGACGGCGGCACGCTGTTCCTCGACGAGATCGGCGACATGCCGCCCGAGCTCCAGACCCGCCTGCTGCGGGTACTGGCCGACGGCGAGTTCTACCGCGTGGGCGGCCACACCCCGGTGAAGGTGGACGTGCGCATCATCGCCGCCACCCACCAGGACCTGGAGGACCGCGTCGCCGACGGGCGCTTCCGCGAGGACCTCTTCCACCGCCTCAACGTCATCCGCATCCACATCCCTTCCCTGCGCGAGCGGCGCGAGGACATCCCCCTGCTCGCGGAGCACTTCCTCGCCGAGGCCAGCGAGGAACTCGGCACCGAGCCCAAGGTGCTCACGCCGGCGGTGAAGGCATTCCTGGCCTCGCGGGCGTGGCCGGGCAACGTGCGCCAGCTGGAAAACGCCTGCCGCTGGCTGACGGTGATGGCCTCCGGCCGCGAGGTGCATATCGAGGACCTGCCCCCCGAGTTGCGCGACGAGCCTGCCGGCGTGGCCGGCGACGACTGGCGCACCGGCCTCGGCCAGTGGGCCCGCGGCCGCCTGGCCGCGGGCGCGACGGGCCTCTACGGCGAGGCGGAACAGGCCCTGGAACGGGTGCTCATCGACGCGGCACTGGAACGCACCCACGGCATGAAGCAGGACGCCGCCCGCCTGCTCGGCTGGGGCCGCAACACCCTGGCGCGCAAGATGAAGGAGCTGGGAATCGAGGGCTGAGTGCCGAGCAGGATCGTTGGCCGGGGCCGGCCGGCTCGACACTCGCCGGGCAACGCGCGGCGCGTCACATCCGCCAGCTGAGCTGCAGGCTGAACAGGTTCGCGCTGTGGTCGTAGTTGCCGTTGAGCGTGCCGATGCCGGGCTCGGTCGAGCGGATGTCGGTATCGTCCACGAACAGGTGGGTATAGCCGGCGTCGGCGGTCAGGTGGGGCGTGAGGGCATAGCCGATCCCCAGCGAAAACCACGTCCGGCCGTTGCCGGGGATGCGCGGGGTGCGGTGCTCGGCGTCGGGGATCGGGCTCTCGTCCCAGGCGATGCCCGTGCGCAGGCGCAGGCGCTCGCTGTAGTCGTAGTTGAGGCCCGCCGACAACCGCCAGGTGTCCTCCCAGTCCTCGTCGGTATAGGTGAGCGTGGCGCCCTCCCGGCCCAGCACGCTGGCCTCGGTGGCCACCGCCTCGAGCTCGTCGAAACGGCTCCAGCCGGTCCGGGTCGCCCCGAAGAGCAGGGTGGTCGAACCGTCCAGCTCGTGGGCCAGCCCCACCCCCCACTGGTGGGGCAGGTCGAGGTCGGCCTCGGCGTCCGCGGCGATGGTGGGGGCACCGTTGAACTGCACCTCCACGTCGCCCTCCAGGGTGTGCTCCACCGACGAGCGGTAGGTCAGGCCCAGCCGGGTCGCGGGGGTGGCCTGGATCATCAGCCCCAGGTTGTAGCCCCAGCCCCAGTTGGAACCCTCCAGCTTGGAGCGCCCGTCCGGGCCGGTGAACGGCGCCTGGGGATCGGGCACGGCCCTGGTCAGCTTGGCCTCGGCGTACTGGGCGCTCAACCCGGCCGCCAGGCTCACGCGATCACTGACGCGCCAGGCCAGCGAGGGGTTGAGGTTGATGGTGATCAGCTCGGAATTGAGGGCGTGATACCGGCCCACCCAGTCGGCATCGTAATCGGTCTCCAGGCCGAAGGGGGCGTTCACCGAGAAGCCCAGGGCCCAGTCCTCGCCCAGCGGGCGGCTGTAGAAGGCCGTGGGGACCAGCACCGTCTTGCCGCCATCGGCATCCTCGCCCCGGAGCGAACCGGGGTAGCGCTGGCCCTGGGTGTAGTCGGGATCGAGCCACGACCCCCGGTCCCGGTAGTCGGCGGTGACGTCGATCACGTGGGTGGCCACGCTCACCCGTGTATCGCCGAACCGGGTCAGCCCGGCCGGATTGGACCAGGCGGCACTGGCATTCTCCGTGGCCACCGCGTCGCCGGCGAAGGCATTGCCCTGGCCGGAGGCGGAATTCTCGATCAGGGCGAAACCGGCGCCCGAGGCCTGGCCGGCGAACACCAGGCCGGTCCCCAGGACCAGCCCGGCAGTGCGTACGGGGAATCGTTCCATGGCGTCCTTCCTCTCAGTGGTCTTGTTGTTGTTCGGCGGGTGGCAGGGGACGGGGGCGCCCCGCCTCGTCCACGGCCACGAATACCATCACGCCGTCGGCGACCGGCTCGGGATCCTGCCCCCGGCCGGGCCGGCGACGCCAGGCCGTCAGCCCGATGCGCAGGCTGCTGCGGCGCTCGGTGAGCAGCTCGGCATGGATGCTCACCTCGTCACCGGCCCGCAACGGCCGGCGAAAGTGCAGGGCCTCCACCGACGCGGTGACCACCGGCCCCCGCGCCCGGTCCAGGGCGGGGACGCTCGCGGCCACGTCCATCTGGCCCATCAGCCAACCGCCGAAGATGGTCCCGCCCGGGTTGGTGGAGGCGGGCGGGGCGATCACCCGGATGCGGGGTTCGCCACGGGGACCGACCCCGTTCACCGCAGCCGCTCCTCGAAAAGGGCGTCGATCCGGCGCTCGAAGCGCTTCTCCAGGGCCGGCCGCCGGAGCTTGAGCGTGGGCGTGAGCAGGCCGTCGTCCACCGTCCAGGGCTCCTCGAAGAGCGCCACCCGGCGCACCTGGGCGTAGCCGGGGAAGCCGTGCAGCGCCCGGCCGATGCGCTTGAGCACGGCGCGCTTCAAGCAGGGGTCCTCGAGCACCTCGCCCTCGTGCGGGTCGCAGCCGTAGTCATGGATCAGCCGCTCCTTGAGCTCGGGGTCGATCACCACCAGCGCCGCCAGGTAGGCCTGGCCCTCGCCCATCACCATGGCCTGGTCGAACAGGGGATCCATGGTGATGGCGTTCTCCATGTCGGTGGGCGCGACCTTCTCGCCATTGGCCATGACGATGATCTCCTTGAGCCGGCCGACGATGTAGATGTGGCCGTCCTCGTCGATCTGCACGCGGTCACCGGTGCGCAGCCAGCCCTGCGGCTCGAGTACCGCCCGGGTGGCCTCGGCATTGTTCCAGTAGCCCTGCATGACACTGGGCGAGCGCACCCACAACTCGTTGTGCTCGGCCTGGCGCACTTCCACCCCGGGCACGGCGGTGCCGATGGAGGCGGGGATGTTGTCCTCGGGTCGGTTGACGCTCACCAGCGGGCTGGCCTCGGTGAGCCCGTAGCCCTGGATCAGGTTGAGGCCGAGGCCGATGAAGGTCCGGGCCACGGACTCGGAGAGCGCCGCCCCTCCACAGACGGCCAGGCGCATGCGCCCGCCCATGCGATCGAGGATGCGGCCTGCCACCAGGCGCTGCAACAGCGGCCAGAGCAGCAGGCGCAGGCGGAAGGACGTGCGCCCCTGGTCGTACTGGAAACGGGCCCAGCCGATATCGACGGTGAGCTCGAACAACCGGCGACGCCAGGGCGCCTGTTTCTCCAGCTGGCGCTGGATGCGGTTGTAGACCCGCTCGTAGACCCGCGGCACCGAGATCAGCACGGTGGGCCGCTGGCTCTGCATGTCCTCGCCCAGCTGGTTCACCGAGCGGGCGAAGGCGACGACGGCACCGGTCATCATCGGCAGATAGTAGCCGCCGGTCCGCTCCAGGGCATGCGACAGCGGCAAGAAGGAGAGAAACAGGTCGTCGGGACCCAGCGCCACCAGCCGGGCCGCCGAATGCGCGTTGGCGAGGATGTTGTGGTGGGTGAGCATCACCCCCTTGGGCCGGCCGGTGGTCCCCGAGGTGTAGATGATGGTGGCCAGGGCGTGCGGGTCGCCGGTCTCGGTCTCCGACTGCCCGGAGATGCCGAACAGCCAGTCGTCGACGGCCTCCAGGCGCGGGTCCTCGGCGCCGTCCTCGTCGGTGATCCGCTGCAGGCTGATGATCCGCTCCAGGCCCCGGAGGTGGTCGGAGACCTCCTGCAGCCGCGACCACTGGCGCCGGCCCTCCACCAGCAGCAGGCGGACATTGGCGTCCTCGACGATGTAGGCGGTGTTCTCGGGGCGGTCCTCGAGGTAGAGGGGCACGACCACCAGCCCCAGCCCCATGGCGGCCTGGTCGAAGACCACCCACTCGCGCGAGTTGCGCACCATCAGCGCCACGCGGTCGCCCGCCTCGAGGCCCTCGCGCCGGAGCGCGGCCTGCCAGCGGCCCACCTCCACGTCGATGGCCCGCCAGCGGGTGTCGTGCCAGCGCTTGTCGCCGTTGTCGAACTGGCGATAGGCGACCTGTTCCGGGCTGCGCCTGAGGCGTTCACGGAACAGGCCGTAGAGTGTGCCCGCCGTGCTCGGCGAGATGATGTCGGCGACCGGGCTGTGCTGGCTGTCCATAAGGACCGGAGCATAGACGAAGCGGCCGGCGAGTGGAACGCCCGGCGGCCTGTTAGAATCGAGGCTTTCAGAGGTCAAGGAGCCGGCAATGGACGCGATCGCGGCCTACAGCGTGAAGGGCGGCGTGGGCAAGACGGCCACCGCGGTCAACCTGGCGGCGCTCGCCGCGCTCCACGGCCGACGCACGCTGCTCTGGGACCTCGATCCCCAGGGGGCCACCAGCTGGTACCTCGAGACCCGCGCGGAGCCGGCGGCACCGCTGGACCGGCTGCTGCGCGGCAAGGGCCTGAAGAGGGCCGTGCAGGCCACCCGCCACCGCAACCTCTCGTTGCTGCCCGCCGGGCCCGCCTACCGTGACCTCGATCTCCACCTCAACGACATGAAGCGCTCGCGCAAGCGCATCGCCGAGGTCCTGGAGAGGCTGCGGGAACGCTTCGACACGGTGATCATCGACTGCCCGCCCGGCTTGTCGCTGGTGGCCGACAACGTCTTCCGGGCCGCCGACATGGTGCTGGTGCCACTGGTGCCCTCCTGGCTCTCCGCCCGCGCCTACGAGCAGATGCGGGCGCACCTGCGGGACTCGGGCATCCACCCGGGCGCCGTGTACGCCTTTCTCAACATGGTGGACCGCCGGCGACGGGTCCACCGCGACTTCCGCCAGCGACTGGGCCGCGAGCTGCCCGACCTGACCGACATCGAGGTCCCCTACAGCTCGCTGGTGGAACGGATGGGCGAGGACCGCCGCCCGCTGGTCTACAGCCACCCCCGCTCGGAACCGGCCCAGGCCTTCGCCGAGCTCTGGCGCCGGATCGATGGGCGGATGTTGCCATAAAGCTTCAAGCTCGAAGCTTGAAGCGAATCAGGCATGCGGCTCGCCGATGTCGAAGGGCGGCAGTTTCTTCTCCACCGGGACCATCTCCAGGCGGGCGTACTCGGGCAGGCCATCGACGTAGGGCGGGGCGGCCTCGCCGCGAACCAGGGGGCGCAGGTAGCGCAGGCCCGCCTCGGTGACGCCGTAGCCGTCGTCGGTGATGAAGGTGTCGGGCACGGGGACTTCCACGTCCGCGACGTTCGCGAGGTCCACCGCGTCGATGGTCCAGCGGTAGGGTTCGTCGCCCAGGCGACGGATCACGGGCATCACCGCGTTGCGCCCGGCCAGCGCCATTTCCACGGCGCGGCGCCCGAGCATGTAGGCCTGCTCCACGTCGGTGGCCGAGGCCAGGTGGCTGCCGGCGCGCTGCATGTAATCCGGCACCGCCCAGTGGGTCTTGTAACCCAGTTCGCGCTCGACGATGTCCACCAGCTTGGGGGCCACCCCGCCCAGCTGTTCCCAGCCGTAGACCTCGCTGTCCTGCTCGACGCTGAAGAACGCCCCCGAGGGGCAGCGCAGGCCCTCGGAGGCCACCACCATGCAGTAGCCGTGGGTGTCCACCGCCTCCCGCACCCGGCGAATGAAGTCGGCCCGGTCGAAGGCGCGCTCGGCGAACAGGATCAGGTGCGGGCCATCCCCCTCGCGCTGGGCCGCCAGCGCCGAGGCGGCCGCGATCCAGCCGGCATGGCGGCCCATCACCTCGAGCACGAAGACCTTGGTGGAGGTGGTGGCCATGGAACGCAGGTCGCACTCGATCTCGCGCACGGCGGTGGCGATGAACTTGGCCGTGGAGCCGAAACCCGGGCTGTTGTCGGTCATCGGCAGGTCGTTGTCGATGGTCTTGGGCAACCCGATGCAGGTGACGGGATGCCCCAGGCGCTCACCGATGGAGGCCACCTTCTGGGCGGTGAGCATGGAACCACCGCCGCCGTTGTAGAAGAAATAGCCGATGTCGTGGGCGCAAAAGACCTCCACCAGGCGCTCGTACTGCTCGGGGCTGTCCTCGGGGGTGCCGATGTCGAAGCGGCAGGCGCCGAAGGCCCCCCCGGGGGTGTGGCGCAGGGCCGCGAGGGTATCCGGGTCCTCGGCATCCACGTCCACCAGCGCCTCGTCGAGCACGCCGATGATGCCGTCGCGGGCGGCCAGCACCCGCCCCATCCGGTCGCTGGCCCGGGCGGCCTCGATGACGCCGAGGGCGGTGGCATTGATCACCGAGGTCATGCCGCCCGACTGGGCATAGAGCACGTTCTTGGCCATGGACGCTCCACGGGTGAGGGTTGAACGAGACGGTCCGGACAGGATGCCGGTCGGATGTGGCAATCCGTTGAACACGGCCCTTCCGCCGCAAGCCGCCCGGGACTTTTGCTATGATGGCGGCCATTTGCCGCTTTCAACAACAGGGGACGACCATCATGCAGATCGGTACCACGCTTACCAACTTCATCATCGAGGAGCAGCGCAAGCTCGGCGGCCAGGCCTCCGGCGAGTTCACCGGCCTGCTCAACGACATCGCCACCGCCTGCAAGGCGATCTCCAACCTGGTCAACAAGGGTGACCTGATCGGGATCCTGGGCGTGGCCGGGTCCGAGAACGTCATGGGCGACGAGCAGAAGAAGATGGACCTGATCTCCAACGACATCTTCATCGAGGCGCTGGAGAACAACGGCCACTGCGGCGGCATGGCCTCCGAGGAAATGGAGGACATCTACGAGCTGGCCGAGGGCAAGGTCCGCGGCAAGTACCTGGTGGTCTTCGATCCGCTCGACGGCTCCTCCAACATGGACATCAACGTCAACGTGGGCACCATCTTCTCCGTGCTCAAGGCCCCGGAAGGCGTGAAGAACCCCACCAAGGAAGACTTCATGCAGAAGGGCACCGAGCAGGTCGCCGCCGGCTACTGCGTCTACGGCCCCTCCTCCATGCTGGTCATGACCACCGGCAACGGTGTCACCGGCTTCACGCTGGACCAGAACGTCGGCGAGTTCATCCTCACCCACGACGACATGAAGATCCCCGAGGACACCAAGGAATTCGCCATCAACATGTCCAACCGTCGTTTCTGGGAAGCGCCGGTGCGCGAATACATCGACAACTGCGTGGCCGGCGAGGAAGGCCCCCACGGCAAGCGCTACAACATGCGCTGGGTGGCGGCGATGGTGGCCGAGGTTCACCGCATCCTGTGCCGCGGGGGCATCTTCATGTACCCCCTCGACGAGCGCAACCGCGACAAGGGCGGCAAGCTGCGCCTGATGTACGAGGGCAACCCCATGTCCATGATCGTCGAGCAGGCCGGCGGCGCCGCCTCCACCGGCCACGGCCGGATCATGGAGGTCGAGCCCACCGACCTGCACCAGCGCGTGCCGGTGGTCATGGGCTCGAAGAACGAGGTGGCCCGGGTCGAGGAATACTACGCGAAGGGCTGAAGCCCCCCCGACCGCCCGGCCCCGCGCCGGGCACCACCCCGGCAACCCCGGTCAGCCGCCAGGCTACCGGGGTTTTTCGTGGCGGTTTGCAGACGATTCCCGGGGCCAACGGTCCTGCAGGGACCCCCGGCGGATCAGCCTCGCGGCCTGTTCGGCGGTGAGATAGCGCCAGGGCAGCGGTACCAGGCCGGGCACCCGCGACCGATAACGACGATAGACCGCGCCGTGGAAGGCCATCAGCTTGCGCTCCTCCAGGCGCGAGCCGACGACCAGGTAGGCGGTGGCCCAGAGGCTGGAGACCAGCTGCATCAGGTCCATGTCGCGGGTCCAGAGGATCACCAGGCCCAGCGTGTACCAGGGGTGGCGCACGAAGCGGTGCAGGGGCGAGAGGGTGAAATGCTCCATGGCCCCGTCCACCGTCTCCTCGTGCTCCGCCCACTGGCGGGTGCCGGCGAACTCGCCCATGTCGTAGTAGCGCAGCGTCCAGGCGAACAGCCCCACGGCCCCCAGCGCCAGGCCGTTGGCCACCCAGGCGGCCGGCCCCTGCCAGTCGATGACCGGCGCGCCGCGCCAGGCGATCATCATCCCCAGCGGCACCAGCAGGAGGATCAGCGCCAGCAGGTTGTAGGCCAGCCGGTAGCCGCGGAACCAGCGGGGCCAGCGCCGCTCCACCGCCTCCTTGACCGAGCGCGCGGCCAGCAGCGAGTGCAGGGCGAAGTAGCCGAGCCAGGCGGCGGAGAGCAGGGTGATCTGGGTGGTGGTATGCATGCGGCCAGTCTACCGCCGACGGGCAAAGGAGACCGAGGTCCCGTCGGGGCGGTCCTTGATCCAGTCGGTGAAACGGCGGATGCAGGGGTGCCCGGCCAGGCGCTCGACGGTGTTGTACTCGCGCTCCAGGTCGCGGTTGGACAGGCAGCGGTGGACGTTGCTGTGGCAGGGGCGGCACAGCAGGGCGATGCGGTCGTGGACCTCGGCGCGGTCGAAGTCCCGCTTGTTGCGCCGGTTGCTGTGGCGGGTCCGGGGGATCAGGTGGTGACGGGTGAGGCGGGCCACTTCCCGGCCGCAGAGCTCGCAGGCCGTCTCCCCCGGCGCCGTCGCGGGCCGGGCATGCCGCTCCAGCGCCCGCTCCCAGTAGCGCTCAGCCATCCCTGCCGGCGAGCGCTTCCCAGCGGTGGCCGGCCTCGACCAGCCAGTCGAGAATGGCATCCAGCGCCCGGCGGGCCTCGGCAGCGGGCCCCTTGACCCCCAGCTCGATACGCCGACCGTCCTCGCGCAGGATGGGCAGGGAAAAGAGCTTCACCGCGGCGAAATCGCGGGTGATGCGCTCCATCACCTCGATCAGCTGGCTCTCGTGGGCGTCGAGGACCATCACGGCCAGTTCGACGTAGTCGCGCGGCTCGGGCAGGCCATAACGGCTGTCGAGCACCCACTCGATCATGGGGTGGGCCATCTGCGGGAAACCGGGCACGAAGTGGTGGTCGCCCAGGGAGAAGCCGGGCACCCGGTTGACCGGGTTGGGGATGATCTGCGAGCCGGCGGGGAACTCGGCCATGCGCACCCGGTGGGGGTAGGCGTCCTCGCCGAAACGCTCCTCGATCAGGGCCACCGCCTCGGGATGGCGCTCCACCGGCACCCCGGCGGCCGCCGCGGCGCACTGGCGGGTCATGTCGTCGGGCGTGGCGCCGATGCCGCCGAAGCTGAACACGGCATCGTCACCCGCCATGGTCTCGCGCAGGGTGGACTCGATCAGCTCCGGCTCGTCGCCGATGATGCGCGTCCAGCGCAGGCATTCACCGCGCCGGGCCAGGAGGTCGGCGGCGCAGGCCAGGTGGCGGTCGCGGCGACGCCCGGAGAGGATCTCGTCGCCGATGATGATCAGTCCGAATCCCATGTCGCCTGAGACTCCCGTGGCGGGAATAGTTCCGCACACCGCCTACCGGTCGGCCCCCATGGCCAGGGCCCGCTCGCGGCTGGCCCGCCAGCGGGCCTCCATGGCCTCGCGGTCGTAGTCCGGCTCGGCCTCGGGCCAGCCGCGGGCGTGCTGGGCGATCAGGTCGGCCAGCGCGTCGAGGTGGTCCTCGCGGTCGTTGAGGGCGGGGATGTAGTGGAACGTCTCACCACCGGCCTCCATGAAGTATTCCTTGTTCTCCCCCTCGATCTCCTCGATGGTCTCCAGGCAGTCGGCGGAGAAGCCGGGACACATCACCGCCAGCTTCTTCACGCCCTTGCCCGGCAGCCCCTTGATGGTTTCGTCGGTGTAAGGCTTGACCCACTCCTCCTTGCCGAACAGCGACTGGAAGGTGACCTTGACCTTGTCCTCGGGCAGCCCCAGCTCCTCGCGCATCAGCCGCGTGGTGACGTGGCACTCGCAGTGGTAGGGGTCGCCGTCCATCACGTAGCGCAGCGGCACGCCGTGGTAGGAGGTGAGCAGCAGATCCGGCTCGCCGTGCGCCTCGAAGTGCTCGCGCACGCTGTTGGCCAGCGAACGGATGTAGCCGGGATGGCGGTGGTAGTGGTTGATGAAGCGGAGCTCGGGGATCCAGCGCCACTTCTGCAACTCCTGGACCACGCCGTCGAAGGTGGAAGCGGTGGTGGCGCCCGCGTACTGCGGATAAAGGGGCAACACCAGCACGCGCCGGGCCCCGGCCTTCTGCAACTGCGCCAGGGCCGAGGGGATGGAGGGATTGCCGTAGCGCATGCCCAGAGCGAAGCTCACCGGCCCCTCGAATCGCTCGCCGATGCGCCGCTCGAGACCCGCCATCTGCCGGTGCGAGATGTCGAGCAGGGGCGAACCGGTGCCCTCGCCCTCGTGGTCCCAGACCTCCTGGTAGGCCTCGGCGGACTTGGCCGGGCGCGTGCGCAGGATGATGCCGTTGAGGATCAGCCACCACAGCGGACGGGAGGCCTCCACCACCCGCGGGTCCCAGAGGAATTCCTTGAGGTAGCGCCGCAGCGACGGGGTGTCCGGTGCATCCGGCGTCCCGAGGTTGAGCAGCAGGACCCCGAGACGCTCGCTGGAGCCGTGCCGATAGTCGCGTTCACCCTCGAACAGGTTCTTCATCGCCCTCTTGCCTCTCGTCTGGTCGCGGCGAGCGGACCGGCCGCTCGTGTACAATGTTTGTCCAACTATACAACACGATCGCCGGCCTGGCGATCATCACGCCGCTGTCACCTGCCGCGGGCAGGGTGATGCCTGCGCGCGGACAGTCGCGGTCGAGCATAGGCCATCGGGCGGGTTCACCGCCACCGGGCCACGGGCTGGGCCGACGAATACGCGCCCGGCGGCTGATTCGGGGAGGAAACTTCGCTAGACTGAAGGGTCTATTCGGCAGGCGGGGCCCCAGCGGGGCTGCGGATGACCCAAGCTACCAGCGCACGCGACCGTGTGACAACCGACGGGAAAAGCGGGAGGCGAAACAAGAGACGATGCCCGACGACCACGAATCCTCCATTCTCATTCTCGGCGTCAAGAACAGCGGACAGCGGTTCCGGCCCAGCGACTGGGTGGATCGCATCTCCAGCACCCTGGCCACCTACGGGCCGGGGCGACGCCTGCGCTACTCCAGCATGGTGGTCCCGGGCATCCACGAGGGCGTCAAGTGCCTGCTCGTCGATCCGCAACTGCAGCAGGCCAGCCCCTCGGCCTGGAGCTTCATCATGAACTTCGCCAGCCGCAACGACCTGCAGATCCTGCACCCCGAGTCCGCCGAGCGCGAGGCTCAGTCCTGATCCCCCGCTCCCGGGGCATTGAGGGCGTCGAGGGTCAGCGAGAAGCTGGGCACGTAACGCTCCACGAACCAGGCCACCTCCGGCTCGTCGAACCCCCCGATCTTCTGCCATAGAACGCGCCTGGCCTCGACGAACTCGTGGTTCCCCGAGTGCTCCTCCTCGGCGCACTTGAGGTAGCCGCAGATGGCGTCGGCGGCCTTCACCAGGCGCCTCTCGGTGGCGCTCCAGTGCTCGCTGTCGAGGATGGCGGCATAGTCTTCCCGGAAGGCCTCGGGCAGCATGTCCAGCAGGCGCTGCTCGGCCTCCGCCTCGATGCGTCGATAGCTCTCGCGGATGTCGTCGTTGAAGTACTTCACCGGCGTGGGCAAATCGCCGGTGATCACCTCGGCGGCATCGTGGAACAGCGCCAGTACCGCCACCCGGTCGGCATCCACCGCGCCGCCGAATTCCCGGTTGCGGATCAGGGCCAGCCCGTGGGCCACCATGGCCACCTGCAGGCTGTGCTCCTGGAGGTTCTCGGTGCGGGTATTGCGCATCAGGCCCCAGCGCTGGATGTACTTCATCCGTGCCAGGTAGGCGAAGAAATGGCTCATCCGTCCTCCGGTTGCTCGCTCTCCACGCGATTGCGCCCGCCCGCCTTGGCCCGGTAGAGGGCGCGGTCGGCCGCCGCGATCAGCTCCTCCGGCAGCCCGTTCGCGGGATTCCCGGTCGCGGCCACGCCGAGGCTGACCGTGACGTGATCGCATGTGCCGTTGCCCGGGTGCGGGATGGCCGCGGCCTCCACCGACTCCCGCAGGCGCTCGGCGACCTCTTCGGCCGCCCGGAGGTCCGTGCCCGGCAACAGCAGGACGAATTCCTCGCCCCCGTAGCGGGCCACCACGTCGCGCGGCTGGCGGGTCGCCGCGCTGAACAGCTCGGCAAGCCGCCGCAGGCAGAGATCGCCCTCGCCGTGACCGAGCGAATCGTTGTACTCCTTGAAGTGGTCGACGTCCACCATCACCGCGGCCACCGGGCCGGCATGACGCCAGGCGCGTGCCAGGGCCCGGTCCAGGGCGGTCCGGTTGGCCAGGCCCGTGAGCGGGTCGAGCAGGCTCATGCGCCGCAGCCGGCGGTTGTGATCGAGGCTGCGCCCGAGCTGGCGTTCGCGCTGGTCCAGCAGCAGGAGCAACCCCAGGGCCAGCAGCCCGGTGAGCCCGGCGGCCCGCAGAAAGCCCCGGAAAAGCGTCTTGCGACGCTCCTCCAGGTACCCGAACTCGGGCACGGCCACCAACGACCAGCCGCTGCCCGCCACCGGGCGGCGGGCGATGATGGCGTCGCGCTCGGCCGGCGTCAGCCGGGGCGAGCGCGCCAGGTCGTCCCGGGCGCCGGTGGAGCCGACCTCGATCCGCCCGTCCCGGTCTTCGCGCAGCAGGAACAGGCGGTAACCGTAGATCTCGTGGGCGTTCAGGATGCGGCTCAGCCGCACCGGCCGGAAACCGACGCAAAAGCCGGCCTGGCCGGCCTGGTCCTCGGCACGCGCCACGGTAACCGCGAAGGGGTGGCCCCGGGGATGGAGGATCGGGGGCCGAGAGGCCTCTCCGCCGAACGCGCGGATGTCCTGCCGGCAGGGCCCGGCCGCCCGCCCCTCGATGTCGCCGGCCAGGACCTCCCCGGCGGGCCCGGTCACGGCGAGGGCGAAGGCATCGGGGAACCAGCGCTGCAGCTCTCCCTCGAGGTCTTCGAGGGTGGAACGGTCCGCGGGATGCCGGGCGAGCCGCTCGATGGGTGCCCGGTGCACCTCGGCGAAAAGGCCCACGCGGTGGCGCCGCTCGGCCAGGTAGCGCTCCACCTCCATGACCGCCAGCCCGGCGTGGTGTTCCGCGCGGGCCGCGTGTCGGTCCATCAGTGCCTCCACGTCGCCCACCGCCTGCCAGCCGAAAAACACCAGCACGAGCGTGAACACGCCGAGAATCAGCGCGATGCGCTGGCCGCGACCGAGCAGGCCGGGCGGACCGTGCCAGGGGCCCGGCGATTTCCGCGTGTCCACGCCCATGGGCATACCTGACCTTTGGACTGGGGTATTGCTTTTAAACTAGCAGTGATCCCGGCCTGCGGCCGGCTGGAGCGCAAGCCGGGCGGGCGTTATTCTGGCGTGGACATCCAGACCCGGGAGGGAGCCATGAAGATCGGATTCCTGGGGACCGGCCTGATGGGCCGGCCCCTGGTCGAGCGCCTGCTCGCCGCCGGTCACGACGTGATCGCCTACAATCGCACGCCCGAGAAGGCCGCGCCGCTGGCCGAGGCCGGCGCCGAAGTGGTGGAGAACCCCCTCTCGGCGATCACCGCCAGCGAGATGGTCATCGCCATGCTCAGCGATGCCGAGGCGCTGGAGTCGGTCCTGCTCACCGCCGAGGCCCGGAGCGCGCTGGCCGGGCGGACGGTGATCAACATGGCCACCATCGCCCCAGAGGAGGCCCGCCGGATCGCCGGCGAGGTCGAGGCGGCCGGCGGCGCGTTCATGGAGGCGCCGGTGCTGGGCAGCATCCCCCAGGCGGAGACGGGCACGCTGCTGCTGATGGTGGGGGCCACCGAGGCCCAGTTCGAGCAGGCCGGGCCGGTGCTGCAGTGCTTCGGGGAGTCGCCCCGGCTGATCGGGCCGGTGGGCCAGGGCGCGACCCTCAAGCTGGCCATGAACCAGCTGATCGCCTCGCTCACCGCGGCCTTCTCCCTGAGCCTGGGCCTGGTGCAGCGCGAGGGCGTGGACGTCGAGGCGTTCATGGGCATCCTGCGCGAGAGCGCCCTCTACGCCCCCACCTTCGACAAGAAGCTCGACAAGATGCGCTCGCGGGATTTCGGCACCGCCAACTTCCCCACCCAGCACCTGCTCAAGGACGTCCGGCTGTTCCACCGGGTGGCGGCCGAGACCGGGCTCCACGATGCCTTTCTCGCGGAGATCGGCCGGGCCCTGGAGGCCACCGTGGACGCCGGCCTGGAGCGGGCCGACTACTCGGCGATCTTCAACGCCATCGTCCCGCCGGCGGGCGAATGACCCGTCGATGACAAGCGGCACCGCCGTTCAGGTATAATCGCGGGCCTTTTCCGAATCTCCCGACCCGAGGTGGCCCATGTCCGCATCCCGATCCTGCTCGCCCGTCCGTCGCGCCCTGATCAGCGTCTCCGACAAGCAGGGCGTGGTGGAATTCGCCCATTCGCTCGCCGAACGCGGCGTGGAGATCCTCTCCACCGGCGGCACGGCGCGCCTGCTGGGCGAGCAGGGCATCCGGGTCACCGAGGTCTCCGACTACACGCAGTTCCCGGAGATGATGGCCGGCCGGGTCAAGACCCTCAACCCGAAGGTCCACGGCGGCATCCTGGGTCGGCGCGGCACCGATGACTCGGTCATGGACGAGCACGGCATCCGTCCCATCGACCTGGTGGTGGTCAACCTCTATCCCTTCGAGCAGACCGTGGCGCGCCCCGACTGCAGCCTTGAGGAGGCCATCGAGAACATCGACATCGGCGGCCCGGCGATGGTCCGCGCCGCGGCCAAGAACCACCGCGACGTGGGCATCGTGGTCGACCCGGCGGACTACGACCGCGTGCTCGACGAGCTGGCCGAGCACGGGGGCCTCACCGGCGCCACCCGCTTCGACCTGGCCGTGCGTGCCTTCGAACACACCGCCGGCTACGACGGCGCCATCGCCAACTACCTCGGCCGCCTCACCGGCGAGACCGGGACGCCCGCCGAATTCCCGCGCACCTTCAACCTGCAGCTGGCCAAGGCGCAGGACATGCGCTACGGCGAGAACCCCCACCAGAAGGCCGCCTTCTACCGCGAGCGCGAGGCCGGTACCGGCTCGGTGGCCGCCGCCCGACAGCTCCAGGGCAAGGCGCTGTCGTTCAACAACATCAATGACACCGACGCCGCGCTGGAGTGCGTCAAGCAGTTCGGCGACCGGCCCGCCTGCGTGATCGTCAAGCACGCCAACCCCTGTGGCGTGGCGGTGGCCGGAGACCTCGCCAGCGCCTACGACAAGGCCTTCCGCACCGATCCCACCTCGGCCTTCGGCGGGATCATCGCCTTCAACCAACCGCTGGACGGCAACACCGCCCGGGCCATCGTCGAACGCCAGTTCGTGGAAGTGATCATCGCCCCCGAGGTGAGCCCAGAAGCCCGCGAGGCGGTCGCGGTGAAGAAGAACGTGCGCCTGCTGGAATGCGGGCGCTGGCCCGCCGAGGCGCCCGCGGCGCTGGACTACAAGCGCGTGGGCGGCGGGCTGCTGGTCCAGGACCGCGACCAGGGCGCGATCGGCATCGACGACCTGCAGGTGGTCAGCCGCCGCGAGCCCACCCAGCAGGAGATCGACGACCTGCTGTTCGCCTGGCGGGTGGGCAAGTTCGTCAAGTCCAACGCCATCGTCTACGCCCGCGAGGGCATGACCATCGGCGTCGGCGCCGGCCAGATGAGCCGCGTCTACTCGGCGCGCATCGCCGGCATCAAGGCCGCCGACGAGGGCCTCGAGGTCCCCGGCTCGGTGATGGCCTCGGATGCCTTCTTCCCCTTCCGGGACGGCATCGACGCGGCGGCCGAGGCCGGCATCACCGCGGTGATCCAGCCGGGCGGCTCGATGCGCGACGAGGAGGTGATCACCGCGGCCGACGAGCACGGCCTGGCGATGGTCTTCACCGGCATGCGGCATTTCCGCCACTGATAAAGCTGGAAGCTCAAAGCTGCAAGCTGGAAGTGGACTGCCTTGGTGTGCCCCCGAAAAAGTAGGCACCGGTTTCAAGCGGCCGCCTCTTCAAGCTTCCGGCTTCAAGCTTCGAGCTCCTCCCCCATCCACTCCCCCGTCTCGGGGTGGAAGTGGGCCAGGCCCTCCAGGATGCCGGCCGCGTAGTTGCCGTTCATCCCCAGGAAATCGCCCCGGGCGAGGTAGAGGCTCTCCGTGGTGCCGTTGACCCGGGACTGTTCCAGGGCCTCCCGGCGCACCGACTCCCGGGCGTTGGCCACCAGCACGGAATGCAGACGGCTGCTGAGCACGGGCAGGTCGTTGCCCGAGTCGCCGGCGAAGACCAGGTGGTCGAAGTCGAAGCCCTTGTAGCGGGTGAGGAACTCGATGGCGTGCAGCTTGGTGGCCCGCTCGGGAAGGACGTCGAGCAGGCCCACGTGGGCCATGTCGTCGATGCTCCAGATCAGGCTGGCCTTCACCCCGTGGCCGATCAGGCGCGACTGGATGCGCTGGAGCAGGGCGTGGTGGTCGATGTCCTCGGGGGCGTAGTAGCTGAGCTTGAAGGTGTTCTGCTTGGCCGCCTCCTGCTGCTCGAGTTCGTCGAAGTCCGCCAGCAGCTCGACGAGATCCCCGTGACACATCCCGCCCCAGTCCGGCGCGATCTCGTTGCGCCAGGCCGGCCAGGCCCGCCATTCGCCGTCGGCCACCTCGTAGATGGTGGTGCCCACGTCGCCGATCACGTAGTCCGGCTCGGGCAGCCCGAAGTCGCGGATCGCCTCCTCCACCAGCGCCCGGTGCCGGCCGCTGACGTAGGCCAGGCGAAGCCCGTCGTGGGCCGCCACCCGGCGGAAGCGCTCCCGCGCCCCGGGCGACTCCGGCGGGTCACCGTTGGGCAGCAGGGTCCGGTCGAGATCGGTGCACAGCAGGATTCTAGTCATGTTGTTCGACCCTGAAGACGCTCTCTCCCTCGATGGCGTGGTGGCCGATGATCGCGGCAGCCGCGCTCCAGCCCTGGCCGCGGTTGCCGCCGGGTTCGCCGGTTCGGCCGTGCAGGTATTCGGGAAACGGCCAGTCCCCCTCGGGGCCGCGGTTGGCGCGATGCACGCCGGCGAGGAACCGGCGCGCCCGCTCGCGCTGCCCGTGGAGGGCGAGCGCGGCCACGTAGAAACCGGTGATCATCGGCCAGAGGCCGCCGTTGTGGTACTCGTAGGGGTGGTTCTTGAAGGTGTAGGAGAAGTTCTGCTGGAGCTTCTGCCAGTCGGAGTCCACCGGCTCGATGACCGGCCAGAACGCCGGCAGTACGGCGGTCTCGGCCACCGGCAGGCGCTCGTCGATGTACGCGTCCACTGACCGTCGGCGGGCACGGTCGGCGATGTTGAGCAGCGAGGCGAGCACGTTGGCGAAGGCGTCGAAGCGATAGCCGTAACCGCCCGGCGAGAAGAACGGCAGCCAGTAGTCGCCGTCGCAGCTGCGCGCCGCCTCGCGGCCCTTTTCATAGAGCACTTCGTGGTAGGCATCGTCGGGCAGGGCGCTGCTGCCCGAGAACCAGTAGTTGGCGCGGATCAGGTGACGCAGGCGACTGGTCCGCTCGAGCAGCAGGTGGTCGTGGGAGTCGTGCACGTGGGCGTGGATGGCGCCGACGGTGCGCAGGGCCCGGTAGTAGAGGAGCTGGTCGTAGAGGATGTAGCCGTGGTGGAGGTACTCGTCCGCCCAGTCGCCGGTCTGGGGGACGTAGATCAGGCCCCGGTCGTTGAACTCCCAGGCCCCGAGCAGGAACTGGACGCGCTCGAGCACCGGCAGCAGCCGTTCGAGCAGCCCGTCGT
Organism: Halothiobacillus sp.; assembly: GCA_018623495.1. Classification (GTDB taxonomy): domain Bacteria; phylum Pseudomonadota; class Gammaproteobacteria; order JAAZVP01; family JAAZVP01; genus JAAZVP01. The sequence continues at coordinate 8,282 of JAAZVP010000029.1, read as the reverse complement.
CGCCGGTGGCATGCCAGTACTCGCCCAGGCCGATGACGAACCACAGGTTGGCGTCCACCCGCCCCACGGTGCCCCCGTAGCTGACCCGCTGGGCGAGGGGGTCGACGTTGCTGGGGATCTCGCCGTGGGGACCCTGGTGGCGGGCCAGGGTCTCCAGGGTGCGGCCGAAACCGGCGATCAGCTCGGGGTCGCCACTCATCAGCGCGGCCAGCCCCAGCACCACGCCGTCGCGCCCCCAGATGCGCCGGTAGTTGGCGTTCTCGGTAGGGGTGGCCAGCAGGCCGTGCTCGGTATTGCAGGCGTGCAGCAGGCGCAAGGCCTGCTCGCGACCTTGTTCGAACAGCGCCTCGTCCAGCTCGACCGCGGTCACGAGGAGGCCTCCCCGCCACCATCCGGCACGTCGCAGGTGCCGAAGAAGTCGTAGTGGTCGATGGCCTCGAACAGTGCGCCGGCACCGGTGCTGCGGGCGAAGTAGACGCGCTCCAGGTCGGCCAGCTCGGCGAGCGCCTCGTGGCGCTCGCGTGGCACCACGCCCAGGGTCTTGCCGCGCATCATGTCCTCGTCGACGTCGGCGCCGCCGAGCACCAGCAGGTGTTCCAGCGGGATCTCCCACTGGTGGGCGAAGTAGCGCAGGGCGAACCCCTTGGAGGCGCGCACGGGCAGGATGTCGAGGTAGCGCGACTCGGTGACGAAGACGTTGACGGTCTGGTCGTGGCGGTGCAGTTCGCGCACCAGTTCATCGCGCCCCGGCGCCCGCTCGGGGTCGTAGAAGTAGCTCAGCTTGAAGGGCAGCTGCTCGCTCTTGGGCTGGGGCTCGATGCCGGGGATTTCTTCCAGCAGGCGCTCGAGGGCCGAGCGGTTCCACAGGTGGTCGATGTGACGCACCCAGCCCACGTCCGGCGAGATCCGCGGGGCGTAGTGGATCTCGGTGCCCATGCCGGTGATGAGCACGTCGGGCAGGGGGATGCCGAACTGCTTGAGCCGGGCCAGGGCGCCCTCCAGCCGCCGGCCCGAGACCACCCCCATGCTCACGTTGCGGTTGCTGCGCTCGCGCAGCAGCCTGGCGAGGGCCTCCAGGCCGTCACCCTCGCCGCCCAGGGCGTGGTCCAGGTCGACCACGATGGCGCGGTCGTTGAACAGTGGCCGGGCACCGGGCTCGCGCACCAGCGGCTCGGGGCGTTCGCGGGTCTCCAGCAGCGGACGGATCCGCTGCATGTACTTCTCCGCGTGGGCCTGCCAGGAGTAGTGGGCCTCGACACCGGCGAGGCCGGCGCGGGAGAGTCGCTGCCAACCCACGGCATCGGCCAGAACGTCGTGCAGGGCCCGCGCCATGCCCTCGGGATCGAGGGGGTTGATCAGGCTGCCGTTGTGGCAGTGGGCGAGGATGTCCTGGGGGCCGCCGTCCTCGGTGGCCACCACCGGCAGGCCACTGGCCGCGGCCTCGATCAGGGTCAGGCCGAAGGGCTCGGTGAGCGCGGGATTGACGAACACCCCGCGCCGGCGCGCGGCCAGGCGGTAGTAGGCCGGCACGTCGTCGGCCTCGTGGTGCTTGGGATAGGCCACCCGGCCGTAGAGGTCGTAACGGTCGATCAGCAGCAGCAACTCCTCGAGGACCTTGCGCGGGCCGCGCTCCAGGTCGCGGATGTCGTCGCGGTTGCCGGCCACGATCACCAGGTTGGCGCGTTCCTGCAATGCCGGCGACTCGCCAAAGGCCTGAACCAGGGTGGCGATGTTCTTGCGTTCGTCGGGCCGGGACAGGGCGAGGATCACCGGCTTGTCGGGCGCGCGCAGGAAGCGGTCCACCTCGGCGGCCACGGCACGCTCGCGGGCATCGCTGTTCTGCGGGGGATGGAAGCGCTGGAGGTCGGTCCCCGGCGGGATCACCGCCATGGTCTCGGGGCGGTAGTAGTCGTAGAGGCGGTACTGTTCCTCGATCTCGTTGTGGGTGCTGGCGATCACCAGGTCGGCGGCGGCCAGGGCCTCTTCCTCGGCCTCCACCCGCCGGGTGATGTTGTACTCGCGCTCGATGGCGTCGCGGTCCAGGCCGCGGGCCAGCAGCCGCCGCCGCTTGACCCGCCCGAGGGAATGGCCGGTCTGGACGAAGGGGACGCCCAGGACGCTGGCCAGTCGCACGCCGACGAAGCCGGCATCGGCGTAGTGACCGTGGACCAGGTCGGGCAGGTCGCCGGACTGGTGGAAGTACTCCACCGCGTTGTCGACGAAGCAGGAGAGGTAGTCCCAGAGCCCTTCCTTGTGCAGGTACTCGTCGGGGCCCGCCTCCAGGCGGATGATGCGGGCGTTGTCGGCGAGCGGCTCCTCGGGCCGGGCATAGTCGTCGCTGACGCGTTCGTCGCGCACCAGGCGGGTGACCAAGTCCACGCGGCGGACCTCGGGCCGCTCGGCCAGCGCCCGGGCCAGCTCCACCACGTACTTGGTCTGGCCACCGGTGTCGGCGTCGCGCCCGAGTTCCAGGTCGTGCCCGCGGATCAGTCCGTGGACACTGATCAATGCGATGTGCAAACCGTCCTTCCTGTCAGCAGCGTTGCCTGCCATGTCTCGCCCCGGACTGCGGGTGGGAAGGGGTCGCGGCTCGCCCGACCGGACCCCGGGGACTGTTTCGCCTCGATCAGCTCACCTCGGCCGGACCCAGTCCGAGCTTAGCCAAGGCCGCCGGTTCGTGCAGGAAGCGTTCCGCCAGGATCAGCGCGGTGGCGCTCCAGGTCTGGTGGAAATTGGCCCGCCGACCGATCAGCCGACCGTGGCGACCGTCGTAGTACTCCGGCCACTGGTCGACATGCAGGCGCCGGGCAGCGATTTCAAGGGCGCGCTCGGCCAGGTCCCGGCGGTCCACCCGCAGGGCGGCGGCCACGAAGGGCCACAGCAGCACCGGCCAGTTGCCGCCGTTGTGGTAGGACCACGGCGGGTTCTTGGGATCGCTGCCGGTCATCAGGTGCCACTCCTTGCCCACCATGGCCGGGTAGCAGAGCTTGACCGGCATCTGCCCGACCAGGTCGTCCCAGCGCTGCTCGAAGGTGGACAGGATGCGCTCGCCCTGGCCGTCCCGGGCCAGCCCGAAGATGGTGGCCAGCAGGTTGCCGTTGGCGAAGAAGCGGAAGTCCATCCGCCCGGGGCCGAGGTTGCCCACCAGGTAGCCGGAATCGTCGGGGAGCCAGTCGGGCACCCAGTCGGGGATGCTCTCGGGGTAGAGGTTGAGGATGTTGTCGACGTCGGTGCCGAACATCTCCGTCTGGTAGCGGTGGATCTCGTTGAGACGGGCGATGTCGAGCCAGTAGTAGCGGCGCACGTAATCGGCCAGAACGCTCTGGCGGCGGGCGGCGAGGTCCCGGATCCAGGCGTTCTCGTCGGTCTCGGGCAGCAGTTCGCGCACCGCGTGGAGCGCGGCGAAGAAGAGCGCCTGGATCTCCAGCGGATGGCCGTAGACCCCCATGCGCCGGTCGACCATGAACGAGCCGTCGGGCACGAGCAGGGTGGGGAAGACCTCGAAGCGTCCCTGCAGGGCCACGCTCATGATCTGGCGCAGGGTGCGCTGGGCCTCCACCGAGTGGGCGAAGGCGGTATCACCGGTACTGCGCACATAGGCCCGCAGCAGCAGGATCCACCACATCATCGAGTCCACCGGCGCGACCCGGCCGATGGCGCGGTCGCCGAAATCGGCGTGGATCTCCTCGTGGCCGTCGGCCCGCCGGCGGACCTTGAAGCTCGCCGGCAACACGCCGGGCAGCGGCTGCTGGCCCTCCATCTGGTCCTGCTGGCCGCGCAACTCGACGATCAACTGGAGGAAATCGCGGACGATCTCCGAGCGGCCCTCGAGCAGGAAGATGAAGGCCGAGGGGACGAAATCGCGGATGAAGCAGTCGAGGTAGTTCTCCGCCGGGGCCCGCGGGTCGCTGGAGGCGATGGTGCCCACCGGCCGGCCCTCGTAGCGGATCAGGGACTGTTCGAGCAGATCAAAGGCATTCTCAAGGGCTGGCTGCATGACGCCCGTGCACCTCCGCAGAATCCACGTGCTTGTAATGGCCTTCCGGCTGGCACCGACCGGACCCCGCCTCCACCGCGTTGCGGGCCCCCCGGGCACACGCCCGAGTCCAGAATATGGGATTGCCGGCGGTTTGTCGCCAGCGAGATCTCTCTGTTAGCGTAGTGATAAATTCATTTTCTGCACCACGCATTCCGCTTCTCGGGCGCGTGGCCAGCCGGAATGCCCGGCCAGGCCCCCGGCCGCGGGGACTCGCCCAGCCCCGTCGGCACCCGCGGGACCGGTGGGCCGTCGATCCATCGGCCTGGCCGGCCGCCCGACCCGCCAGGCATCGATTGTGTCGGGCAATCTTCGCCAGCCAACAAATCGACTAAGGTAGTACGAGCGGGCACCGGACTCGGATCGCGTGCGTTCCCGCGCCGGGCCCGGCGTCCGCTCGTCAGCCAACAAGGGTCTTCCATGAGCGACGACCGCACCGTCAAGATCGAGGTCAGAAACCTGAGCAAGGTCTTCTCGGATTCCCCCGAGCCGGCCCTGGAACTGCTCGAACAACGGGTTCCCAAGGACGAGGTCCTGGAGCGCACGGGCCTCGCCGTGGGCCTCGACAACGTCTCCTTCGATCTCTACCAGGGCGAGATCCTGGTGGTCATGGGCCTTTCGGGCAGCGGCAAGTCGACGCTGATCCGCTGCGTCAACCGCCTGATCGAGCCGACGACGGGCTCCATCCGGGTCGACGGCGAGGACATCACCGACGTGCCCCGCGACGAGCTGCTGCGCCTGCGGCGGGACAAGTTCGGCATGGTCTTCCAGCAGTTCGCCCTGTTTCCCCACCGCACCATCCAGGGCAACGTCGAGTACGGCCTCGAGGTACAGAAGGTCGAGCCGGCCGAGCGCGCGGAGAAGGCGCGCCGGGCCATCGAGCAGGTGGGGCTGGCCGGCTGGGAGGATGCCTACCCCAACCAGCTCTCGGGGGGCATGCAGCAGCGCGCCGGCCTGGCCCGGGCGCTGGCGGTGGATGCCGACATCCTGCTGATGGACGAGGCCTTCTCCGCCCTCGATCCCCTGATCCGCCGGGACATGCAACACGAGCTGGTGGCCCTGCAGGAGAAGCTGCAGAAGACCATCCTGTTCATCTCCCACGATCTCGACGAGGCCCTCAACATCGGCGATCGCATCATCCTGATGAAGGATGGCGCCATCGTGCAGTCGGGCACGCCCGAGGAAATCCTCACCCGGCCGGCCACCGAGTACGTGGAACGGTTCGTGGAAAACGTCGACATCTCCAAGGTGCTGACCGCCGAGCATGCACTGCACCGCGCCCGGGCCGTGGCCTATTGCGGCGACGGGCCGGTGACCGCGCTGCACAAGATGAAGGAAGAGAACCTCTCCGCCATCCTGGTGGTGCGCACCGACTTCAGGCTCGCCGGCATGATCACCGCCGAGGACGCCGACCGCGCCCGGCGCGACGGCGTCGACCGCATCGAGTCGGTACTGCAGACCGACCTGCCCACGGCCACCCGCGACGAGCACCTGCACGACCTGGTCAACCGCCTGGCGGGGCTGTCCGTACCGCTGCCGGTGGTGGACGCCGACCACAAGCTGCTGGGCGTGGTTTCCAAGGGCGGGCTGCTCGAAGCGCTCGCCGAAGGAGGGAGCGACTGATGGCCTTCGAGATCCCCAAGTTTCCCCTGGACGACCTGATCGACGACGGCCTCGACTGGCTCACCGATGCCATGGCCGGCGCGACCAAGGCGGTCAGCCGGTTCGCCGAGACCGGCATCGACGCCATCGTCGATGGCCTGCTCTTCTTGCCGCCCTGGCTGCTGATCATCGTCGTGGCCCTGGTGGCCTGGCGCATCGCCGGACGTCGCGTGGCGCTGTTCTCGGCCGCGGGGCTGGCGTTCCTCTGGAACCTGCGGCTGTGGGAACCCACCATCGAGACCTTCACCCTGGTGATCTTCTCCACCCTTGTGGCGGTGATGATCGGCCTGCCGCTGGGCATCTGGGCCGCCCTCAAGGAACGCGTCTACCGGGTGATCATGCCGGTGCTGGACTTCATGCAGACCATGCCGGCCTTCGTCTACCTGATCCCGGCCATTCCCTTCTTCGGCCTGGGGCCGGTGTCGGCGGCCTTCGCCACCGTCATCTTCTCCATGCCACCGGCGATCCGCCTGACCACCCTGGGCATCCGCCAGGTACCGCCCGATCTCATCGAGGCCGCCGACGCCTTCGGCTCCACCCCGCGCCAGAAGCTGCTCAAGGTACAGCTGCCGGTGGCCGTACCCACGATCATGGCCGGCGTGAACCAGACCATCATGCTGGCGCTGTCGATGGTGGTGATCGCCGCCATGATCGGCGCCGGTGGCCTGGGCGGGGAGGTCTGGAAGGCCATCCAGCGCCTGCAGGCGGGTGACGGCTTCGAGGCCGGTATCGCCATCGTCATCCTGGCGATGATCCTCGACCGCATCACCCAGAAACTCGCCAGCCGGGCCGAGCATGGCTGACGGCGTGCAGACGTGGCGCGCCGGCCGGATCCTCTCCCTTCTGGCCGCGCTCCTGGTACTGGCCGGATGCGGCGAGAACGGCCCCGGCGAGGCGCCGGCGCCCCGGGAACCCGTGAAGCTGGCCCTCGTGGCCTGGTCCAGCGAAGTGGCCAGCACCCACGTGGTCGCGGCCGTTCTGGAAGAACAGGGCCTTGCCGTGGAGTTGGTCTCCACGGATGCCGAGGGTGCCTGGCGACGGGTGGCCGAGGGCGAGGTCGACGCCATGCCGGGGGCCTGGCTGCCCACCACGCACGCCGATTACCAGGACCGCTTCGGGGAAGGCGTGGACGACCTGGGACCGAACCTCGAGGGCACGCGCGTCGGCCTGGTGGTGCCCGGCTACGTGGCCATCGACACCATCGGCGAGCTCGCCGACCAGGCCACCCGTTTCGACGACCGGATCGTGGGCATCGACCCCGAGACGGGGCTGATGCGGGCCACCGCGGAGGCGATGGAGGCCTACGGGCTGGATGACATGGAATTGGTGGCAGGCGACGCGGCCCGCATGGCCACGGCACTGGAGCAAGCCATCGCCGAGCGGGAGCCGATCGTGGTCACCGGCTGGACGCCGCACTGGATGTTCGCCCGCTGGGACCTGAAGTACCTGGCCGACCCCAAGGGCGTGTTCGGCGGCGAGGAGCGGATCCACACCCTCGCCCGCCCGGGGCTGGCAGAGGAGCGGCCCGAGGCCTACCGCATCCTGGACGCGTTCCGCTGGACGCCGGCGGAAATGGAGCAGGTGATGGCCTGGAACCGCGAAAGGGGCGCCGACCCGGCGGCCAACGCTCGCCGCTGGGTCCACGCGAATCCCGAGCGGGTCCGCGAATGGACCGAGTGATTCCCGCACGGGCGCCGGCCGGACCCGGCGCCCATTTCTCCCACAAGGTGGAAGAACGAGGAGGACTGCATGAAAGCGATGAAGAAGGCACTTCCGGTGGTGATGGGCGTGGCCCTGGGCGCGCCGGCCCTGCCCGCGGTGGCCGACGAGGGCACCGTGGAGCTCACCTACGTCGAATGGTCCAGCGAAGTGGCCAGCACCAACGTGATCAAGGCCGTCCTGGAAGACCAGGGCTATGACGTCAAGCTCACCGCGGTCAGCGCCTCGGCGATGTGGCAGGGGGTGGCCAGCGGCGACTCCGACGGCATGGTCGCGGCCTGGCTGCCCAGCACCCACGGCCACTACCTGGAACAGGTGGCCGATGACGTGGAGGACCTGGGCCCCAACCTGGAAGGCACCAAGATCGGCCTGGTGGTGCCCGAGTACGTGGAGATCGACTCCATCGCCGAGCTCGACGAGAATGCCGAAAAGTTCGACGAAGAGATCATCGGCATCGACCCGGGTGCAGGGATCATGAGCAAGACCGAGAAGGCGATCGAGGAATACGGCATGGACAACATGGAACTGGTCGCCGGCAGCGGTGCGACCATGACTGCCGTGCTCGAGGACGCCATCGACAACCACGAGCCCGTGGTGGTCACCGGCTGGACGCCGCACTGGAAATTCGCCCGCTTCGACCTCAAGTACCTCGACGACCCCAAGAACGTCTACGGCGGGACCGAAGCGATCCACACCATCGTGCGTGACGGGCTCGAAAAGGACATGCCGGAGGTCTACCGTATCCTGGACAACTTCCACTGGACCCCCGCCGACATGCAGCAGGTGATGGTATGGAACCGCGAGGACGGGGCCGACCCGGCCGAGACCGCCGAGCGCTGGGTCGAGGAAAATCCCGAGAAGGTCC
>JAAZVP010000028.1 GCA_018623495.1 Halothiobacillus sp. | reverse complement strand
TTGCGATGATGCAGGCTGATGTGGCGAGGGAAGACGTCGATATCCAGAGTTCCCGTCGCCTGCCCAAGTTGAACCTGGTGGCTCGTTACAGTGACACCAATTCTTTGGATGAGGTTATCGGTGGCGAGGACAAGCGGATCTATGTCGAGCTCACCGCGCCCCTGTACCAAGGTGGACAGTTGAAGGCGGGCGTCCGGCAAGCACGTGAGACGCGCGACAGTTACCTGCAGCAATTGCTGGGTGCGCGGCGGAGTGCCGAGCTTCTGGTGCGTGAGAAAGCGATGTCCTTTTTCTCGGCCAGTCGCCGTGCCCGGTCTCTCCAGGGTTCGCTCGAGTCGGCGGACGCCTTTCTTGACGCGGCTGAAGAGTCGCATCGCCTGGGATTGAAGGAGCTCGTCGAGGTTCTTGATGCCCGCTCCCAGGTGTTCGAGATTCGGCGGGACTTGGCCGAGGCCGAGCATGAGCAGATGCTGAGTTGGCTCGAACTCAAATCGGCCATGAACCGACTCGATGAAGGGTTTTTGGCCGATCTCGAGGACTCCGCTCCGGTTACGGAGTAAGTGGGCGCGACAGGTTATGTACAAATCGACTGTTCCCTTGACCCATGAGGTCACCAACGGCTTGTCCCTGTCCCCCTGTGCCGATTTCGGTTTTGCGGCCTCGCTTTCCCGAATTGAGATCACGTTGCCAGAGGCGCTGGGCTTGGCGAGCTTCTACCCCATCGCCGTCGAACGCCGAGAAAGGGGCTTTCGGGTGGTTGCCATCCTCGCGGCCGATCGCTACCAGCCAAACGGTTTCGTGGACGCGGTTGGGCGATGGCGCGTGCGCGCCATCCCCGAGGCGGTCCGGCTCTATCCCTTCAGGACGGCAGTAGAGTCCGGTTCGGGGTTCCACGAGATTGACGTTGCTTCGCCGCATGTGCGGCTGCCGGGCGGTGCTTGCTTGTGGGAAACGGGTAAGCGGCTCTCTGGCCTGCTCGCGCGCGTCAGGTACCGGCTTCACAAGCGCCAGTCGGGGATTATCGAGGCAAGGCGCTTTGCCGGTGAATTGTTCCGGTTGGGCTTGATCGAGCCCGTGCCGATACACGGGGCCCTCGCCCGGGGTGGCCGGCTCGAGGTTCGCGGTTACTGGGAGCTGGATATCGGGCGCCTTTCCCGGGTCAGGCGCGAAGAGTCGAGTGGTCGATGGAGCGATGGTGAGAATCTTCGCCGTTTTGCCTCGGCGGTAAGGAAATCAAGGGCGAACCTGCGGCGCCTGGACCAGGGCAGGAGGCGCCCCCGAAAGCATTCGGTAGCGTCTCGACGAGCAGTCGGACAGGGGGAAGGTTCGCGGAGCCTGGAGCGTGTCATTCAGGTGGCTTGCATGGCAGTGGGCACGGAATACGATGAGCGAGTCTTCATTGAGTCGCGAACCAGGCCCTATGTGCTCGCTCGCAGCCTCGTGGCGAAATTGGCGTTGGAGCAACAACTGGGTGATCTCGAGGAAATCGGGAGGCGCTTGGAAAAGTCGCCGAAAACGGTAAGGACCTACCTGCAAAAGCTGGATGAACAGATCGAGCAGGGCGGGACAGTGAGCGAGGCTTGGGAATCGGCCATTGGGTTGGTGCAAAGTGGCGCAAGGCAGGGCAGCTCCGACGCCGCGGAATGATTGGCGTAGTGATCGTTGTTGTGGTTTTCGAGTTTGACTGGCTGGTCGTTCCAGCTTGCCCTGTCAAGGGGCTCGGTTTTATCCGTTCGTGCGCGGCCGAGGGCGACGGTGCACGATCAGCCTGCACGGGAATGATCATGTCCGTGATTGGATTCGATGGGTAACCGCATCTCGCATTGGGTGTCGCGACAGGCTCCTTTTTTGAGCAAATGAAATAGGTGGTAGGGAAGGACACATGAAGAAAAGGACCGCGGTCGTCACGGGTGTGACCGGTCAAGATGGCGCCTATTTGGCCCAGTTTCTTCTGCGGGCTGGCTATGAGGTGGTCGGCACCTATCGTCGAAGCAGTTCGGCCAGTTTCTGGCGGCTGAACGAGCTCGGGCTGCTCGATGAGCCTGCTCTCGCGCTCGTGTCCCACGATCTCACGGACCTGGGAAGCAACGTGCGCCTGTTGGAGAGCGTTCGCCCAGTGGAGATCTACAACCTCGCGGCCCAAAGCTTCGTCGGGGCCTCTTTCGATCAGCCGAATACCACGACCCAGGTGACCGGTGTCGGTGTACTCAACCTGTTGGAGGCAGTACGGATCGTCGACCCCGGGATCCGGTTTTATCAGGCTTCGACATCGGAAATGTTCGGGCGGGTCCAGGCCATACCGCAGTCCGAAACGACACCGTTTTATCCCCGGAGCCCCTACGGCGTGGCCAAGCTGTATGCGCACTGGATGACGATCAATTATCGAGAATCCTACGATATCTTCGGGGTCAGCGGCATTCTTTTCAATCACGAGTCACCATTGCGGGGCGAGGAGTTCGTCACGCGCAAGATCACTTCGGGAGTGGCCAAAATCCGGGCGGGTCTTATGGATTGCCTGGAGCTCGGAAACCTGGATGCCAAGCGGGACTGGGGCTTCGCCCCGGAGTATGTCCGGGGGATGTGGCAGATGCTGCAGTGCGAGAACCCTGACACGTACGTCTTGGCCACGGGCAAGACCACGACGGTTCGCCGGTTTGTCGAAATGGCGTTCGGCTTTGCCGGCATCGAGCTCGAATGGGAAGGTCTCGGCCGGGAAGAGGTCGGCGTGGAACGCCAGACCGGAAAGGTCAGAGTCGCGGTGAGCCCCGAGTACTACCGTCCAGCCGAAGTCGACATTCTCGTGGGGGATCCCTCGAAAGCGGACCGGGATCTGGGTTGGTCCGCCGAAACGGATGTCGAAACGCTTTGCCAGGTGATGGTGGAGGCGGACATTCGCCGCGCGCAGAAGGGATATCTGCTATGAGAGAAGGGCAGGGGCCGGTCCTTGTGACCGGAGCCGATGGCTTTACCGGGCGTTTTCTGGTCGAGCGTCTGCGAGCTTCGGGGCACCGGGTCATTGGGCTGGCTCGAGACGCGGGTTCGCTGTCCGACCGTGAAGTGGTCGATCTTCGTGACAAGGATGGCGTGCGTCGGATCGTGCGAAACGTGAGGCCTCACCAGGTGGTGCACCTGGCGGCAAGGTCCTTTGTCGGGGATGCCGATATCGAGGCCTTCTACCAAGTCAATGTGCTCGGCACGGAAAACCTCTTGGAGGCCGTTTCCGACCTGCCCACTCCCCCCCATGTCTTGCTGGCGAGCAGTGCCAACGTGTACGGGAATGCCGCCTTCAGCGAGGAGCCGCTCGACGAGAGCGTATGTCCTCAGCCAGTCAACCACTACGCTATCAGCAAGCTGGCAATGGAGCACATGGCCGGGGCCTGGCGGGAGCGTTTGCCGGTCACCATCGTTCGGCCATTCAATTACACGGGGCCCGGTCAAGCGGAACGCTTCTTGGTCCCCAAGATCGTGAGTCATCTGACGCGTCGCGAGAAGACCATCCATCTGGGCAATATCGAAGTAGCGAGGGACCTGCTCGATGTCCGGGATGTCGTTGCGGCCTATGAGGCACTGATGATGACTCCGGCAGCGGTGGGGAATGTCTTCAACGTGTGCAGTGGCCGGCCGATCACGTTGCGTCGAATCGTGGCGATGGCAACGGAGGCCGCTGGCCGGTCGATTGACATCGAGGTCGACTCCCGCCTTATCCGGTCCAACGAGATCCGTTGGCTCGAGGGTGACGCGTCCAGGTTGCGTAGCCTGACGGGGTGGCGACCAACTGTTTCCTTCCAGCAGACTCTCGCGGACATGGTTTCGCATGCGTCAGTGGGGCGGTCTTGAGCAAGGATTGGTGAGTAAGGATTGGAGTGGGCCCCTGCATGAGCATCGGGTGGCCATCGTTCATGACTGGCTGCACTCATTCGGCGGTGCCGAGGCTGTATTGAAGCAGTGTCTCGCGGTTTTCCCGACCGCGGATGTCTTCACTTTGTTCGATTTCATGCCGAATGGCGAGAGGTCATTCATCGAGCGGCATCGGGTCGAAACCTCCTTTTTGCAGAAGATGCCTCTCGCTCGCCGCTGGTATCGGCACTACCTGCCTTTGATGCCTTTTGCGATCGAGCAACTGGACTTGTCGGGCTACGATTTGATCATTTCCAGTCATCACGCGGTCGCCAAGGGCGTGTTGACCGGACCGGACCAGCTCCACCTCTGCTATTGCCATTCACCAATGCGTTACATCTGGGATCGGCAGTTCGATTATTTGCGCGAGGCGGGGCTGCAAACGGGGCTCCGTAGCCTTCTATTACGCTGGCTGTTTCATCGCTTGAGGATATGGGATGCACGGACGGCCAATGGCGTCGATCATTTCCTGGCGAATTCCGGCTACGTGGCCCGCAGGATCCAAAAGGCTTACAGGCGTGAAGCGGACATCATCTACCCGCCGGTGGACCTGGAGCGTTTCAGGGTCGATGGTCGGCAGGAGGATTTCTATTTGACGGCTTCACGCCTGGTGCCGAACAAGCGCGTCCGGTTGATCGTAGAGGCCTTCAACGGCATGGCCGACAAGAAGCTGGTGGTTGTCGGCGATGGTCCTGAAATGAAGGCGCTCGAGCGAGCCGCAGGACCCAACGTGGAGTTGATTGGCTGGCAACCCGAGGCGGAGTTGGCAACCCTCATGGGTCGAGCACGTGCCTTTGTCTTCGCCGCCGAAGAGGACTTCGGGATCGCCCCCGTCGAAGCGCAGGCGGCGGGGGTGCCGGTCATCGCTCTGGGCAAAGGCGGTGCACTCGAATCCATTCGCGGCATTTTTCCGAACGACAAGGGCGTCTCCGATGACCCCACGGGCGTTTTTTTCGCGGCCCCTGCTATCGATCCGCTGCGGTCTGCCGTGCAATTTTTCGAGGCCAACGAGACGCTTTTCAGTCGAGAGCGGTGTCGTGACAATGCCCGTCGTTTCGATGCAAAACGGTTTCGCCGAGAACTGGAAGATCATGCACGGGTGGCCCTGAAGAAATTCAAGCAGCCTTGCGTGGAATGAGCCGACAGTGAGCCGCTGCAGACCGCCCGGAGATTGGGTGGTTGCATGTTGGATGAGATAGAATCGACGTTTTTGCGACGAGCGACGACATGGCGCGCAAGCTCTACATCAAGACCTGGGGATGCCAGATGAACGAGTACGACTCGGCCAAGATGGCCGACGTGCTCGGCACCACCGAGGCCGTCGAGCGGGTGGATGCCCCCGACGAGGCCGACGTGATCCTCCTCAACACCTGCTCGATCCGCGAGAAGGCCCAGGAGAAGGTCTTCTCCCAGCTGGGGAAGTGGAAGCACCTCAAGGAGGCCAACCCCGACCTGGTGATCGGCGTCGGGGGCTGCGTGGCCAGCCAGGAGGGCGCGGCCATCCGCGAGCGGGCGCCGTTCGTGGACGTGGTCTTCGGCCCGCAGACCCTGCACCGGCTGCCGGAGATGATCGGCGAGACCCGCGCGAAGCGCTCGCCGGTGATCGACATCACCTTCCCCGAGATCGAGAAGTTCGATCGCCTGCCCGAGCCGCGGGCCGAGGGCCCCACCGCCTTTGTCTCGATCATGGAGGGCTGCTCGAAGTACTGCACCTTCTGCGTGGTGCCCTATACCCGCGGGGAGGAGATCTCGCGGCCCTTCGACGACGTGATCGCCGAGGTGGCCGAACTGGCCGAGCAGGGGGTGCGCGAGGTCAACCTGCTGGGCCAGAACGTCAACGCCTACCGCGGTCCCATGGCCGACGGCGAGATTGCCGACCTGGCCACGCTGATCCACTTCGTTGCCGCCATCGACGGCATCGAGCGCATCCGTTTCACCACCTCCCACCCGGTGGAATTCTCCGACGCGCTGATCGAGGCCTTCGCCGAGGTCCCCGAGCTGGTGAGCTTTCTCCACCTGCCCGTGCAGAGTGGCTCGGACCGGGTGCTGGCGCAGATGAAGCGGGGCCACTCGGCGCTGGAGTACAAGAGCAAGATCCGCCGGCTGCGCCAGGCACGGCCGGGCATCTCCATCTCCTCGGACTTCATCGTCGGCTTCCCCGGCGAGACCGATGCCGACTTCGAGGCCACGATGAAGCTGGTGGAGGACGTGGGGTTCGACCAGTCCTTCTCCTTCGTCTACAGTGCGCGGCCCGGCACGCCGGCCGCCTCGCTGCCCGACGACGTCTCCATGAAGACCAAGAAGGCGCGCCTGCAGCGCCTGCAGGACCGGATCAACGCCAGCGCCCGGGCGATCAGCGAATCCATGGTGGGCACCGTCCAGACCATCCTGGTCGAGCGCCGCTCGCGGCGTGACGACGGCGAGGTCGCCGGGCGCACCGAGAACAACCGCGTGGTCAACTTCGCCGGTGGCGAGCGCCTGATCGGCCACTTCGTCGACGTGCGCATCACCGAGGCGCTGCCCAACTCCCTGCGCGGCGAGTTCGTCGACGTGGCGGCGGTGGACCGACCGGGTTCCCGGGACTGTGCCTAGTTCCCTGGAACCGGCGTCCGAGTGAAGAGGCCGTTGCATGCGGGAGGCAGTCGCCTCCCGCGTCGTGTTCTGGACAAGCGGTTTGCAAACCAGCGAGGTCGATTGCAGCCTTGACGTACCATCCGGCAAGCACCGCCGTGACCCTGGAGCCGGCGGACAACGAACGCCTGGCCAACCTCTGCGGTGAGTTCGACGAGCACCTGCGGCTCATGGAGCGCCGCCTGGGGGTGGAGATCAACAACCGCGGTGCGCGCTTCGGCGTGATCGGCCCGCGCGCGGCCGTGGAGGCCGCCGAGCAGCTCCTCGCGGGGCTCTACGCGCTCTCCGAGCGCGAGGTCCTGACCCCGGCCAAGGTCCATCTCCACCTGCAGGAGTCCGGCCTGGAGGCGCTCGCCGAGGCCGGCCCCGAGGACGTGGAGGAAATCACCATCCGCACCCGGCGGGGGGTGATCCGCGGTCGCGGACCGAGCCAGAACCACTACCTCGAAGGCATCCGCGACAACGACCTCAACGTGGGCATCGGCCCCGCGGGCACCGGCAAGACCTACCTGGCGGTGGCCTCGGCGGTGGAGGCCCTGGAGACCGACCGCGTGCGTCGCCTGGTGCTGGTTCGCCCGGCGGTGGAGGCCGGCGAGCGGCTGGGCTTTCTGCCCGGCGACATCGCCGAGAAGATCGACCCCTACCTGCGGCCCATGTACGACGCCCTCTACGAGATGCTCGGTTTCGAGCGGGTGGCCAAGCTCATCGACCGCAACGTCATTGAGGTCGCCCCGCTGGCCTTCATGCGCGGACGCACCCTCAACGACGCCTTCATCATCCTCGACGAGGCCCAGAATACCACCCTCGAGCAGATGAAGATGTTTCTCACCCGCATCGGCTTCGGCTCCACCGCGGTGGTCACCGGCGACGTCACCCAGATCGACCTCCCGCGGGGCCAGAAGTCCGGGCTGCGCCACATCGTCGAGGTCCTCAGGGACATGGAGGGGGTGAGCTTCACCTTCTTCCAGGCCCGCGACGTGGTGCGCCACCCGCTGGTGCGGCGCATCGTCGATGCCTACGACCGCTACGAGGAGGGCCCGTGAGCATCGAGGTCGAGGTCCAGTACGCGGTGGAGGACACGGAGCTGCCGCCGGCGGAGGATTTCCGGCGGTGGGCCGAGGCCGCCCTGGAAGGCTGCCGGGAGGAGGCCGAGCTGGCCGTGCGGGTGGTGGGCGCCGACGAGAGCCGCATGCTCAACCGTCGGTACCGCGGCAAGGACCGGCCCACCAACGTGCTCTCGTTTCCCGTCGAGCTGCCGGCCGGGGTGAGCGTCCCGCAGATCGGCGACCTGGTCATCTGCGCGCCGGTGGTGGCGGCCGAGGCCGCCGAGCAGGGCAAGCCGGCCGCGGCCCACTGGGCCCACATGACCGTGCATGGCGTGCTGCACCTGCTGGGCTTCGACCACCGGGACGAGGCCGAGGCCGAGGCCATGGAGGCGGTCGAGCGGCGCATCCTGGCAGGACTGGGCCATCCCGATCCCTATTCCTTCGACTGACTGAGCCTATGGACGAGCACTCGAGTACCCACGGCTCCGGCAAGCGCAACTGGCTCGAGCGCCTGGGACAGGCGCTCTCCAGCGAGCCCCGGAGTCGACACCAGCTGGTGGAGGTCCTGCGCGAGGCGCAGGAGCGCTCCGTGATCAACGTCGACACCCTCTACATGACCGAGGGCGTGCTGGCGATCTCGGACATGCAGGCCCGCGAGGTGATGATCCCGCGCGGGCAGATGGCGGTCATCGACATCGACGACAGCCTGGAGAAGATGCTGCGCACGGTGGTCGAGTCCGGGCACTCGCGCTTCCCGGTGATCAACGAGAGCCGCGACGAGGTGGAAGGGATCCTGCTGGCCAAGGACCTGCTGGGCTACTTCGCCGGGCCGGCGGGGACCGAGTTCGACATCCGCGAGCACCTGCGGCGGGTGGTCTACATCCCCGAGAGCAAGCGTCTCGACACCCTCCTCAACGAGTTCCGCGCCAACCAGTACCACATGGCCATCGTGGTGGACGAATACGGCGGCGTGGCCGGCCTGGTGACCATCGAGGACATCCTCGAGCAGATCGTCGGCCAGATCGACGACGAGTACGACGAGAAGCAGGAGGCCAACATCTACCGCCACAGTGCCACCCGCCACACGGTCAAGGCACTGACCCCCATCGACGAGTTCAACGACTACTTCGGCGCCGCGTTCTCCTCCGAGGAGTTCGACACCATCGGCGGGCTGGTGATGAACGCCTTCGGCCACCTGCCCAAGCGCGGCGAGTTCATCAGCATCGGCCGCTTCCAGTTCAAGGTCCTGGGTGCCGACAAGCGCCGCATCCACCTGCTCAAGGTCACCGTCCTGCCGCCGGAGAAGGACGAGCCGGCGGGTGACGGTGACGACTGAGCCGATGTTCAGCCGGTTGTCGGCGCGCCCCTGGGCGGCTCGCCTGCTGGCACTGGCCGCCGGCGCGGCCTATCCCCTGGGTTTCGCGCCGTTTGCCTGGCGGCCGGTGCCGGTGTTCGCCCTGGCCGTGCTCTTCTGGCTCTGGGCGGGGAGCGGGCCCCGCCGGGCCGCCGGCCTGGGCCTGTTCTTCGGCCTCGGCCTGTTCGGCGTCGGCACCAGCTGGATCTACAACTCCATCCACCTCTTCGGCGAGGCGGTCGCGCCGCTCGCCGGCGCCATCACGCTGGGGTTCGTCGCGGTCATGGCGCTCTACCCGGCGCTGGCCGGTTACCTCGCCGCCCGCCTGGCACCGCGGTCGACCCCCTGGCGGCTGCTGGTGCTCTTCCCGGCGGTCTGGGTCCTGTTCGAGTGGCTGCGGGGCTGGGGCTTCGGCGGGTTTCCCTGGCTGCAACTGGGCAGTGCCCAGCTCGATACCCCGCTGGCGGCCTGGCTGCCCGTGCTCGGCGAATACGGTGCCGGCTGGGCCGCGGCGCTCACCGCGGGGGCCCTGGCGCTGGTCGCCGGCGGTCGCTGGCGGCCGGCGGTCGCCGGCGTGGCGGTCGCCTGGGGCCTGGCGCTGCTGCTGGCGCTGCCGTCCTGGACCCGGCCGGCGGGCGAGCCCCTGCAGGTGACCCTGGTCCAGGGCAACATTTCCCAGGAGCGCAAGTGGCTGCCCGAGGCGTTCGCGCCCACCCTGGCCATGTACCGGCGCCTGACGGAGCAGCACTGGGACAGCGACGTGATCATCTGGCCGGAGACGGCCATCCCGGATTTCGCCAGCAACGTCCGCGACGACTACCTGGCCCCCCTGGCCCGCGAGGCCCGGCGCAACGACACCGACCTGCTGGTGGGGCTGTTCCAGGCCGATGCCGGCGGCAACTATTTCAACGCCATGCAGGCCCTGCCGCTGGATCGTGGCCACTACCGCAAGCGCCACCTGGTTCCCTTCGGCGAGTACTTCCCGCTGCGCTGGCTGCTGGCCCCCCTGTCAGGCCTGCTCCAGGTGCCCATGTCGGACATCGCCGAGGGGGCCGACTACCAGCCGTTGCCCGAGCTCGGCGGGGTGCCGGCGGGCGTGGTCATCTGCTACGAGACGGCCTTCGCCCGCGAGGTGCGCCGTGCGCTGCCGGAGGCGGCCTTCCTGGTGAACGCCAGCAACGACGCCTGGTTCGGCGACTCGCTGGCCCCCCACCAGCACCTGGAAATCGCCCGGGTGCGGGCCCGGGAAGCCGGCCGCTACCTGGTGCGCGCCACCAGCACCGGCATCTCCGCGGCCATCGGCCCGGACGGCGCGGTGATCGCCCGCACGCCCCAGTTCGAGCGTGCCGTGCTCACCGAGACCATCCGCCCGCGCGCGGGTGCCACGCCCTTCGTGGCCATGGGGCATGCCCCGGTGGTGCTCGGGTTCCTGGTGCTGGTGGGGCTGGCCGCCCGGCGACGGCGGCGGGAGCGGCGATCGACGGGCGAGCGCGCGTAGCGCATCCCGTCATCGGGGCGGCGGTCGCAGCGCCGGGTCGGTCGTCAGAGAACGGCCGAGGGAATGCGCTTGAAGGTGGTGCCCCGGCACTTGGCGCAGGGCGGGATGTGGCCGGTGGTCTTCATGTGCAGCAGGTGGCCGCACTCGATGCACTGGAGTGTGCCCGGGGCGGCCATCTCGCCGGTGTGGTAGAGGTTGGCCTCCACCGCCTGTTCGCGCAGCTGGCCGAGTTCCACGCTGGTCTTGTCGGCGATGCCGAGCAGCATCTCCACCACCTGGCGCTCCATCAGCGACAGGTCCAGCGCCAGCCAGTCGCGGAACTCCTCCCGCGATTCGGCCATGTGCATGGCCGTGTCCTCGACGTCGCGCTTGAGGTAGTCGCCGATCTTCTCCGCCTCCTCGCGGGTCAGCTCGCCCAGCTCCACGGCCTTGTCGCGCGCGCCGTCCACGGCCTCGTGCAGGTGCAGGCGCTGTTCGGCCTGCTCCAGGTAGTCGCGGACCCGCTGCATCATGTTGCGATAGGCGTCCTGCCAACGGTGTTCGCCGTCTTCCCGTTTTTCGCCCATGCTCGTTCTGCCTCGATGCGAATGTCGATTCCAATTAAAGCACACGCCCCGGGCGGGGGGACATGCCCTGTATCATCGCCGGGCGCTGGGGTATCCTTCCCGGTTTGATCCACGAGGCGAAAAAGGGGCATATGGACGCAGGTTACGATGCAGCCAAGGTCGAGGGGGAGGTCCAGGCGTTCTGGGAGGAAAACGACTGTTTCCGCAGCGTCGAGGACCCGCAGCGGGAGAGCTTCTATTGCCTCTCCATGTTCCCCTATCCCAGCGGTCGGCTGCACATGGGCCACGTGCGCAACTACACCATCGGCGACGTCATCAGCCGTTACCAGCGCATGCGGGGCCGCAACGTCCTCCAGCCCATGGGCTGGGATGCCTTCGGCCTGCCCGCCGAGAACGCCGCGATCAAGAACCGCGAGGCGCCGGCCAAGTGGACCCGCGCCAACATCGACTACATGCGCGGCCAGCTCAAGCGGCTGGGTTTCGCCTACGACTGGTCGCGCGAGCTGGCCACCTGCGATCCCGACTACTACCGCTGGGAGCAGTGGCTGTTCACCCGCCTGATGAAAAAGGGCCTGGCCTACAAGAAGAAGGCCATGGTCAACTGGGACCCGGTGGACCAGACCGTGCTCGCCAACGAGCAGGTGGTGGACGGCAAGGGCTGGCGCTCGGGCGCGCCGGTCGAACGCCGCGAGATCGAGCAGTGGTTCTTGCGCATCACCGACTACGCCGACGAGCTGCTCGAGGAGCTGGACCATCTCGATGGCTGGCCCGAGCAGGTGCGCACCATGCAGCGCAACTGGATCGGCCGTTCCGAGGGCGTGGAACTCACCTTCGCCCTGGAAGGTGCCGAGGATCTGTCGGTCTACACCACCCGGCCCGACACCCTGATGGGCGTCTCCTACCTCGCGGTGGCCCCCGAGCATCCGCTGGCCGAGCGTGCCAGCGCCGAGAACGCCGAGCTGGCCGACTTCGTCGAGGCCTGCCGCCACCAGGCGGTGGCCGAGGCCGACGTGGCCACCCTGGAAAAGCGCGGCATGGACACCGGCTTCCGGGCCCGCCACCCGCTCACCGGCGACGCCGTGCCGGTCTGGGTGGCCAACTTCGTGCTCATGGAATACGGCTCGGGCGCGGTGATGGCGGTACCCGCCCACGACCAGCGCGACTGGGAGTTCGCCCGTGCCTACGACCTGCCCATCCGCCAGGTGATCGCCCCGGCGGGTGACGAAGAGGCCGACCTGGAGGCCGGCGCGTTCACCGGCGAGGGCGTGCTGGTGGATTCCGGCGCGTTCACCGGCCTGTCTTCGGCCGAGGCCCGGCGGGCCATCGCCGAGCACCTCGAGGCCGAGGGCCTGGGCCACCGCAAGGTCAACTACCGCCTGCGCGACTGGGGGGTTTCCCGTCAGCGCTACTGGGGCTGCCCCATCCCGGTGATCAACTGCCCGTCCTGCGGCGCGGTGCCCGTGCCCGACGAGGACCTGCCGGTGCGCCTGCCCGAGGAGGTGGTCGTGGACGGCTCGGGCTCGCCGCTCAAGTCCATGCCCGCGTTCTTCGAAACCACCTGCCCCGAGTGCGGTGGCGCCGCCGAGCGCGAGACCGACACCTTCGACACCTTCTTCGAGTCCTCCTGGTACTTCGCCCGCTATTGCTCGCCGGGCAACGACCAGGCCATGGTGGACCGTCGCGCCGACCACTGGCTGCCCGTGGACCAGTACATCGGCGGCATCGAGCACGCCGTACTCCACCTGCTCTACGCGCGCTTCTTCCACAAGCTGATGCGCGACGAGGGCCTGGTGACCTCCGACGAGCCCTTCAAGCGGCTGCTGACCCAGGGCATGGTCAACAAGGACGGCGCGAAGATGTCCAAGTCCAAGGGCAACACGGTGGACCCGCAGCCGCTGATCGACCGCTTCGGCGCGGATACCGTGCGGCTGTTCATGATGTTCGCCGCGCCGCCCGAGCAGACCCTGGAGTGGTCGGACTCCGGCGTGGAAGGCGCCAACCGCTTCATCCGCCGCCTGTGGCGCCAGGTCCACGAGCATGCCGAGGGCGGCCCCGCCCCGGCCCTGGATGCCGATGCCCTGGACGAGGACCAGAAGGCCCTGCGGCGCAAGGTCCACGAGACCCTGGCGCGGGTCAGCGACGCCGTCGACCGGCGCCAGACCTTCAACACCGCCATCGCCGCCAACATGGAACTGCTCAACGACATCGGCCGCTTCGAGGACTCCTCCGATGCCGGCCGCGCGGTGATGCAGGAGGCCCTGGAGCTGGTGGTGCTGATGCTCGCGCCGATCATCCCGCATGCCGCCGAGCGTCTCTGGCACCGGCTGGGCTACCGGGAGACCGTGCTCGACGCCGGCTGGCCGGCGGTCGACGAGGGTGCCCTGGAGCAGGACACCATCGAGATGGTGGTGCAGGTCAACGGCAAGGTCCGGTCCCGGATCCAGGTGCCCGCCGAGGCCGAGCGCGACGCGGTGGAGACCGCCGCCCTGGCGGATGCCAACGTCGCCCGCTTCGTGGGCGACAACCCGGTGCGCAAGGTGATCGTGGTGCCCGGGCGGCTGGTGAACGTGGTGGCCCCCGGTTAAGGCATGCGCGCCCCGCTCGTCGTCCTGCTGCTCGCCCTGCTCGCCGGCTGCGGCTACCAGCTCCGCGGCAGCGAGGGGCTGCCGGGCTTTCTCGAGCGTACCCAGCTGGTGGGCGGCTGGGGTGGCGCGCTGCGCGAGGGCCTCGGCGAGCGCCTCGCCGGCCAAGGCTACACCCTGGTGGGGTCCGCCGAGCGGGCCAGCGCGCGGCTGGTGCTCGAGGATCACGCCTTCGAGCGCCGGCCGGTCTCCGTGGGCGGCGACGCCGAGGTGCGCGAGTACGCCCTCAGCGGCCGGCTGCGGGTGCGCCTGCTGCGGCCCGGCGGGGAGGAGCCCGAGGTGATCGCCCTCGAGGCCCGGCGGATCTACGAATACGACCCGGCCGGCGTGCTCGGCCAGGACCGCGAGCAGGAGGCCATCCGCGAGGAGATCGATCGCGACCTGCTGCGGCGAATGCTGGGCCGGCTGCGGGCCATGGGGAACTGATGCGGCTGCGCCCGGAGAAGTTGGCGGCCCAGCTGGAGCGGCGCCTGGCGCCGGTCTACCTGCTGACCGGCGACGAGCCGCTGACGCTGCTGGAGGCCGCCGATGCCATCCGCGTCCGGGCCCGCGAGGCGGGCTATTCCGAGCGGGTGGTGCTGGAGGCCGACAACGGCTTCGACTGGGGTCGGCTGGAGCGCGAGGTGGCCAGCCCCTCGCTGTTCGCCGAGCGGCGCCTGATCGACCTGCGCATTCCCGGCGGCAAGCCCGGCCAGGAGGGTGGCCGGGCGCTGGCGGCCTTCGCCGCCGACGCCGGCGAGGAGACCCTGCTGCTGATCACCGCCGGGCGCATCGACAGTCGCTCGCAGAAGGCCAAGTGGTTCCGCGCCATCGACGAGGCCGGGGTGATCCTCCAGGCCCGGCCCCTGGACCTGGCGCGGCTGGTGGAGTGGATCGCGGCGCGCATGCGCGCCCGCGGCCTGCAGCCCTCGCGCGAGGCCGCCGAGGTGCTGGCCGCGCGGGTCGAGGGCAACCAGCTGGCTGCCGCCCAGGAGGTGGAGAAGCTGGCGCTGATCCTCGAACCCGGGCCGGTGGGCGCCGAGCAGGTCGCCGAGGCGGTGAGCGACAGCGCGCGCTTCAACATCTTCCAGCTGGGTGACGCCGCCCTGGCCGGCGACGCCCGGCGTTGCGCGCGGATCCTGCGCGGTCTGCGCGAGGAGGGCGTGGCCCTGCCGCTGGTGCTCTGGGCGCTGACCCGGGAGACGCGCCATCTCGTGGCCACCGCCGGCGCGCTGGCGCGGCGCCAGTCGCCGGACCGCGTGCTGGCCGGGCAGCGGGTCTGGCAGTCGCGGATCGCCGCCTACCGGCGGGCGGCCGCGCGCCGCCGTCCCGCGGACTGGCAGCGGCTGCTGCGGCGTTGCGCCGAGCTGGACCGGGCGATCAAGGGCGTGGGCGAGGGCTGCGTGGTGCGCGGCGGCCGCGACGCCTGCGCCTGGGACGGCCTGCTGGACGTGGCCCTGGGCATCGCCGGGCAGCCGCTGCCGCTGGAATCAACGAATCCCAATCCCGACGGGTGATGACGATGGATATCAAGGCCTACATGCAAGAGCTCGGACACCGCGCGCGAGAGGCCGCGCGGGAGATGGCCCGCGCCCAGCCGGGGGCCAAGAACCGGGCGCTGGAGAGCGTTGCCGACGCCATCCTGGAATCGCGCGCGACGATCCGGGCGGCCAATGCCCGCGACCTCGAGGCGGGCCGCGAGAACGGCCTGGACAGCGCGCTGCTCGATCGGCTGGAGCTGACCGACGCGCGGCTCGAGGCCATGGCCGAGGGCCTGCGCCAGGTCGCCGGACTGGCCGACCCGGTGGGCGAGGTCACCGACATGGCCTACCGCCCCAGCGGCATCCAGGTGGGCCGCATGCGCGTGCCCCTGGGCGTGATCGGCATCATCTACGAGTCGCGGCCCAACGTCACCGCCGATGCCGCCGCCCTGTGTCTCAAGTCGGGCAACGCGGCGGTGCTGCGCGGGGGCTCCGAGGCCATCCACTCCAACCAGGCCATCGCCGCCTGCATCCGCCAGGGCATGCGCGCGGCGGGCCTGCCCGAGCACGCCGTCCAGGTGATCGAGACCACCGACCGCGCCGCGGTGGGCGAGCTGCTGGCCATGGAAGACAGCGTGGACGTGATCGTTCCCCGCGGCGGCAAGGGGCTGATCGAGCGCGTGACCCGCGATTCCCGCATCCCGGTGATCAAGCACCTCGACGGCGTCTGCCACGTCTTCATCGACCGCGACGCCGACCCGGCCAAGGCCGTGGACGTGGCCGTCAACGCCAAGACCCACCGCTACGGGACCTGCAACACCATGGAGACCCTGCTGGTGGACGCGCCGGCCGCCGAGGCCGTGCTGCCCGAACTGGGCCGATGCTATGCCGAGGCCGGGGTGGAGCTGCGGGCCTGCGAGCGGGGCCGGGCGATCCTCGGCGAGCAGGCCCGGGCGGCCACCGAGGCCGACTGGGGCACCGAGTACCTGGCGCCCATCCTCGCGGTGCGCGTGGTGGACGGCCTGGACGAGGCCATGGCTCACATCGCCCGCTTCGGTTCGGGCCACACCGACAGCATCGTCACCGAGCACTACGGGCGGGCGCGCCGCTTTCTGCGCGAGGTGGACTCCAGCTCGGTGATGGTCAACGCCTCCACCCGCTTCGCCGACGGCTTCGAGTACGGGCTGGGTGCCGAGATCGGCATCAGCACCGACAAGCTCCACGCCCGCGGCCCGGTGGGCCTGGAGGGGCTGACCAGCCAGAAATACGTGGTCCTGGGCGACGGCCATGTCCGCTCCTGAGCCGGGCATGATCGGCGTCTTCGGCGGCACCTTCGATCCCGTCCACCTGGGCCACCTGCGCGTGGCCCACGAGGTCTGGGAGGACCTGGGGCTGGACCACGTGCGCTTCGTGCCGGCCCGGGTCCCGCCCCACCGGCCGCAGCCGGCGGTGGCCGCCGACGCCCGCCTGGGCATGGTGCGGGCGGCCGTCGACGGCGAGCCCGGCTTCGTGGTGGACACCCGCGAGCTGGAACGCGAGGGGCCGTCCTACATGGCCGACACCCTGGCCTCGCTGGCCGCCGATTTCCCCGGCCGGCGCCTGTGCCTGGTGCTGGGCATGGACGCCTTCAACGGCTTCCCGGGGTGGGAGCGCGGGGCGGCGATCCTGGAGACGGCCCACCTGGTGATCACCGGCCGGCCGGGCAGCCGGCCGAGCGGGGCGGCCGCCGAACTGCTGGCCGAGCGCGGGGTGGCGGACCCCGGCCCGCTGCGCGAGCGACCCGCGGGGGCGATCCTGTTCCACGGCGTCACCCAGCTCGAGATCTCGGCCACCGCCATCCGCGAGGGGATCGCCGCGGGCCGCGATCCGCGCTTTCTGCTCACGCCCGCGGTCATCGACTACATTGAAAGGCACGGCCTCTACCGTTGAGGCCGGCGCGACTGGGAGCATCATGCAAGCCGACGAACTCTGCGAACGGGCCGTCGAGGCCCTCGACGATCTCAAGGCGGACGACATCCGCGTGCTCGATGTCCGCGAGCGCTGCTACTTCACCGACTACATGATCTTCGCCTCGGGCAACTCGCCCACCCACGTCAAGGCCATGGCCCAGCACGTGGTCGAGGAGGCCAAGCGCGCCGGCGAGCGGCCGCTGGGCATCGAGGGCGAGCAGCCCGGCGACTGGCTGCTGGTGGACCTGGGCGACGTGGTGGTCCACGCCATGCTGCCCGACACCCGCGAGTTCTACCAGCTGGAGAAGTTCTGGTCGGCACCGCCGCTGCCGGAATCCGACGCCGACGCCTGAGGCGGTCATGCGCATCCACCTGATCAGCGTGGGCGGGCGGATGCCGGCCTGGGTCGACGACGGCTATGCCGAGTATGCCCGGCGCATGCCGCCCGAGTGCCGGCTGGAGCTGCACCCGGTGAACGCCCGCCGGCGGGGCAAGAACGCCGACCTGGAGCGCATCCGCCGCGACGAGGGCCGCCGGATGCTGGCCGCCGTGCCCCGGGGGGCGCGGGTGATCGCCCTGGAACCGGCGGGCCGCGAGTGGTCCACCGAGGACCTCGCCGCGCGGCTGGGGGACTGGCTGCTCGACGGCCGCGACCTGGCCCTGCTGGTGGGCGGGCCCGAGGGGCTCTCCGGGGAATGCCGGCAGGCGGCCGAGCAGCGCTGGTCGCTCTCGCGCCTGACCTTCCCCCATCCGCTGGTACGCGTGATCGTCGCCGAACAGCTCTACCGCGCCTGGAGCCTGCATGCCGGACACCCCTACCACCGCTGAGCCCGCTCCCGCGCTCTACCTGGCCTCCGGCTCGCCGCGCCGCGGCGAGCTGCTGACCCAGCTGGGCCTGGCCTGGGAGCGGCTGCCCGCGCCGGTGCCCGAGACGGTGCGCCCCGGCGAGGCCGCCACGGCCTTCGTCGAGCGCCTGGCGCGGGCCAAGGCCGCCGCCGGGCTCGAACGCCGCCCGGCCGGTGATCGCCGGCCGGTGCTGGGGGCCGACACCGCCCTCGATCTCGACGGCGAGATCCTCGGCAAGCCCGCCGGGCCGGCGGATGCCCGGGCCATGCTGGAACGCCTCGCCGGCCGCAGCCACCGGGTGCTTTCGGGGGTGGCGGTGGCGGACGGCGAGCGCACGGCGACGGCCGTGTGCACCACCGAGGTGCGGCTGCGCGCGCTGCGCCCGGGCGAGGCGGAGGCCTACTGGGCCACCGGCGAGCCGGTCGACAAGGCCGGCGGTTACGCCATCCAGGGCCGGGGCGCGGTGCTGGTGGAGTCGATCCGGGGCAGCTACTCCGGGGTGATGGGCCTGCCGCTGTTCGAGACCGCCGGGCTGCTGGCGGGGTTCGGCATCGACGTGCTGGACGGTTGAGGGGTGAGGCATGGGCAGTCGGCCTGTCCATGCCTGACGCTTCGAACCGGAAAACGCAAATGAGCGAAGAGATCCTCGTCAACGTCACGCCCCAGGAGACGCGCATCGCCCTGGTGGAGAACGGCGTGCTCCAGGAGGTCTACGTCGAGCGCCTGCGCAACCGCGGCATCGTCGGCAACATCTACAAGGGCCGCGTGAACCGGGTGCTGCCGGGCATGGACGCCGCCTTCGTCGACATCGGCCTGGAGCGTGGTGCCTTCCTGCACGTCTCCGACATCGACCGGCACATGCTCCCCGCCGAGTGGGACACCGGCCAGGCCGGCGACCCCGTGGCCCCGGCCGTCATGGACGGTGCCAACGGCAACGGCCGCCCGGTGGGCATCGTCGACCTGCTGCGCCAGGACCAGGACGTGCTGGTACAGGTGATCAAGGACCCGCTGGGGACCAAGGGGGCCCGCCTGACCAGCCAGATCACCGTGCCGTCGCGCTACCTGGTCTACATGCCGCACTCCCACGACATCGGCGTCTCCGCCCGCATCGAGGACCCCGACGAGCGGGCCCGGCTCAAGGGCCTCACCGAGAGCCTGCGCGAGCGGCTCGGCGACGGCGGCGGCTTCATCCTGCGCACCGCCGCCGAGGGGGCCAGTGCCGAGGAACTCGAGCGCGACATGGCCTTCCTCCTCAAGCTCTGGCAGGGCATCCAGGAGCGCACCGCCAAGACGCCCCCCGGCAACCGGGTGCACGAGGACCTGCCCATCGTCCTGCGCACCCTGCGCGACATGGTGGGCGAGAACGTCGAGAAGATCCGCATCGACTCGCGCGAGACCTATCACCGCGCGGTCAACTTCGCCGAGCAGCTGATCCCCGACATCCTGCCGCTGATCGAGCACTACCCCGGCGAGCGGCCCATCTTCGACCTCTACGGGGTGGAGGACGAGATGCAGCGCGCGCTCGAGCGCAAGGTGGAGCTCAAGTCCGGCGGCTACCTGATCCTCGACCAGACCGAGGCGATGACCACGGTGGACGTCAACACCGGCGGCTTCGTCGGCCACCGCAACCTCGAGGAGACCATCTTCAAGACCAACCTCGAGGCGGCCCAGGCCATCGCCCGCCAGCTGCGGCTGCGCAACCTCGGCGGCATCATCATCATCGACTTCATCGACATGGCCGAGGACGAGCACAAGCGCCAGGTCCTGCGGGCGCTGGAGAAGTCGCTGGAGCGCGACCACGCCAAGACCAACGTATGCGAGGTCTCGCGCCTGGGGCTGGTGGAGATGACCCGCAAGCGCACCCGCGAGAGCCTCGAGCACGTGCTCTGCGAGGAATGCCCCGTGTGCAAGGGCCGTGGCTCGATCAAGTCGCCGGAGACCGTCTGCTTCGAGATCTTTCGCGAGATCCTGCGCGAGTCGCGCCAGTTCGACGCCCGCCGGCTGATGGTGCTGGCCGCCCCGCGGGTGATCGACCGCCTGCTCGACGAGGAATCCACCGGCCTGGCCGAGCTCCAGGACTTCACCGGCGTGCCGGTCAAGCTGCAGGTGGAGGAGCTCTACAGCCCCGAGCAGTACGACGTCGTGCTGGTCTGACCCCGGGGAGCCCCCCATGCGAGCCCTGCGCCACTTCCCCCGGCTGCTCCTGCTCACCGCGGCGACGCTGGTGATCGTCGTCGCCGTGGCCCTGTCGCTGGCGCGGCTGCTGCTGCCCATGGCCGGCGACTACCGCGAGTGGCTGGTGGACCAGGTGGCCGACTACCTGGGCACCGAGTTGACCGTCGGCCGGCTGGACGCCCGCTGGCAGGGGCTCGGGCCCGTGCTCGAACTGGGCGGGGTGCGCCTCGGTGGCGAGTCGGGCAGGGCCCTGACCGTCGAGCACCTGGGAGTCGCCCTTGACCTGCCCGCCAGTCTCCTCGACCTGCAACCGCGTTTCGCCGGGCTGGAGCTCTCCGGGGCCCGCGTGATGCTGGTGCGCGACGCCGACGGCGACATCGGCGTGCGCGGCCTGGGCGGGAGCGATGGCGCCGAGGGGCCGCCCGACTGGTTGTTGCGGGTGGGTGACCTGCAGCTGACCGACGTGGAGATCCTCTGGCTGGCGGCCGACGCGCCGCCGCTGCGGATCGCCGACCTGGAGCTGGAGCTGCGCAACCGGGGGCCGTCCCACCGGTTTCGCCTCGGCGGTCGCCTGCCGGGGGTGAGCGACGGCCGCCTGGAGCTCGCCGGCCGGCTGGCGGGCGCGCCGGGCGACTGGCAGCACTGGTCCGGCCGCCTGCATGCCCGCGGGCGCAACGTCCACCTGGGCGACTGGCTGGCCCAGCTGCCCGCCGACTGGCGCGCCGCCGCGGGGATCGCCGAGGGGACCATGGACACCGAGCTCTGGCTCACGCTCGAGTCGGGCCGGCCCACCGCCGTCGCCGGCAGCACCCGCATCACCCGGCCGCGGCTGACGGGCACGGATCGGCCGGCGGGGGAGCGGCTCTCCGGCCAGTGGTGGCTGGACCGCGGAGCGGCCGGTGATTGGCGGCTGGACCTGGTCGAGCTCGGGCTCGAGGCCGACGGGCGGGACTACCGCCTCGACCGGCTCGCCGCCGAACGCGGGCCGGAGGGCTGGCGCGCGCGCCTCCAGGGCCTGGACCTGGCGCTGTTGGGGCGGCTGGCCGACTGGCCCGGCCTGCCCGACGACTGGCGGAACCACCTGGCCGGGCACGCCTGGCAGGGACAGGTGGAAGACCTGCAGCTGGCCGGCGCCCCGGGCGGCGGGCCCGGTGCACTGCGCGCCCATGGCCGCCTGCGCGAGGCGAGCGCCGAAGACCTGCCGGGCATCACCGGCGTGCGCGGCGTCAGCGGGCGTTTCTGGCTGCTTCCCGGGCGGCTGGCCCTGGAGCTGGCGGCACCCCGGCTGGCCATCGACTTCGGTGGGCTGTTTCCCGCGCCGCTGGCCGGCGGCATGCGCGGGGCGGTGTACGCCGGCTGGGACGGCCAGCGCACCTGGTTGCGGGCCCCGGGGCTCTTGCTCGACAGCGAGGACATCCAGGCCGAGACCCGGCTGCGCCTGGACCTGCCCGCCGATGGCCGGCCCTACCTCGACCTCTTCGCCCGCTTTCGCGACATCCCCTCGGGCCGGGTACCGGCCTACCTGCCCGTGGGCATCATGGACCCGCGGCCGGTGCGCTGGCTCGACCGGGCGCTGGGCACCGGGGGACGCGTGGACCGCGGGGCGGTGCTGTTCCACGGCCCGCTGGACCGCTTCCCCTTCCGCCGGGCCGAGGGCCGCTTCGCCGTGCGCGCCGACTTCGCCGGCCTGGACCTCGACTACAAGCCCGGCTGGCCGGCGGCCCGGGCGCTGGCGGGCGAGATGGCCTTCGTCGACGCCGGCATGGCCATCGCCCTGGACAGCGGCCACATCCGCGGGGTGGAGGCACGTCACGGCCACGCCCGCATCCGCAGCTTCCGCGACCCGGTGCTGGAGCTCGACCTGGGACTCGCCGGCCCGGCCGCGGACATGCTCGACTACCTGCGCGAGGCGCCCCTGGGCCGCGACATCGAGAACCTGGGGGCCCTCGAGGTGAGAGGCCCCGCCGAGCTGGGCCTCGACATCCGCCTGCCCCTGGTCGGCCGGTTGGCGGGGCAGCGGCAGGTGGCCGGGCAGCTGGACCTGCGCGGCACGGACCTGCTCGCCGATCGCTGGCGACTGCATCTGGAGGGCGTGCAGGGGCGGTTGACCTTCGACGAACTCGACTTCACCGGCCAGGGCCTGCGCGCCCGCCTCGCCGGGCGGCCGGTGGACCTGGAGGTGGAAACCGCCGGACCCGCGGGGCGCCGGCTGACCCGGGTGCGGCTGGCCGGCGAGCTGCCCCCGGCGGCGGTGCTGGGCGATCGGCTGCCGGGGCTGGACGGCTTTCTCGCGGGGGCCAGCGAGTGGCGGGCGGAGGTGGACCTGCCCCATGGCCCGCGCGAAGATGGCGACGGCGGGCTGGCCGTGCGCCTGCACAGCGACCTGGTCGGGACGCGGGTGGATTTGCCCTGTCCCTTTGCCAAGCCGGCGGCGAGCGCCCAGCCCATCGACGTCGCCTTTGCCCCGGAGGCCGGGGGCGGCACGCTGCGGTTGCAGTACGGCGAGCGGGTCGACGCCGCCCTGCGGCTGGCGGGCCCGGATGCCCAGGGCGTGGTCGGCGGCGAGATCCGCCTGCACGACGGTGCCGCCCGGCTGCCCGCCCGCGATACCCTGCGCATCGCCGGGCGCATGCAATCCTTCTCGCTGTCCGAATGGCGCGCGGTGCTGGCCGCGCTGGAAGAAGGCGACGCGCGGCTGGCGGGCGCCGGCCGGGGAGTCGACGCCGTCGCGCTGCATTTCGGCGAGTTCGCGGCCTTCGGTCGCAGCGTGGAGGAGGTCGAGCTGGAGCTCGTCCGGCTGCCGGCGGCCTGGCAGGCCGAAATCGATGCCGAGGCCGTGGCCGGTCGGATGCTGCTGCCGTTCGAGCCCGGCCCCGGCCGGCCCGTTCGGGTGGAGCTGGAGCGGCTTCGCGTGGATGCCATGAGTCCCCGGCCCGGGGGCACGGGGATCGGCCTGGAACCCGGCGACGTTCCGCCCCTGCAGGTCGATGTCGCCGAGCTCACGCTGGCCGACTTCCGCTTCCGGAACCTCGCCCTGGTGACCGCCCCCGACGCCGATGGCCTGGCCATCCACCACCTGGCGCTGGGCACGGAGCATCTCGCCTTCCGCGCCGAGGGCGACTGGCACCGCGGCGTCGATGGCGGCAGCCGGACCCGGCTCACCGTGCGCGCCGAGGGCGACGATCTCGGTGCCGGGCTCTCCGAGCTGGGTTTCCGCCATACCCTTTCCGGTGGCACCATCGAGAAGGCGCACGCCGAGGTCCGCTGGCCCGGCGCACCCTGGGCCTTCGACTGGCGAACCGCGAGTGGGCAGGGCGGTTTCGAGGTCACCGACGGGGCCATCGAGAACATCGACCCCGGGGCCGGGCGGGCCATCGGCCTGTTCAGCCTGGCGGCCCTGCCCCGCCGGCTGGGCCTGGATTTCCAGGACGTCTTCGGCAAGGGATACCGCTTCGACCGGATGGAGGGGCGCAACACCCTGCGCGACGGCAGCCTGTTTTCCTCGCCGCTGGTGATGAGCGGGCCCTCGGGGCGCATCGAGATCACCGGCCGCACGGGCATCGCGGCCCGCGATTTCGACCAGCGCGTGCGGGTGATGCCGGAGACCTCGGCCCTGCCGGTGATCGGCGCCCTGGCCGGCGGCACCGGCGTGGGTGCGGCGGTGCTGCTGCTCCAGCAGGTCCTCAAGAAGGACATCCAGGAGGCCACCCGGATCGAGTACCGGCTCACCGGGAGCTGGGAGAACCCCGAGATCGAGCCGGTGTCGGAGTAGGACGTGATGAGAATGCGACTGATGACGGCCATCGCGGCGATCGCCGGCCTCGCCGCGACCCCGGCCGCGGCCGAGTACCGGCTGAGCGCCGACGACTGGGCCCACCCGCGCAGCGGCGAGCGCATCACCCGGCTCGAGCCGGTGCAGGCGGTGGTGCGCGACTGGATGCACCGGCCGGGGCAGCGGATCGTGATCCGTTACGCCGGCGGCGAGGCCGGCGGGCTGTGGGCCGCGGAACTGCGGGACTGGCTGGTGGGGCTGGGCATTCCCTCGGACCGGTTGCGCCTGGAACCGGGTGGCCCGCGCCCCGAGTGGATCGAGCTGGAGGTGGGCGAGTGAAGCGCATCGGCGTGGTGCAGATGCAATCCGGGGCGGACGTCGAGGCCAACCTCGCGGTGGCCACCGCCGGCGTGCGCGACGCCGCGGGACAGGGGGCCTCGGTGGTGGTGCTGCCGGAGAACTTCGCCTACATGCCCGAGCGCGACCCCGACCTGCTGGCAGTGGCCGAGACGCCGGGCGACGGCCCCATCCAGGCCGCCCTGGCCGAGCTCGCCCGCGCCACCGGCGCCTGGCTGGTGGCCGGCAGCGTGCCCCTGCGGGGGGAGGACCCGGCGCGGGTGCGGGCTGCCTCGCTGGTCCTCGACGACACCGGGCGGGTGGTGGCCCGCTACGACAAGCTGCACCTGTTCGACGTGGATCTCGGCGAGACCGGCGAGAGCTACCGGGAATCGGCGGTGATGGAGCCGGGGGAGGCGGCGGTCACCGTGGATACCCCCGCCGGGCGGCTGGGGCTGTCGATCTGCTTCGACCTGCGCTTTCCCGGCCTGTTCCAGTCGCTGCTCGACGCCGGCGCCCAGTGGTTCGCCGTGCCGGCGGCCTTCACCCGTACCACCGGCCGGGCCCACTGGGAGCTGCTGCTGCGGGCCCGGGCCGTGGAGGGACTGGCCTTCGTCGCCGGGGCCGGGCAGGTGGGCCGCCACCCGGGTGGGCGCGAGACCTTCGGTCACAGCCAGCTGGTGGATCCCTGGGGCCGGGTGCTCGCCTGCCAGCCCGACGCCCCCGGCGCGGTGGTCGCCGCCTTCGATACCGACGCCCAGGCCCGGCTGCGCCGGCGCTTCCCGGTCCTCGACCAGCGCCGCTTCCGTTGCCGCCTGGGCACGGGGGGCGTGTAGGGGACCGGCGCTCGCCGGGAAGCGGCGGCCGTACTCCACAGGATGTGTCCTGTGGTTTCGTGCAGCAGGATGCGTCCTGCGGTTTCATCCAGCAGGACGCGCCCTCCGGTTTCGCGTTTTCCGGGTGGGGATGGGGGGCTGGCCTGGATCGTTGATGCTTGGGGGTGAGGGTCTGGCCTGGATCGTCGGTGCGTGGGGGTGAGGGGCTGGCTTGCATCCTCGATGCGTGGGGTGAGGGCTCTACTTGCATCGTCGATGCGTGGGGTGAGGGCTCTACTTGCATCATCGATGCGGTTCGCTTCGCTCACCGCATCCTACGGGGCCGACCCGTCGGCGGGTTGGTTCCTTACACTGCCAGCTCGTCCCGCAGGTAGCGGAAGAGCTCGCGGGCGGCCTTGGGGGGCCTTTCCCGCTCGCGCTCGCGGCGGGCGTTGCGGATCAGCTGGCGCAGGTGCTGGACGTCGCCGGCGGGCTGGTCGGCCAGCAGTTCGCTGAGGGCTTCGTCGCCTTCCTCGATGAGCCGCTCCCGCCAGCGTTCCACGCGGTGCAGCCGGGCGCGGGCCTCGTCGCTGGCCCGGTCCTGCTCGGCGAGGGCGTGCTCGAGGGCCGTGCGCGCGTCCTCGTCCATCTCCCGCAGGAGCTTGCCGATGAACTTCACCAGCCGCTTGCGACCGCCGCCACGGCGCATGTCCCGGGCCTGCTCCACCGCGTTGCGCAGCGCCTCGGGCAGCTCCAGGCGATCGAGTTCGGCGTCGCTCAGCCCGGTGAGATGGTCGCCGAGGTCCTGCAGGGCCGCCGAGGCCCGCTTGCGGGCCGACTTGCTGGGCGGTTGTCGCTCGTCGAAGGGCTCGTTCATGCCAGCTCCACCACCGGCAGTTCCAGGTGCTGGCCGTCCAGGCGGGCCGGCGTGACCACCGGCCGGTCGTGGAAACGGCCGTGGCCCGCCTCGTCGAGGCTCGCCCAGCCCCGGCAGAGCCAGTCCACGGCCAGCGGGTAGATGCGGTGCTCCTGGGCGTGGACCCGCTGCTGGAGCGTCTCGGGGGTGTCGTCGGCGTGCACCGGCACCCGGGCCTGGACGATCACCGGCCCGGCATCCAGCTCGGGCGTGACGAAGTGCACGCTGGCGCCGTGCTCGCTGGCGCCGTCGGCCAGTGCCCTGGCGTGGGTGTCCAGCCCGCGGTAGGCCGGCAGCAGCGAAGGGTGGATGTTGATCAGCCGGCCCTGGAAGCGGCGCACGAACCCGGGGGTGAGGATGCGCATGAAACCGGCGAGGATCACGGCGTCCGGGGCGATGGGCTCGATGGCGGCGGCCAGGGCGGCATCGTAGTCGGCACGCTCGGCGTGCTCGCGGTGGTCGATCACCCGGGTCTCGATGCCGGCCTCGCGGGCACGCTCGAGCCCCGGGGCCCCGGGCCGGTTGCTGATCACCCGGTCGATGCGGGCGTCGAGTCCACCGGCGTCGATGGCGTCGATGAGGGCCTGGAGGTTGCTGCCGGTGCCGGAGATCAGCACCACCAGGCGGGCGGGTCGCGCTTGGCTGCACATGGGCTGTCGTCGTCTCAGTCGAGGATGACCGGTTCGCCGCCTGCGCGGGCCTCGATGCGGCCCATGACGCAGGCCTGCTCGCCGGCCGCGGTGAGCGTGGCCACGGCCGGGTCGGCGGCCTCGGCGGGGACCACCGCGACCATGCCGATGCCGTTGTTGAAGGTGCGAAACATCTCCTCGCGGGCGACGTTGCCGTTCTCGGCGATCCAGTCGAACACCGGCGGTCGCCTCCAGGCGGCGGTGTCCACCCGCGCGGCCAGTCCCTTCGGCAGCACCCGGGGCAGGTTCTCCAGCAGCCCGCCGCCGGTGATGTGGCTCAGCGCGTGCACCGGCTGGGCGGCGAGCAGGGCCTGCACCGACTCCACGTAGATGCGCGTGGGGGCCAGCAGGGCGTCGCGCAGCGGGCGGCCGCCGCAGTCGGCGTCCAGGTCGGCGTCGACGTGGTCGATGACCTTGCGGATCAGCGAATAGCCGTTGGAGTGGGGGCCCGAGGCCGCCAGCCCGATCAGCACGTCGCCCTCGGCCACCCGTTCGCCGGTGAGGATGCGGTCCTTCTCGGCGGCCCCCACGCAGAAGCCGGCCAGGTCGAAGTCGTTGCCGGCGTACATCCCCGGCATCTCGGCGGTCTCGCCGCCGACCAGGGCCGCGCCGGCCTGGCGGCAGCCCTCGGCGATGCCCTCGACCACCACCGTGGCGTCGTCCACGGCGAGCCTGCCGGTGGCGTAGTAGTCGAGGAAGAACAGCGGCTCGGCGCCCAGCACGAGGATGTCGTTGACGCACATGGCCACCAGGTCGACCCCCACGCCCTCGAGGCGGGCCTCGTCGATGGCCAGGCGCAGCTTGGTGCCCACGCCGTCGGTGCCCGAGACCAGTACCGGGTTGCGATAGCGGCCCACGGGCAGCTCGAACAGGCCGCCGAAGCCGCCCAGTCCACCCAGGACCTCGGGGCGCTGGGTGCTCTTGACGGCCGGCTTGATGCGCTCGACCAGGGTGTTGCCGGCATCGATGTCGACGCCGGCGTCGCGGTAGCTCAGGGAGGGGGAGTCGGGATCGTTCGCTGCCATGGGGTCTCGCGCCGGGGTTGCAGGCAAATGTGGTATTTTACAGCAAGCCTCAACCGGATTCAGGACGGTCCCTCGATACCCATGAAAGGATACCTGCGACGCTGGCCGGCGGGCCGCCTGCTCCCCGCCCTGTTGCTGGCCTGGCTGGCCTCCGGCGCCGCCGTGGGCGCGCCGGTGGACGGGCTCTACACGGCCACCGTGCCGGTGGCCGACGAGGGCCGGGCCGAGCGCAGCCGCGGCTTTCGCGAGGCGCTGGCCCGGGTGCTGGTCAAGGTCACCGGCGACAGCGCCATCGCCGCCCGCGAAGGGGCCGCCACGGCACTGGCCGACGCCGGCGACGCGGTTCAGCAGTTCGGCTACCTGCGCCGCGAGAGCGAGGCGGGCGAGCCCTCGCTGGCGCTGGAGGTGGGCTTCGCCCCCGCCGCGGTGGAGGAGCGCCTGGCGCGGGCTGGCCTGCGCTTCTGGCCGCGCGAGCGGCCGCGCGTGCTGGTCTGGCTGGCGGTGGACGACGGCAACCGGCGTTTCCTGCTGGGGGCCGACGGCAGCCGGGGTGGCGCCCTGGAGGCGGCCCTGCGGGAGCAGGCGAAGCGCCGCGCGGTGCCCGTGCTGCTGCCGCTGCTCGATCTCGAGGACCGGCGCCGGCTGGGCTTCGCCGACCTCTGGGGCGGTTTCTTCGAGGTGGTCCTGGAGGCATCCGAGCGCTACGCGCCGGAGACCGTGGCGGTGCTGCGCCTGGGACGCGAAGGCGAGCGCTGGCGGGCCCGCTGGTGGCTGCACGACGACACCGGCGAGACCGCCAGCGGCGCCGCCGTGACCGGCGAGCGCGAGGCGGCGCTGGCGGCGGGTTTCGACCGGCTGGTGGACCAGCTGGCCCGCGGGCTGGCCATCCGTGCCGGTGGCGAGGGTGTCGCCGCCCGCCTGGAGGTGCGCGGCCTCGAGGGCGTGACGGACTACGCCCGGGTCACGGAATACCTCGAGGCCCTGGACGTGGTGGAGGCCGTCCACCCGGTGTTCCTGCGCGGCTCCCGCCTGCGCTTCGACCTGCGCCTGCGCGGCGGCCCGGAGAGCCTGCGCCGGGCCATCGACCTGGGCCGCGAGCTGGCGGCGCTGGACGCCGATGCCGACGCCGGCGCCGCCGGCACCCCCACGCTCATCTACCGGTTGCGCCCGTGAACCCGGCCGTCATCCCCAACGCGATCACCGTCGGCCGGCTGGCATTGGTACCGCCGCTGGGGTGGCTGTTGCTGGAGTCGCGTTTCGTCGAGGCGCTGGCCCTGTTCGCCGTCGCCGGTGTCTCGGACGGCCTGGACGGCCTCCTGGCCCGGCGCTTCGGCTGGACCTCGCGACTGGGGGCCATCCTCGACCCGGCGGCCGACAAGCTGCTGATGCTGGTCTGCTTCGGCGCGCTCACCCGTCTCGGGCTGCTGCCGCTGTGGTTGTTCGTGGTGATGCTGGTCCGCGACCTGGGCATCGTCGGCGGCAGTCTCTTCCTGCGCGGGTACGTGGGCCCGGCCTTCCGCCCGGTGCCCGGCTGGAGCGGCAAGGGGCATACCTTCGTACAGGTGGTGCTGGTGCTGGCGGTGATCCTGGCAGCGCTGGAGGTCGGCCGGGTTTCGGCGGTGATCCCCGTGCTGGTGGGCCTGGCGGCGCTGACCGCCGGGGTCAGCGCGGCCGAGTACTTCGTCCGGGCGTGGCGCGAGCTGGCGAAGGCCCGGCAAACGACGAAGAGGGAGGGCAGTCGATGATCCGCAACCCCGACAACTGGTTCTGGCTGATCGTCGCGCTCGCCGGCGGCTGGCTGTTGCACCTGCTGGCCCCGGTGCTCACC
>JAAZVP010000072.1 GCA_018623495.1 Halothiobacillus sp. | reverse complement strand
TCTGATTCGTAGTCAGATGCTCTATCCAACTGAGCTACCAGCGCCGAACCTGGCTCCCCGAGCTGGACTCGAACCAGCGACAACCTGATTAACAGTCAGGCGCTCTACCAACTGAGCTATCGGGGAATGAGAGCGCGAAGCTTACGCGCCCTCTTCCGGGGTGTCAAGAAAGGCGCTGCTCGAGCCGGTCCATGGCGGCCTCGAGCTGGTCCATGCCGGTGGCGTAGGAGAGGCGCATGTGGCCGTCGAGCCCGAAGGCAGAACCGGGCACCAGGGCCACGCCGGTCTCCTCGAGCAGGTGGTTGGCCAGGGCGACGTCGTCCTCCAGGCCCAGCTTCTCGATGGCTCCCTCGACGTTGGGGAAGGCGTAGAAGGTGCCCTGGGAGGCCAGGCACTCGATGCCCGGGATGCGGTTGAGCCGCTCGACGACGTAGTCGTGGCGCTCGCGGAAGGCCTTGACCATCTCGGCCACGCAACCCTGGTCGCCGCCCAGGGCCTCGGTGGCCGCCACCTGGGAGATGGAGGTGGGATTGGAGGTGCTCTGGGACTGGACCTTCTTCATGGCCTTGATCAGCTCCACCGGACCGCCGGCGTAGCCGATGCGCCAACCGGTCATGGCATAGGCCTTGGAGACGCCGTTCATCACCACCGTGCGTTCGTAGAGGGATGGGCAGGCGTTGACGATGTTCACGAACGGCTCGTCGGTCCAGAGGATGTGCTCGTACATGTCGTCGGTGGCGACCACGACCCGGGGATGGCCCTCGAGCACCTCGCCCAGGGCGGCGAGCTCTGCGCGGGTGTAGGCGCTGCCGGTGGGGTTGGAGGGGCTGTTGATGACGAACAGGCGGGTGCGCTCGTTGAGCGCGGCGTCCAGCTGTTCGGGGGTGATCTTGAAGCCCTGCTCCTGGCCGGCCCGCAGGATCACGGGCTCGCCGTCGGCGAGCTTGACCATGTCGGGGTAGGAGACCCAGTAGGGCGCGGGAATCACGACCTCGTCACCGGCGTCGAGCATCGCCTGGGCCATGTTGAAGAACGACTGCTTGCCCCCGCAGGACACCAGGATCTGGTCGGTGGTGTATTCGAGCCCGTTCTCGCGGCGAAACTTGTCCACCACCGCCTGCTTGAGCTCGGGGGTGCCGTCCACCGGGGTGTAGCCGGTGAAGCCGTCGTTGATGGCCTCGATGGCGGCCGCACGGATGTGCTGCGGCGTCTTGAAGTCGGGCTC
Organism: Halothiobacillus sp.; assembly: GCA_018623495.1. GTDB lineage: Bacteria > Pseudomonadota > Gammaproteobacteria > JAAZVP01 > JAAZVP01 > JAAZVP01. The sequence continues at coordinate 8,038 of JAAZVP010000072.1, read as the reverse complement.
CCCGGCCCCGAGGCCGATGATGTCCCGGCCCTCGGCCTTGAGCTGAGCGGCCAGCGAGGTCACGGCGAGTGTGGGCGAGGGTTTTACGCGCTGGACTCTCGAAGACAGTTTGATCTGCAAAACCGGATCCTTGATGATTGGGCTCGCGAGGTCTGGCCGGCCGGCACGGCCGCCGACCCCGACCCTCAATGATACTGCAACTCGCGCCCGACTTCAGGGCCATTCGCGGCGGTTTCCACGGATTTTGGAACCCGGGCCCATCCCGACCACCTAACCCGGGTGAGCCCTTCACCACCTCCATTCGAACGCGGCGCATCCATGAGTCGAGCATTCCAGATCGAGACCCGCTACCAGCCGGCCGGCGACCAGCCCACCGCCATCCGCGACCTGGAGCAGGGCCTCAATGACGGCCTTGCCCGCCAGACCCTGCTGGGTGTCACCGGCTCGGGCAAGACCTTCACCATGGCCAACGTCATCCAGCAGGTGCAGCGCCCCACGCTGATCCTGGCGCCCAACAAGACGCTCGCGGCCCAGCTCTACGGGGAGATGAAGGAATTCTTCCCGCGCAACGCGGTGGAGTACTTCGTCTCCTACTACGACTACTACCAGCCGGAGGCCTATGTCCCCGCGTCGGACACCTTCATCGAGAAGGACGCCTCGATCAACGAGCACATCGAGCAGATGCGGCTGTCGGCCACCAAGGCCCTGTTCGAGCGCCGCGACACCATCATCGTCGCCAGCGTCTCGTCCATCTACGGCCTGGGCGACCCGCAGTCCTACCTGCGCATGGTCCTCCACCTGCGGCGCGGCGACATCGTGGACCAGCGCGAGATCCTCCGCCGCCTGGCCGAGCTGCAATACACCCGCAACGACAACGAACTCAAGCGCGGCACCTACCGGGTGCGCGGCGAGGTGATCGACATCTTCCCCGCGGAGGCGGACAAGGAGGCCATCCGCATCGAGCTGTTCGACGACGAGATCGAGCAGCTCAGCCACTTCGACCCGCTCACCGGCGAGGTGCTGCAGCGATTCCCGCGGCTCACGGTCTACCCCAAGACGCACTACGTCACCCCGCGGGAGACGCTGCTGGAGGCCATCGAGCAGATCAAGGTGGAGCTCAAGGACCGCCTGGCGTTCCTGCGCGAGGAGAACCGCCTGGTGGAGGCCCAGCGCCTGGAGCAGCGCACCCGGTTCGACATCGAGATGATGCTCGAACTCGGCTACTGCAACGGCATCGAGAACTACTCGCGCTATCTCTCCGGCCGGCGGCCCGGCGAGGCCCCGCCCTGCCTCTACGACTACCTGCCGGATGACGCGCTGATGATCATCGACGAGTCGCACGTCACCGTCCCCCAGGTGGGCGGCATGTACAAGGGCGACCGCTCGCGCAAGGAAACGCTGGTGGAATATGGCTTCCGCCTGCCCTCGGCGCTGGACAACCGGCCGCTGAAGTTCGACGAATTCGAGCGCATGATGCCCCAGACCGTCTTCGTCTCCGCCACCCCCGGCCCCTACGAGCGGGAACACGCCGACGCGGTGGCCGAGCAGGTGGTGCGCCCCACCGGCCTGGTGGACCCCGAGGTGGAGGTGCGCCCGGTGGGCACCCAGGTGGACGACGTGCTCTCCGAGATCGGCAAGCGGGTGGAGGCCGACGAGCGGGTGCTGATCACCACGCTCACCAAGCGCATGGCCGAGGACCTCACCGACTACCTCCAGGAACACGGCGTGCGCGTGCGCTACCTGCACTCCGACATCGACACCGTGGAGCGCGTGGAGATCATCCGCGACCTGCGCCTGGGCGAATTCGACGTGCTGGTGGGCATCAACCTGCTGCGCGAGGGCCTGGACATGCCCGAGGTCTCGCTGGTGGCCATCTTCGATGCCGACAAGGAGGGCTTTCTGCGTTCCGACCGCTCGCTGATCCAGACCATCGGCCGGGCGGCGCGCAACGTCAACGGCAAGGCCATCCTCTACGCCGACGAGATCACCGGCTCCATGCGCCGGGCCATCGACGAGACCGAGCGCCGGCGGGCCAAGCAGATCGCCCACAACGAGCGCCACGGCATCACCCCGCAGGGGATCGAGAAGAGCGTGGCCGACATCATGGAGGGCGCCTACGCCGGCGTGCCGGGTGCCCGGCCCGGCAGCCGCAAGGCCGCCGAGGAGCCCGGAGAATACGCCGGCCTCTCCCCGGAGATGGCGGCCAGAAAGATCAAGCAACTCGAACAACAGATGCTCGCGCACGCGCGCGAGCTGGAATTCGAGGAGGCGGCGAAACTGCGCGACGAGATCGACCGCATCAAGGAACAGGGCCTCGGCCTGCCCGAGCAGGAGGCCGTCTAGCGGCCTGGCGGACGCCCACGGCCGGGGCGACCCGCGGCGGGGGTGCCACGCCGCGCGCCCGGCTCGCCCACCGGCGCCGGCAATGGCCGATTCGCCTGCAGGGGTTGCACGGCCCGGGGCGGATGCGTATAGTTCGCACTCACTTCAGGCGCGTAGCTCAGTGGTAGAGCACCACCTTGACATGGTGGGGGTCGGTGGTTCGAACCCACTCGCGCCTACCAGATCGACGAAAAAGCACCGCCTGGCGGTGCTTTTTTTCGTTCGGCCACCGCCGGACGAACCCGCGAGCGGGCAGCCGGTCCCGATCGGCGGGTCCGCCGGGGCGACTGCCGGCACGGTAGGCCGGACGCCCCGGCAGCAGAAGGCACCCGGCAACACGCACTGCCCCGACCGTCCACGTGGCCTTTGGTAGGGGCCACCTCTGAAACAGGAATCGCAGCAATGCCCTTGATCACCCTCCCCGACGGCTCCCAGCGCGAATACGACGCGCCCATCTCCATCGCCGAGATCGCCGCCGACATCGGCCCCGGCCTGGCCAAGGCCGCCATCGCCGGCAAGGTGGACGACAAGCCGGTGGACCTCTCCCGCAAGGTGAGCCACGACGCCCGCGTGGCCATCCTCACCGAGCGCGACGAGGAAGGCCTGGAGGTCATCCGCCATTCCACGGCCCACCTGATGGCCCAGGCGGTCAAGCAGCTCTATCCCGAGGCGCAGGTGACCATCGGGCCGGTGATCGAGAACGGCTTCTACTACGACTTCGCCTACGAGCGCCCCTTCACGCCCGAGGACCTGGAAAAGATCGAGAAACGCATGAAGGAACTGGCCAGGGAGGGCCACGAGGTCCATCGCGAGGTCATGCCCCGCGACCAGGCCATCGAGTACTTCAAGCGCATCGGCGAGGACTACAAGGCCGAGATCATCAGCGACATCCCCGAGCACGAGGAGATCGGCCTCTACACCCAGGGCGACTTCACCGACCTCTGCCGCGGCCCCCACGTGCCCCACACCGGCAAGCTCAAGGCCTTCAAGCTGATGAAGGTGGCCGGGGCCTACTGGCGCGGCGACTCGAACAACGAGATGCTCCAGCGCATCTACGGCACCGCCTGGGGCAGCAAGAAGGACCTCAAGGCCTACCTCCACCGCCTGGAGGAGGCCGAGAAGCGCGACCACCGCCGCCTGGGCAAGCAGATGGACCTCTTCCACTTCCAGGAAGAGGCCCCGGGCATGGTCTTCTGGCACGACAAGGGCTGGCGCCTCTACCGCACGGTGGAGAACTACATGCGCGAGCATCTCGAGCGCCACGGCTACCAGGAGATCAACACCCCGCAGATCCTCGACCGCTCGCTGTGGGAGCGCTCCGGGCACTGGGAGAAGTTCTCCGACGACATGTTCACTACCCATGTCGAGAACCGCGACTACGCGGTCAAGCCGATGAACTGCCCGGGCCACCTGCAGGTGTACAACCAGGGACTGAAGAGCTACCGCGACCTGCCGCTGCGCATGGCCGAGTTCGGCACCGTGCACCGCAACGAGCCCTCCGGCACCCTGCACGGCCTGCTGCGGGCCCGGCGCTTCACCCAGGACGACGCCCACATCTTCTGCACCGAGGACCAGCTGCAGGCCGAGGTCACCGACCTGATCGAGCAGATCTTCGAGGTCTACTCGCGCTTCGGCTTCAACGACGTCTCGCTGGCGCTCTCCACGCGCCCGGAAAAGCGCGTGGGTTCGGACAACCTGTGGGACAAGGCCGAGGACGCGCTGGAAAAATCGCTCAACGACCAGGGCCTGGACTTCCGGCACCAGCCCGGCGAGGGCGCCTTCTACGGCCCCAAGATCGAGTTCACCCTGCACGACACCATCGGCCGCGCCTGGCAGTGCGGCACCATCCAGGTGGACTTCTCCATGCCCGGCCGGCTGGGCGCCGAGTTCGTCAACGAGCAGGGCGACCGCGAGCCGCCGGTGATGATCCACCGCGCCATCTTCGGCTCGCTGGAACGCTTCGTCGGCATCCTCATCGAGCACTACGCCGGCGACCTGCCCCTCTGGCTGGCCCCGCGCCACGCGGTGGTCATGGGCATCACCGACAAGCACGCCGACTATGCCGCCGAAGTGGCCCGGGACCTGCGCAGCCGCGGCGTGCGGGCGCAGACCGACTTGAGAAACGAGAAGATCGGTTTTAAGATTCGCGAGCACAGCCTCGCGCACGTCCCCTACATGCTGATCGTCGGCGATCGCGAGCGCGAAGAGCGCAGCGTTGCCGTGCGCAAGCGGGACGGCGAGGACCTCGGCAGCATCGGGCTCGACGAGCTCGGCCGCCGATTCGAAGACGAGATCCACTCGCGGAAGTGACACGCAACCGCCCGCGGGCGGTTGTCGCCACGGCCATTTTAGGAGGATTCAGGTATCGCTCGTCCAAAACGACGCGCACCGATTCGCCAGGAAGATCCCACGCGCACCAACGAACGGATCACCGTCCCCGAAGTCCGGGTCATCGGAACCGACGGGGAGCAGATCGGTGTAGTGCCCACTGAAGAGGCCCTGCGACTTGCCGACGAGGCCGAGCTCGACCTGGTGGAGGTATCCCCTGCCGCCAAGCCGCCGGTCTGCAAGATCATGGATTACGGCAAGTACAAGTACGAGCAGAGCAAGAAGGCGCACGCGGCCAAGAAGAAACAGGCCCAGATCCAGGTCAAGGAAGTCAAGTTCCGGCCCGGCACCGAGGAAGGTGACTACCAGGTCAAGCTGCGCAACCTGACCCGCTTTCTCAACAAGGGCGACAAGACCAAGGTCACCATCCGCTTCCGGGGCCGCGAGATGGCCCACCGCGAACTCGGCGCCCAGCTGATGGATCGCATCGAGGAGGACCTCGAGGAGCTCGCCACCGTGGAGCAGAAGCCCAAGATGGAAGGGCGCCAGATGGTGATGGTGATGGCTCCCAAAAAGAAGTGAATTGCCGTATAATTCGCGGCTCGCAAAACCGGGGCGCCCTCAGGGCGCCCCGGTTCATTAGCCCCGACGCGTTGTGACTCCGACGCCCAGGGGTGACACAAGATCATCGAACCGGAGTAGAACGATGCCCAAGATCAAGAGCAATCGCGGTGCGTCCAAGCGCTTCAAGCGCACGGGTGGCGGCGCCTACAAGCGCCAGCAGTCGCACATGCGCCACATCCTGACCAAGAAGAGCAGCAAGCGGAAGCGCCATCTCGGCGATCCGGCCTACGTCCACGAGGCGGACGTGGTCCACATCAAGCGCCTGCTTCCCTACAGCTAAGACCGGTACAGGAGACGAGACATGGCTCGAGTCAAGCGTGGCGTCAACGCACGCGCCAAGCACAAGAAGGTTCTCAACAAGGCGAAGGGCTACTATGGTGCCCGTTCGCGCAACTTCCGCGTCGCCAAGCAGGCGGTCATCAAGGCCGGCCAGTACGCCTACCGCGACCGCCGCCAGAAGAAGCGCGAGTTCCGCCGCCTGTGGATCACCCGCATCAACGCCGAGGCGCGCAACAACGGCCTGTCCTACAGCCGCCTGATGAACGGCCTCAAGCAGGCCGAGGTCGAGGTCGACCGCAAGCTGCTGGCCGACCTGGCGGTCCACGACAAGGCGGCCTTCGCCGCCCTCGCCGAGCAGGCCAAGGCCAGCCTGGCGGACTGAGACGACAGTCGGCCGTGAGCCCTGTCGCATGGTCCCGTGGGGAAAAGCTTCCGGCTTTTCCCCTTTTTGTTTTCGCCTGCCACGCGGTGCGCCGGCGGCCCCCGCCCCCGAACGCCCCGCGCCGAATGCCCAACAACCCCAGCGGTGATCGTCGTGAATGAACCTCTCGAGGAACTGTTGAACCAGGCGGTGGCGGCCGTCGACGCGGCCGAGGACCTGGCCGCCCTCGACCAGGTGCGGGTGGAGTACCTGGGCAAGAAGGGACGGCTCACCGCCGAGCTGAAGAAGCTCGGCAAGCTCCCGCCCGAGGAGCGCAAGGCGGCCGGCCAGGCCATCAACGAGGCCAAGCAGACACTGGCCGGGCGCATCGAGACCCGCCGCGCGACGCTGGAGAAGGCCGCCCTGGAGGCCCGCCTGGCGGCGGAGTCGGTGGATGTCAGCCTCCCCGGGCGCGGCCAGCCCGCGGGCGGCCTGCACCCCGTGACCCGCACCCTCGAGCGCATCGAGGACCTGCTGGGCCAGCTGGGCTTCGGGGTCGAGGAAGGCCCGGAGATCGAGGACGACTACCACAACTTCGAGGCCCTCAACATCCCCGCCCACCATCCGGCGCGGGCCATGCACGACACCTTCTACTTCGACGACGGGCGCGTGCTGCGCACCCACACCTCGCCGGTCCAGATCCGGGTGATGGAGAACCAGCAGCCGCCCATCCGCGCCATCGCGCCGGGGCGGGTCTATCGCTGCGACTCCGATCTCACCCACACGCCCATGTTCCACCAGGTGGAAGGCCTGCTGGTGGATCGCGAGGTCTCGTTCGCCGACCTGCGCGGCACCCTCGACGCGTTCCTGCGCCGCTACTTCGAGCGCGACGACCTGCGCACCCGTTTCCGCCCCTCCTACTTCCCCTTCACCGAGCCGTCGGCGGAGGTGGACATCGAGTGCGTGATGTGCGGCGGCGAAGGCTGCCGCGTCTGCGGCCACTCGGGCTGGCTGGAGGTCCTCGGCTGCGGCATGGTCCACCCGCGGGTGTTCGAGATGGTGGGCGTGGATCCCGAGCGCTTCTCCGGTTATGCCTTCGGCATGGGGGTGGAGCGGCTGGCGATGCTGCGCTACGGCATCAACGACCTGCGCCTGTTCTTCGAGAGCGACCTGCGCTTCTTGCGCCAATTTGCCTGAGGGGATGCGATGAAATTCAGTGAACGCTGGCTGCACGAGTGGGTCACCCCCGCGCGCGACATCGACGCCCTGGCCCAACAGATCACCATGGCCGGCCTCGAGGTGGACGGCGTCGAGCCCGCGGCCCCGCCGTTCTCCGGGGTGATCGTGGGGCGCATCGCCGCCGTCGAGCCCCACCCCGACGCCGACAAGCTGCGCGTCTGCCAGGTGGACGACGGCTCCGGCGAGACCGTGCAGGTGGTCTGCGGCGCACCCAATGCCCGCGAAGGGCTCGTCGCCCCCTTCGCCACGGTGGGCGCGAGACTCCCCGGGGACTTCCGGATCAAGAAGGCCAGGCTGCGCGGCGTGCCCTCCGCCGGGATGCTCTGCTCGGCGAAGGAGCTGGGACTCGCCGAGGACGCCGCGGGCCTCATGGAACTGCCCGAGGCCGCCCCCGCGGGCACGGACCTGCGCGACTACCTGGAACTCGACGACCCGGTGGTCGAGGTGGACCTCACCCCCAACCGGGGCGACTGCCTGGGCCTGCGCGGCATCGCCCGCGAGGTGGCCGTGCTCAACGGCATCCCCTTCCACGAACCGGCCATCGACGAGGTGCCTCCCCAGGTCGACGACCGCCTGGACGTGGAACTCGAGGCCCCCGAGGCCTGCCCCCGCTACTGCGGCCGGGTCGTGCGCGACGTGGACACCTCCGCCACCACCCCCCTGTGGCTGCGCGAGCGCCTGCGCCGCAACGGCGTGCGGCCGATCTCGCCGGTGGTGGACGTCACCAACTACGTGATGCTCGAGCTGGGCCAGCCGATGCACGGCTTCGACCTGGAGCGCATCGGCGACGGCCTGGTGGTGCGCCATGCCGGCCAGGGCGAGACC
>JAAZVP010000071.1 GCA_018623495.1 Halothiobacillus sp. | reverse complement strand
TTCGAGGACGTCCGCCAGCTCAGGGGCGGCATGCTCGCCTGGCGCCGGGCGGGCCTGCCCGAGATCGGCGAGGGCGAGTCCTAGGCCCGCTCGCCCCGGGCATCCTCGCGACCCACCGCGGGACCGGGCACGCCGGCGCACGGCCCGCTCGCCGAGCCCGCCGACGAAGAGTCGGCAGACCCTCCTTCACTGATCTAGTCTATTCAGCAGACCGATCCTTCCCGATTTCACCACCGGAGCTTCGATGGTGTCTCTGCGTTCTCTGCTGGTCTGGCTGGCGATGGTCCTGGGGGGCCTCCCGGCGGGTGGTGCCCTCGCCCAGGGCAAGGCCCTGGTGCTGGAGATCGACGGTGCCATCGGCCCGGCGACCGCCGACTACGTGATCCGCGGCCTCGACGAGGCCGCGAGGCAGGGGGCCCCGGTGGTCGTGCTGCGCATGGACACCCCGGGTGGCCTGGCGCTCTCCATGCGCGAGATGATCAAGAAGATCCTCGCCTCGCCGGTGCCCGTGATCGCCTGGGTGGCCCCTTCCGGTGCCCGGGCCGCCAGTGCGGGGACCTACCTGCTGTATGCCTCGCACGTGTCGGCCATGGCCCCGGCCACCAACCTGGGGGCGGCCACGCCGGTGCAGGTGGGCGGCATGCCGGGCGCACCCGAGAGCCCCGAGCCGGAGACGGCCCCGGCCGACGGCGCGGGGGAGCAGGACGAAGCGGGCCAGACCGCCATGGAGCGCAAGGCGGTCAACGACGCGGTGGCCTACATCCGGGGCCTGGCCGAGCGTCACGGCCGCAATGCCGACTGGGCGGAAAAGGCCGTGCGCGAGGCCGTCAGTCTCAATGCCGCGGCGGCGAAAGAGGCCAACGTCGTCGACCTGGTGGCCGGGGACCTGCGCGAGCTGCTGGAGCAGGCCGATGGCCGGGTGGTGCGCATGGCCGACGGCGAGCGCACCCTGGCCGCCGCCGAGCTGGACGTCGAGCGCATGGCGCCCGGCTGGCGCCATCGCCTGCTGTCGATCATCACCAACCCCAACATCGCCTACATCCTGATGCTCATCGGGATCTACGGCCTGATCTTCGAGCTGGCCAACCCGGGGGCGGGCATTCCCGGCGTCATCGGGGCGATTTCGCTGATCCTCGCGCTCTATGCCTTCCAGGTGCTGCCCATCAACTACGCCGGCCTGGGCCTGATCCTGCTGGGCGTGGCCTTCATGGTCGGCGAGGCCTTCGTGCCCAGCTTCGGCATCCTGGGCCTGGGCGGGGTGGTGGCCTTCGTGGTCGGCTCGGTGATCCTGATGGACGCCGAGAACCTGGCCATCTCCATCCCCCTCATCGCCGGCACCGCGCTGGTCTCGGCGGTATTCTTCATCTGGGTGCTGGGGCGCTTTTTCAGCCTCAGGAAACGCCGTCCCGCCACTGGCCACGAGGAGCTCGTGGGCAGCCGGGGCGTGGCCGTGGAGGCCTTCACCGGGGCCGGCCGCGTGCGTGTCCACAGCGAGTCCTGGCAGGCCAGGAGCCGTGAACCGATCAGCGAGGGCCAGGCCGTGGAAGTCACCGCGGTGGATGGCCTCACCCTGTCCGTCGAACCCGTAGAGGAGGATCAGTGATGTTGTTGCCCTATGCCTTTCCGGTGGCCCTGGTCCTGGGGCTGCTGTTCGTCTCCATCAAGATCATTCCCGAGTACGAGCGGGCGGTGGTCTTCTTCCTCGGTCGTTTCCAGGCGGTCAAGGGCCCCGGCCTGATCATCGTCATCCCCGGCATCCAGCAGATGGTGCGGGTAGACATGCGGGTGATCACCATGGACGTGCCCGAACAGGACGTGATCTCCAAGGACAACGTCACGGTGAAGGTCAACGCCGTGCTCTATTTCCGGGTGATCGACTCCGAGAAGGCGGTGATCCAGGTGGAGGATTACTTCTCCGCCACCAGCCAGCTGGCGCAGACCACCCTGCGCTCGGTGCTCGGCCAACACGACCTGGACGAGATGCTCGCCGAGCGTGATCGGCTCAACGCCGATATCCAGCAGATCCTCGACCAGCAGACCGATGCCTGGGGCATCAAGGTCACCAACGTGGAGATCAAGCACGTGGATCTCGACGAGTCCATGATCCGCGCCATCGCCCGCCAGGCCGAGGCCGAGCGCGAGCGCCGGGCCAAGGTCATCCATGCCGAGGGCGAATACCAGGCCTCGGAGAAACTGGTGGATGCCGCACGGGTCATCGCCACCCAGCCCGAGGCGTTGCAGCTGCGCTACCTCCAGACCCTGGCCGACATCTCCAACGAGCGGGCCAGCACGGTCTTCGTGCCCCTGCCCATGGACCTGGTGGGGCAGTTCCTGAAGCGGGAGGCCGCGGGGGCACAGACCCCGCCGTCCACCGGTCGGTGACCCGGCCGGTTCAGTCTCCGCCGCTCGTCGACCAGCGCCGGTCCTCGCGGAGGAGGGCTTCGAACCGCTCGGCGGGGACCGGGCAGCTGAACAAGAAGCCCTGCCCCAGCTCGCAGCCGCTCTCCTGCAGAAAACGCCACTGGCCGGCGGTTTCCACGCCCTCGGCCAGGCTGCGCATCCCCAGGCCCCGGGTCATCCCGGTCACCGCCCGGACGATGGCCATTTCGCCGGGGTCATCGGGGATCCCGCCGATCAGTGACTTGTCGATCTTGAGGGTGTTCAAGGGGAGTTCCTTGAGCCGGATCATGGAGGAATAGCCGGTGCCGAAGTCGTCCAGGGACAGGCCGATGCCCCGCTGCTGGAGCGCGTGGATCAGTGGCGCCAAGTCGGCCAGGTTGTGGATCAGCATGCCCTCGGTGATCTCGAATTCCAGGGCCTGGCCGGGCAACCCCGATGTGTCGATCCGCTCCAGCAGGGCTCGGATGGCGGTACCGTCGCCGACCTGGACCGGGGAGAGATTGATGCACAAACGCAGGTCGGGCCGGATGCCCAGCCAGCGCCCCAGGTGGTTGCAGGCGGTATCCAGCACCCACTGACCGATCGGCTTGATCAGTCCCAGTTCCTCGGCCACCGGGATGAACTGGCCCGGGGAGACCAGGCTGCCATCTGCCTGGGGCCAGCGGATCAGGGCCTCGGCCCCCTGGATGCGTCCGTTGTCCAGCAAGACGATGGGCTGGAAGTACAGCGTGAACGCCTCCCGCTTCACGGCCTCGTGGAGCCGCGCGCCGAGGGACAGTCGCCCCGAGTAGTCGTTTTCCTGCTCCGGGGCGTAGAAATCGTAGGTGTTGCCGCCGGGACGCTTGGCCCGGTGCATGGCCTCGTCGGCCCTGGCCAGCACGGCCTGGGAGGTGTCGGCATCCAGGGGAAGCATGGCCGTGCCGATGCTGACGGTCAGGTAGGTATCCTGGTGGCCGGGCCGAAAGGGTTCGGCGAAGCAGTCGATGACCTTCTCGATCACCACCATGGCGTCCCGCCGGGCGATTGCCCGCTGCGACGAATCGTGTTTGCCGAGCGTGAACAGGATGGCGAATTCGTCGCTGGCCAGTCGGGCCACGACGTCGGTGTCTCGCAACCGGTCGGTCAATCGCTGGCTGATCTCGTGGAGCACGGCATCGCCGGCCCGGTGGTCCAGGGTGTCGTTGACCAGCCGGAAGCCGTCCACGTCGAGCAGTACCACGACCGAGGTCAGCCCGCGCTGTTGCGCATTCGCGGCCGCGGATTCCAGCGACTGGAGGAATTGCCGCCGGTTGGGCAGCCCGGTGATCGGGTCATAGAGGCTCAGATAGCCCACCTGACGGGCCGCCTTTTCGTGATCGCGGCGGATTTGGCGTTCCTGGAGGCCGTAGGCGAGATCCCGCGCCGCCTGGAGCAGCAGTTCGATCTCCTCCTCGTCGAAGGCGTCGATCTCCGTGGAGTAGATGGTGAGGACCCCTGTCGGGGAGCGGCCGGGGACCTGCAGGGGCAGCCCGATTACCGAGCGGTATCCGCGGTTCAGGGCGGCATTCTGCCAGGGGGAAAAATCCGGGGAGTCGTCCACGTGTCGGATCACCGAAGGCTCGGCGCGGAGGATGGCCTGGCCCGCCGGGCCCCGGGCATAGCGGTTGTCCCCCCAGCTGACCCTGAGCTGATCCAGATAGCCCCGGTCGTCGCCGGCGTGGGCGACCACCTCGATGGTCTTGTCGGCGTCCTCCCGAGGGAAGCCCACCCAGGCCAGGGCATAGCCGCTGGAGCGCACGATGGTTTCACAGACCCGTTCGAGCAGGGACGCCTCGTCCCGGGCGTGGACCAGCGCCTGGTTGACGCCACTCAGGGTGCGCAGGGCCTGGTTGGCGCGGGCCAGGGCCTGCTGCTGACGGCGGCGCTCGCTGACATCGCGCAGGATCCCCAGGGCATGCCATTCGCCATCCTGGAACAGGCGGGTCAGGGATAGTTCGACGGGGAACTCGTGGCCGTCCCGGTGCCGGGCCTCCAGCTCGATGATCCGCCCGATCACGGGACCCTCGCCTGTCTCGTTGAATTTCGCGAAGCCCTGTCGATAGGCTTCCCGGTAGCGTTCGGGGGCGAGGGTCTCGTGGAGGTCCCGGCCCAGGATCTCGTCCCTCCGGTAACCGAACATGCGCTCGGCGGTCTGGTTCCAGAAGCTCACCCGGCCCCGGGCGTCGATCATGATGACCGCGTCCAGGGCCGCGTCGGCCATGCAGGCAAACCGGGATTCGCTCCGCTCAAGGGCATCGATGGCCTGCTTGAGCGGGGTGATGTCCCGGCCGATCCCGACAAAACCCCGCGGGCTGCCGTCCCGAGCATCCAGGCGGATGCAGCGGAACTGGTAGTGGACCTCACCGTCGGTGGTGACCAGGCGGGTTTCGGCCCCGGCCCGGCCTTCCCGGAATACCCGGGCGATGGCGGTCTCGATCCGCTCGCGCTGATCCGGCACCACGAAGTCGAGCACGGATGCCTGCCGGAGCTTGCTCGCCGGCAGGCCGAGGGCCCTTTCCACGGCGGGATTCCACCAGGTGAGCCGGCCGTCGTTGTCCGTGCCGAACAGCAGATCCGGGGTGGTATCGACCAGGACGGGCAAATCCGCGTTCATCGAAGCACCCACGTCGGGGCCCGGCCGGGAAGCTTCCGGTCGTCTTGTCCCGGTGGGGTCTGTGGTCCCTTCCATGATGAAACCTTCGTGGCGGTGGACGGCAATCCTGCTCCTGAATCGCCCGGGAGTGGGCAGGACCTTGCTGGAGCAACCATTATTCTCCCGCGGCCCGGCCCGTTCAATGATCGGAAGGGGGCTGATCGTTTTCCGGCTTTTCCACGGGCTGCTCTGCGGGAGCGCGCATGCGGCGGCCGGGGTTCCTATAATGGGCCCATGCAATCGGTCCGCGTCGCCATCCTCGCCGACACCCACGGCTTCCTCGATCCGCGCATCGCGGAGGTGGTGGCGGGTTGCGACCATGCCGTCCATGCCGGCGACATCGGCGGCCGGGCGGTGGTGCAGTCGCTCCGGCCGCGCGGTCGCGTGCTGCTGGTCGCCGGCAACAACGATACGCCCCGCCACTGGCCGACCGCCGACCAGGACCTGCTGGAAGCACTGCCGGAAAAGGCGAGCCTGGCGCTGCCGGGCGGGTTGCTGGTGGTGGAACACGGTCACCGGGTCGGTCCCGCCCGGCGCCGCCACGAGCGCCTGCGCGCCAGGTATGCCGACGCCCGCGCCGTCGTCTGCGGCCACAGCCACCGCCTGGTCTGCGACACCGGCACGGCGCCGTGGGTCCTCAACCCCGGCGCGGCCGGGCGCACCCGCACCTTCGGGGGACCGTCCTGCATCGTGCTGGATGCCGGCCGCCGGAACTGGCATTGTGAAACCCTGCGCTATTCCCTTTCCGAAGATCCCGGCAGGAACACGAACAATGGCACTGAGTGAATTCGAGATCCGGAGAATCGAGCAGGTGGTCGAGGGGTTCCTGGCCCGTCGGCGACCGCCGGCCCAGTTGCGCGACCGGCTCGATCTCGGTTACCGGATCGAGGGCCAGGGCGTCGAGCTCTTCGAGATCCGCCCGAGTCCCCGCGATCCCGGCAGGACCATCGAGACGCCCATCGCCAAGGCCACCTACGTCAAGCGAACCGGCACCTGGAAGCTCTACTGGCAGCGGGCCGACCTGAAGTGGCACCGATATGAACCGAATCCCGAGCTGGATTCGATCGAGGCGGCCCTCCGGGTCGTGGAGGCCGACGACCACGGCTGCTTTTTCGGCTGAGTCCGCGGGCCATTTCCCGGCGGCCTTCGCCGCGTTCAGCGCCTCCCCCTCTCTCCCTTCGGGCACATCGCCCGGGCCGACCCCGCGCCGTTCCCGACCTCCGGCAACGGCCACCGGTGCCCGCCGAGCAGGGTGGCCTCGAAATCGCCGCCGGGGATCGGCCGGCTGAAGTGATACCCCTGGCCAAAGTGGCAGCCGTGCTCGCGCATGAAGGCCCACTGGGCGCCCGTCTCGATCCCCTCCGCCAGGCAGCGCAGCTGCAGGGCATCGCCCATGCCCACGATGGCCCGGGCGATGGAGACGTCGTCGCAGTTGTCGGGCAGGCCGTCGACGAAGGACTTGTCGATCTTGAGGGTTTCCAGGGGCATCTCCTTGATGCGGCTCATGGACGAGTAGCCGGTACCGAAGTCGTCGATGGCGAGGCTCATGCCGCGTTCGTGGAGTTCGCGCAGCACCCGCATGAGCATGCCGGGGTCGCCGACCAGGGCGCCCTCGGTGAGCTCGAACTCCAGCGCGCCCGGTGGCGGGTCGGCATCGTCGAGGGTGCGCAGCAGCCGGCCCGTGGCGGCGCGGTCGAGCAGCTGTACCGGCGAGAGGTTGACCGCCAGGCGGAAATCCGGCGCCCGTTCCCGCCACTGGCGAACCTGTTCGCAGGCCGTTTCCACCACCCACTGGCCGATGGGAACGATCATCCCCAGTTCCTCGGCCAGGGGGATGAACTCGCCCGGGGAGACCAGGCTGCCGTCCTTCTGCGGCCAGCGGATCAGGGCCTCGGCACCGGTGACGCGGCCGCTTTCGAGCTCCACCACCGGTTGGTAGTGGAGGGTGAAGTCGCGGCGTTTCACCGCGTCGTGCAGCCGCCCCTCCATGGACAGCCGGCGCCCCGATTCGTGGCGGGCCAGCTCCGGCGAATAGAAGACGAAGTGGGCACCGCTCGGTTGCTTGGCCCGGTGCATGGCGGCGTCCGCCTGGGCCAGCAGCTCCTGTGGTGAGCCGGCTTCCACCGGCACCAGGGTGACGCCGATGCTGGCGGCGATGTAGGTGTCCTCTCCCGCGACCGGGAAGGGCCGCTCGAAGCAGTCGGCGACCTTGGTGGCAACCCGTTCCGCGGCTTTCCGAGAGCGGCGGGAGCCCGAGGGGGGCATCTCTCCCAGCGTCACCAGGACCGCGAACTCGTCGCCGCCCAGGCGGGCGACGGTGTCGTTGTCCCGCAGCCGCTGGCGCAGCCGGCGGGCCACGGCGGCCAGCACGGCATCCCCGTTGCCGTGGCCGGCGGTGTCGTTGATCAGGCGGAAATGGCGCAGGTTGAGGATCAGCAGGGCCGCGGCAATGGCGTGTTCCCGCGCCTGTTCGGCGGCGAGCTCCAGGACGTGCAGGAACTCGCGCCGGTTGGGCAGCCCGGTGACCGCGTCGTGCTGGGCCAGGAAGGCCAGCTGGCGGGTGGTGCGCTGGTGCTGGGCGTGCAGGCGCAGCTCCCCGAGGCCGAAGGCGAGGTCCTCGGCGGCTTCGGTCAGCACCTTCACCTCGTGGGTGTCGAAGGTGTCCGGTTCGCGCGAGTAGATGCACAGCACACCCATGGGCGTCTCGTGGCCGGGACCCGTCAGCGGCAGGCCGATCACCGACTGGTAGCCACGTTCCTGGGCGGCCTCGCGCCAGGGGGCGAAGGCCTGGCAGCGCGCGGTATGGCGGGTGATCGACGCCTGCCCGGTGCGGATGGCCTGCCCGGCCGGGCCCTGGCCCAGGGCGTCGCCACCCCAGCGGACCCGGAGCTGGTCGACGTAGCCCCGGTCATCGCCCGCCCGGGAGACGATGTCGATGGAGCGCTCCGGGTCGTCGCGGGCGAAGCCCACCCAGGCGAGGGCGTAGTCGGCGGTCTCGACGATGGCCCGGCAGATGCCCTCGAGCAGCGAGCGCTCGTCGGTGGCCCGCACCAGCGTGGCGTTGACGCGGCTCAGGGTGCGCAGGGCCTGGTTGGCGCGTTCCAGCGCCTGCTCGCGGGCCACGGTCTCGCTGATGTCGCGGACGAAACCGAGGGCATGCCATTCGCCGTCCTCGCGCAGGGCACCGAGCGAAAGCTCGATGGGCATCTCGTGGCCGTCGCGGTGGCGGGCGCGGAGGCGCAGACGGCGGCCCACGGCATTGCCCTCGCCGGTCTCGCGGAAGCGGCGGAAGCCCTCGAGGTAGTCGGCATGGTAGCGTTCCGGCGCCAGGGCGAGGTGCAGGTCCTCGCCGAGGATCTCCTCGGCCGAGTAGCCGAAAAGCGCCTCGGCGGCGCGGTTCCAGAAGATCACCCGACCCTCGGCATCGAGCATGATCACCCCGTCGATGGCGGAGTCGGCCATCGATTGCAGGCGGGCGCGGATGCGCCGGCGTGCGGCCTCGCTCTCCTCGATGCCGGAGACGTCGCGCAGACAGCCCACGATACGGTCGGGCGCTTGCGTGTCCGGGCGCAGGGCCTGCAGCCGGTGGGGCCGGGTTCCCGTGGCCGTGAGCAGTTGCAGTGTGCCGCTGCCTTCGCCGCGTCGACGAGTCTCCTCCAGGGTGGCTTGCAGTGCCGCCCGATCCGTCCGGGCCACGAAATCGTCGAGACGGGCCCGGGCCAGTTCCCCGGGCGGCCGGCCCAGCGCCCTTTCCAGGGCCGGGTTCCACCAGCGGAGTCGAAGGTCGGCGCCGCTGCCGAAGAGTGGATCGGAGGTGAAACGGGCGAGGGCATCGAGCTCCTCGACCGGAAAGTCGTCCCGGCTGCCTGCGGGGTCTCTGTCCATGGGACCGCCCTCCTTCTGGCCGCGCTGCCCGTGGTCCTGGCCGGACCCGGCGTGCGGCTCTCCCACTACTCCCAATAGGCCATTCGGGCGCGTTGGGCAAGTGAAGGGATTTCAACAAACGCCCCCGCTCTGCTAGCTTTTGCCTGCTTTCGGGGCCGGGGCAGGCCGGCAGCAGATTTTCGGGGAGGGCGCATGGCCAGGATACTCGGCGTCGGTATCGCGGTACTCGACATCATCAACACGGTGGAACACTACCCTCGCGAGGACGAGGAGATGCGCGCGGTGGGCCACGCGGTGCGCCGCGGTGGCAATGCCGCCAACACGCTCTCGCTGCTGCGGGACATGGGCCACCGGGCGAGCCTCGCCGCGGTGCTCGC
>JAAZVP010000027.1 GCA_018623495.1 Halothiobacillus sp. | reverse complement strand
GGCGAAACACCGCGCGGCCGTCCTCTGGGTCAGCCACGACCCCGAGCAGTGGGCACGCATCGCCGACCACCACCGGGAGATGCCGACATGGAACTGATCACGCTCTCCCCCCTCGACCTGCTGCTGGCCTCGGGCCTGATCGTCCTGCTGGGGGTGCTCACCACGCTGATGGGACTGGGGGTGACACGCTCGCTGCTGGTCTCCAGCCTGCGCATGGTCGTCCAGCTCCTGCTGGTGGGCCTGGTGCTGGAGGCCCTGTTCGCCGCCAGCGCACCGCTGTGGATCATCCTCATGGCACTGGTGATGGGGCTGATGGCCGGTCGCGAGGTGATGGCCCGGCAGAAACGCCGGCTGCGCGGCTGGTGGGGCTTCGGCATCGGCGCAGCGGCGATGATGCTGCCGGCGTTCTCCATCACCCTGCTGGCGGTCACCAGCATCGTCCGCGTGGAGCCCTGGTACGAGCCCCAGTACGCCATCCCCCTGCTCGGCATGATCCTGGGCAACACCATGAACGGCATCGGCATCGGCTTGAACCAGCTGCTCGACGGGGCCTGGCAACGACGCGGCCAGATCGAGGCCCGGCTGATGCTCGGCCACGGCCACGCCGCCGCCATCCAGCCCCTGCGCATGGACGCCATCCGCACCGGCCTGATCCCGGTGATCAACATGCTCACCGCCGCCGGGGTGGTCAGCCTGCCGGGAATGATGACCGGCCAGATACTCTCCGGCACCGCCCCGGTGGAGGCGGTGAAATACCAGATCATGATCATGTTCCTGATCGCCGCGGGGACGGGGCTGGGGACGGTGATGGCGGTCTGGCTGGGGTCGCGACGACTGTTCGACGAGCGCGAGCGGCTGCGGCTGGATCGGTTGCGCTGAAGCGTTCAGCGTTGACGGGGTAAGAGCCGGGGCCGCCGAAGCCCCTCTCCCCGCCGGGGAGAGGGGTTGGGGTGAGGGGGAGCGAGGGTTCAGCGTTCAGCGTTCAGCGTTCAGCGTTCAGCGCGTAGAGAATGCGGGGCGGGGGCGTCCCGGTCATCCCGCTCCTTTTCTACCCGCTGAACGCGACCGGCTGAACCCTCGACGGCACAACACCCTCACCCCTGGCCCCTCTCCCAGAAGGAGAGGGGGACCGGCGGGCTGTCGATGGCTGGGTGGGGTGATCGATGCCCCTCTCCGATCGGGAGCGGGGAACCGGCGGCCCGTGGATGGACGGGCGGGGCCGCCGAAGCCCCTCTCCCAAAGGGAGAGGGGGATCGGCGGGCCGTGGATGGGCGGGTGGGGCCGCCGAAGCCCCTCTCCCCGCCGGGGAGAGGGGTTGGGGTGAGGGGGAGCGTGGGTTCAGGGTTCAGGGTTCAGGGTTCAGGGTTCAGGGTTCAGGGTTCAGTGGGTAGAGAATGCGGGGCGGGGGCGTCCCGGTCATCCTGCTCCTTTTCTACCCACTGAACGCGACCGGCTGAACCCTGAGCGCTGAACCCCGAGCGCTGAACCCTCACCCCGCCTTCTCGACCGCCTCGAGCAACAGGGACTTCTTCATCTTCTTGGGCTTGGGCAGGCCCATGAGTTCGAGGACGGTGGGGGCGATGTTGGAGAGCCCGCCGCCGGTGGTCAGGCGCCACTGCTTCTCGTCGATCACCATGCAGGGCACGGGATAGACGCTGTGCTGGGTCTGCGGGCCGCCGGTGAAGGGGTCGACCATCTCGTCGCAGTTGCCGTGGTCGGCGGTGACGATCGCCGAGTAGCCCTTCTCCAGGGCCACGTCGAGGACCCGGCCCACCTGCTTGTCGACCGTCTCCACCGACTGGATCACCGCCTCGGGCACGGCGGTGTGGCCCACCATGTCGCCGTTGGCGAAATTGACGATGATGAAGCCGTACTCGTCGGCCTCCATGGCCTCGATGGTGGCGTCGGCCACGCCGTCGGCACTCATCTCGGGCGCCTCGTCGTAGGTGTCCACCTTGGGCGAGGGCACCATCACCCGGTCCTCGCCGGCGACCGGATGCTCCTGGCCACCGTTGAAGAAGAAGGTCACGTGGGCGTACTTCTCGGTCTCGGCGCAGTGGAACTGCTTGAAACCCGCCTGGCTGATCACCTGGGCCAGCGTGACCTTGGGGAACTCCGGCGGGAAGGCCACCGGCGTGAGGAACTCGGGGTCGTACTCGGTCAGGCAGGTGACCGTGGCCGGCACGAAATCGCCCCGGTCGAAGGCCTGGAATTCCTTCTGGCCCAGGGCCTCGGCGAGCTGGCGCGGGCGATCATTGCGGAAGTTGAAGAAGATGACCGGGTCGTCGGCGGTGAGCGGCTCGGCCTGCGGCAGGACCACCGGCTTGATGAATTCGTCGCCCTCGCCGGACTCGTAGGCCTCCTGGATGCCCTCGGCGGCGTTGTCCGCGCCGCGACCGTCGTTCTCCACGATCGCCCGCCAGGCCTTCTCGGTGCGCTGCCAGCGGTTGTCGCGGTCCATGGCGTAGTAGCGGCCGCAGATGGTGGCGATGTGGCCGCCCGCGTCGGCCAGGGCCTGCTCCACCTTCGGGAGGTACTCGAGGGCCTGGCGCGGCGGGGTGTCGCGGCCGTCGGTGATCATGTGCAGCAGCGGCCGGGCCCCCTCGCGGCGGGCCAGCTCGATCAGCGCCAGCAGGTGGTCGACGTGGCTGTGCACGCCGCCGTCGGAGACCAGCCCCACGAGGTGAAGCGGGCGTTCGCGCTCCACTGCCTTGCGCGCGGCTTCGAGCAGCGCGGGCACCTCGAAGAAGCTCTCGTCCTTGATGCTGTCGTTGATGCGCACCAGGTCCTGCTTGACCACGTGGCCACACCCCAGGGTGAGATGGCCCACCTCGGAATTGCCCATCTGGCCCGGCGGCAGGCCACAGGCCCGGCCCGAGGCCTCGATCACCGCGTGCCCGAAGCGGGCGAAGTACTCGTCCAGCCGCGGTGTGTCGGCCAGCGCGAAGGCATTGTGCTTGCGACTGGGGTTCATGCCGATGCCGTCCATGATCACCAGGAGGACGGGGCGGCGGGGAGCGAGCTTGTGGTCGGGCATGGTCGTCGGTGCGCAGACTCGTGGGTTGATTCAGCCGCCGAGTTTAACACACCGGCGGTGCGGGAACCCCGCGGACGGGGCTCAGTCGCTCCCGGCCCGGAGTATCGCGGCCACGTGGCTGGCGTGGCCGAAGGGGTCCTCGACCAGTGCCGGGTGGCCGCGCTGGAGCGCGGTCTCCGGCTGGGCGGACGGTGGCAGCGCCGCGCCACGGCCGGCATCGATCAGCAGGGCCGCCGGGGACGGCTCGGGGCCGTCCGGGACGAGTGCCCGGCCATCGAGGATCGGCAACAGGGGTTCGCCGGTGGCATGCCAGCGGCCATCCCGGTAGAAGCGGTTCCAGGCCGCCTCCAGCACGCCCCGGAGCAGCATCCGGGCGGTGTCGCCGGATTCCACGGCGGACCACGCCCGCAGGCCGCTGGCGACGAAGGCGTGGTCACGCAGCTGGGCCGGGCGGCCCTCGGCGGGGAAGCGCATCAACCGGCCGTCGTCCATGAACCGCCCGGCGAACCGGGCGGCCAGCGACTTCCCCGCCTCGCGGTAGCGTTCGCCGGCATCGGCGGCCCGGGCCAGGGCGCGGAGCACCAGCCCGTTGGCCCCCGCGAGCACCTTTTCGTCCCGCGGCAGCTCGCGCTGGTCCCGGCTGGCCAGCAACCGCTCGCGGACAGCCTCGATCCGCCGGGCGAGCGCCTCCGGGGCGAGGTCGCGCTCGCCGGCCAGCCGCTCGGCCGGCACCGGCTCGATGGGCAGCGCCCCGACCAGGGCCTCGTCCTCCACCCAGTGCCAGGCCGCCCGGGCCAGCTCGCGGTCGCCGGGATCCGGCAGGGCCTCGCGCAGCTGGGCATCGGTCCACAGGTAGGCACCGCCCTCCTCGCCGTCGCCGCCCACGGCCGAGAGGGCGGAGACGTAACCGCCCTGCCCGGCGGCCATGCGCTCGAGGATGAAGTCCAGCGTCTCCAGGCCCACGTCACGGTAGGCGGGCTCGTCGAACAGCGCCCCGGCCCGCAGGTAGAGGTGGGCCAGCTGGGCGTTGTCGGCGAGCATCTTCTCGAAGTGCGGGACCTGCCAGCCGGGATCCACGGTGTAGCGGAAGAACCCCCCGGCGAGGTGGTCGCGCAGGCCACCCGCGGCCATGGCATCCAGGGTGGTGCGCAAGAGCTCCTCGAGGTCCGGGTCGCGCCCCTGCGCCCAGACGGTGAGCAGGGCCTCCATCCGGGGCGCCATGGGGAACTTGCTCTGCTGGCCGAAGCCGCCCTGGAGGACGTCCGCTTCCGCCTGGGCGGCCTGGCGCAGCAGCGTGCGATAGTCGGCGTCGGTGAGACCCTCGACCTGGGCACCCGGGTCGGGCTCGGCCTCCTCGGCGGCGCGCCGGGCCAGGCCGGCCAGCTGCCCGCGGTCGGTCTCCCAGCGCGCGGCCATCCGCCCGAGCAGCTCGGCGAAGGCGTCGCGCGGGAGGTAGACCATGCCCAAAAGCGGGTAGCCCTCGGGGGTGATGAACACGTTGAGCGGCCAGCCGGCCTGGCCGCGGGTGCGCTCGACGAAGTCCAGCAGCCGGGCGTCGAGGGCGGGATCGAGCTCGCGGTCGATCTTGACCGGGATGAAGTCGCGGTTGAGGCGCCGGGCGATCCCCGGGTCGGTGAAGCTCTCGGCCTGCATCACGTGGCACCAGTGGCAGGCGAAATAGCCGCTGGAGACGAACAGCAGCTTGTCCTGCTCCCGGGCCCGCTCCAGGGCCGCCCGGTCCAGCGTCTGCCAGTCGACCGGGTCTTCGGCGTGCATCGCCAGGTAGGGGGAGGGATGCCCGGCGAGGGCGTTGGCGGCCCCGGCGGAGGCCGTCGCCAGCATCGACGAGACCGCCAGCAGGGCGGCCGCGAACACCTCAGTCGCGGCGCGGCCGGTCGTCCTCGTCGTCCTTCTCGGCGTCGTCTTCGGGCGCGTCGTCGCGATCCCGCTCGCCTTCCTCGAGGTCGCGCATCTCGTCCTCGATGCGGTCGAACTCCGCCTCGAACTCGTCATCGTCGGGCTCCCGGTACTCCTCGTCCTCGCGCTCGGACCAGCCGCCACCGCTGGTGGGGGCCTCGCTTCGAGTATGGCCGGCGCCCGCGGCGGCTGCCACCGGGGACTCCTCCGCCTCCGCGGCCTCCTCGGCTTGTTCGTCGGCCGCCGCCTGCTCCTCGCGCTTGCGCACCAGGATGCGCGAGAAGATCACGCCGAACTCGAACAGCAGCCACATGGGCAACGCCATGAGCAGCTGGGAGACCACGTCCGGCGGGGTGAGGAACATGCCGACGATGAAGGCCCCGACGATGATGTAGGGCCGCTTGGCCGCCAGCCGATCGGGGGTCGTGGCCCCCACGGCGACCAGCAGGATGGTGGCGATGGGCACCTCGAAGGCCAGGCCGAAGGCGAAGAACAGGGCCATGATGAAATCGAGGTACTTGCCGATGTCGGTCATCACCGACACGCCCTCGGGCGCCACGCTGGTGAAGAACTTGAACACCAGCGGGAAGACCACGAAGTAGGCGAAGGCCCCGCCGGCATAGAACAGTGCCACCGAGGAGGTCAGCAGCGGGGTGACCAAGCGCTTCTCGCGGTCGTAGAGGCCGGGGGCGACAAAGCCCCAGAGCTGGTAGAGCCAGTAGGGGGCGGTGATGAACACCGCCAGCAACAGCGAGAGCTTGAAGGGGACCAGGAACGGCGAGGCCACCTCGATGGCGATCATCGAGCTGCCCTCGGGCAGGTGCTGGGTCAGCGGCCCGGAGAGTGCCGTGTAGATGTCGTTGCCGAAGGGGAACAGGCACAGGAAGACGACGATGACCGCCAGCACCATCTTGAGCAGGCGGTCGCGCAGCTCGACCAGGTGGGAGACGAACCCGGCCAGCCCGCTCTGCTGTTCGGCGCCCTGATTAGCGTCGCTCATTCTCGTCGTCCGCCTTGTCCGCGTCCTCGCCGCGGGCGGCCCCACCCGTCAGCGTGCTGCTGCCGAAGTCCGGGCGGTCGAAGGACTCGCCGTATTCCTCGGCGAGGCGCTCGATGTCCTCGTTGGACTCCCCTTCGGCCGGCACCTGCGATTCCCGTTCCTCGCGCTCCTCGCGCACCTTGCGGTTCTCCTCGGAGAGCGCGCGCAGCATGTAGTCCTCGCCGGAGCGGACCTCCTTCTCCACGCCCTCGCGGGTGTCCTCCACCATGCCGCGCAGCTTGCGGATCTCGTCCTGCTGCTCGCTGAGCATGCCGCGCAACTCGGAGGTATTGAACTCGCTCTCCATCTCGGCCTTGGCGTTGGCGATGTAGCGACGGACCTTGGCGAACCAGCGGCCGGCCTCGGCGGCCAGCTTCGGCAGCCGCTCGGGGCCCACCACCAGCAGCGCGATCACGCCGATGAAGAGGAATTCGAAGAAGCCGGCATCGAACATGGTGCCTGCGGATCAGTCCCGGCGCGCGGCGCTCAGGACTTCTCCTTCTCCCGCCGGGATTCGCCCTCGATCACCTCGCCCTGCTCTTCGCCCTGCTCCAGGCGGTGCTCCTGCTCTTCCTTCTTGGCCTCGGCCTCCTGTTCCTCGTCGCGCACCGCCTTCTTGAAGCTCTTGATCGCGCTGCCCAAGTCGGTCCCCATGCCGCGCAGCTTCTTGGTGCCGAACAGCAGGATCACGATCAGCAGGATCACCAGCAGGGATGTCACACTGACGCCACCAATACCCATGTCTCTATCTCCCAGGTCTCTGCAAAAATGCTAGGACCCCGCTTGCGGGGGTTTCGTTCACTGCCGGGCGGCCTTTTCCTCCAGCCCCGAGAGGCCGAAGCGCCGCTCCAGCTCGGCGAGGACGTCGCCGGGCTGCAGGCCCATGTCGGCCAGCAGCACCAGGCTGTGGAACCACAGGTCGGCGGTCTCGTAGACCACCTGCTCGCGGTCATCCTGGATCGCGGCCATGGCGACCTCCACGGCCTCCTCGCCCACCTTCTTGGCGATCTTCTCGCGGCCCCCGGCATACAGGCCGGCCACGTAGGAACGCTCGGGGTCGGCCTCGCGGCGGGCCTCGAGGACCTCGGCCAGGGCCGCCAGCACGGTATCGCTATCACTCATCAATAGATCTCTCGCGGGTCCTTGAGCACCGGCGCGACGGTCTTCCAGGCACCGTCCTCCAGCCGCCGGTAGAAACAGCTCTTGCGGCCGGTGTGGCAGGCGATGCCGCCGGCCTGCTCGACTTCCAGCAGGATCACGTCGCCGTCGCAGTCGAGGCGGATGGCGTGGACCGACTGCACGTGCCCGGAGGACTGCCCCTTGTGCCACAGGGCCCGGCGCGAGCGGGACCAGTAGACGGCCTCGCCCAGCTCGGCGGTGCGCGCCAGGGCCTCGCGGTTCATCCAGGCCATCATCAGCACCTCGCCGGTCCCGCGTTCCTGGGCGATGGCGGGCACCAGGCCCTGGTCGTCCCACTTGATTGCGTCGAGCCAGTCGTCACTCATCTCGATTCCGGGCGATGGATACTAAACCAAATGCCGGCGCCGGGATACGCGGGCACGCATCACAGGCGCATCTCGATGCCCTGGTCGGCCATGTAGCGCTTGGCCTCCAGGACGCTGTATTCGCCGAAGTGGAAGATGCTCGCCGCCAGCACCGCGTCAGCATGGCCCTCGAGCACCCCCTCGGCGAGGTGCTGGAGGTTGCCCACCCCGCCGGAGGCGATCACCGGCACGCGCACGGCGTCGGCCACGGCGCGGGTCAGCGGCAGGTCGAAGCCGGCCCGGGTGCCGTCGCGGTCCATGGAGGTGAGCAGGATCTCGCCGGCGCCCAGGGCGTCCATCCGCCGCGCCCATTCCAGCGCGTCGATGCCGGTGGACTTGCGCCCGCCGTGGGTGAAGACCTCCCAGCGGGGCGACTCGTCCGGGCCGTTGACCTGCTTGGCGTCGATGGCCAGCACCAGGCACTGGGAGCCGATGCGCTCGGCGATCTCGCGCACCAGTCCGGGGTTGCGCACCGCGGCGGAGTTGACCGCCACCTTGTCGGCGCCGGCGTTGAGCATGGTGCGCACGTCGTCGAGGCTGCGGATGCCGCCGCCCACCGTCAGCGGGATGAAGACCTGCTCGGCCACCTGCTCGACCACGTGCACCATGGTCTCGCGCCCGTGGGCGGTGGCGGTGATGTCGAGGAAGGTGAGCTCGTCGGCGCCGGCCTCGTCGTAGCGCCGCGCGATTTCCACGGGGTCGCCGGCGTCGCGGATGTCGACGAACTTGACGCCCTTGACGACGCGGCCGTCGTCGACGTCCATGCAGGGGATGATGCGCTTGGCCAGGCCCACTAGAGGTCCCCGAAGTCGACGGTCTTGCAGTGATCGTCCACGTACTGCTGCGCCTCGGACAGCTCCAGGCTGCCCTCGTAGAGCGCCCGGCCGATGATGGTGCCGATCACGCCGGAACCGCTGGCGCCGCAGAGGCGCTCGATGTCGCCCATGTCGGTGACGCCGCCGGAGGCGATCACCGGGATGTTGATGGCCTCGGCGAGGCGCGTGGTGGCCTCGAGGTTGAGGCCCTGCATCATGCCGTCGCGGGCGATGTCGGTGTAGACGATGGCCTCGACGCCGTCGCGCTCGAACTTCTGCGCCAGGTCGACGGCGTCGAAGCGCGACAGCTTGGCCCAGCCGTTGACCGCCACCCGGCCGTCCCTGGCGTCCAGGCCGACGATGATGTGGCCCGGGTGGGCCATGCAGACGTCGTTGACGAAGTGCGGCTCGGAGACGGCCTTGGAGCCGATGATCACGTAGCGCACGCCGGCCTCGATGTAGGCGTCGACGGTGTCCTCGTCGCGGATCCCGCCGCCGACCTGCACCGGCACGTCCGGCACCGCCTCGACGATGTCGCGGATCACCGCCTCGTTGCGCGGCCGGCCGGCGAAGGCACCGTCGAGGTCCACCAGGTGCAGGCGCCGGGCGCCCTTCTCCACCCAGCGCCGGGCGACGGCGACCGGGTCGTCGGAGAACACGGTATCGTCCTCCATGCGCCCCTGGCGCAGGCGGACGCACTTGCCTTCCTTGAGATCGATGGCGGGGATGAGCAGCATGGGTCTTCGGGACGTGTTGGGTCTCGTGGGTGGGGATTCTAGCATCCCCGGAGTCCCTGAACGATCCGTACCGGAGCGGTTCAGGGATTCCAGCGGGTGAAGTTCTCCAGCAGCCGCAGGCCGGCCGCGGCGCTCTTCTCCGGGTGGAACTGGACGGCGAAGACGTTGCCGCGGGCGATCGCCGAGGCGTAGCGCAGGCCGTAGGCGGTGCTGCCCGCCACCAGCGAGGCCTCGGCCGGGTCGACGTAGTAGCCGTGGACGAAGTAGAAGCGCTCGTCCTGGCCGATGCCCGCCCACAGCGGGTGGTCGATTTCCTGGTGGACCTGGTTCCAGCCCATCTGCGGGATCTTGAGCCGCGCGCCGGTCTCCGGGTCGCCCAGCTCGCCGAAGGCCCGCACGCGCCCGGGGAACAGGCCCAGGCACCGCGTGCCGTCGTTCTCCTCGCTGGACTCCATGAGCACCTGCATGCCCATGCAGATGCCCAGGAACGGCCGGCTGCGCGCGGCCTCCAGCACCGCGTCGCGCAGGCCGTGACCCTCCAGCTCGGCCATGCAGTCGCGCGCCGCGCCCTGGCCGGGAAAGATCACCCGGTCGGCGGCAAGCACCGTGTCGGCATCCGGGGTGATCACCACCCGGACCCCGTCACCGGCGACGTGCTCGGCGGCCTTGGCCACCGAGCGCAGGTTGCCCATTCCGTAGTCGACGACGGCGATGGTACTCATGGCTTACAGGCTGCCCTTGGTCGAAGGCATCCGGCCGGCCATGCGCGGGTCCGGTTCGAGCGCCATGCGCAGCGCGCGGCCGAAGGCCTTGAAGATGGTCTCCACCTGGTGGTGGGCGTTGCGAGCGCGCAGGCTGTCCACGTGCAGCGTGACCCGCGCGTGGTTGACGAAGCCCTGGAAGAACTCGGCCACCAGCTCGGTATCGAAGCGGCCGATGGTCGCGCGGGTGAAATCGGCGTCCAGCACCAGGCCGGGGCGGCCGGAGAAGTCCACCACCACCCGCGAGAGGGCCTCGTCCAGGGGCACGTAGGCATGGCCGTAGCGGTAGATCCCCTTCTTGTCCCCCACCGCCTCGGCGAAGGCCATGCCCAGGCCGATGCCCACGTCCTCGACCGTGTGGTGGTCGTCGATGTGGGTGTCGCCGTCGGCGTCCACCTGCAGGTCGAACAGGCCGTGGCGGGCCACCTGGTCGAGCATGTGCTCGAAGAACGGCACGCCGGTGTCGAAGCGACCCTCGCCGCTGCCGTCCAGGTCCAGGCGGACCCGGATGCGCGTCTCGAGGGTCTCGCGGTTGATTTCTGCGGTTCGCCGGGTCATCACGGGCCTTCTGCATCCACTTGCGACAAGGCCCCAAGGATACCCGCATTGGCCGCTGCAGAGAATCGGGGCGGCGGGCATCGAGGCACCACCCCGTCGGCGGCGCGGTTTTTTGCCGCGGGGGAGTTGGCTATCTTGGACGCATCCTGTTGCGCGAACCATCACGGAGGGAGCCGACGTGGCCCACCAGATCAGCATCCAGCCCACGGGCGAGCGATTCGCCTGCGAACCCGGCCAGTCCATCCTCGAGGCCGCCGAGGCCGCCGGCGTGGAAATCCCCTACGGCTGCCAGAGTGGCTCCTGCGGGGCCTGCATGGCCCGCATGGCCGAGGGCGAGGTGGACTATCCCGAGACCCAGCCGCTGGCGCTCACCCCGGCCGAGGAGGAGGCCGGGCAGGTGCTCACCTGCGTGGCCCACCCCGCCAGCGACCTGGTGCTCGACTTCGGCGACGAGCGCCAGCCGGCCGAGATCGCCCCGCGCATCCTGCCCACCCGGGTGCAGTCCCTGGAGCGCCTGGCGCCGGACGTGATGCAGATCCTGCTGCGCCTGCCCCGGGGCGAGTCCCTCGCCTTTCACCCGGGGCAGTACGTCGACATCCTCCTCGACGACGGCCGCCGCCGGGCCTTCTCGCTGGCCAACACCCCCGGGGACGCGGGCCTGCTGGAACTGCACGTGCGCCACGTGCCCGGCGGCGCCTTCACCGACCGGGTGTTCGAGGCGCTCGAGGAAGGGGCGATGCTGCGCATCGAGGGGCCGCTGGGCCAGTTCCACCTGCACGAGGACAGCGGCCGGCCGATGATCATGGTGGCCGGCGGTACCGGCTTCGCGCCCATCAAGGGGATCATCGAGCATGCCCTGGACCTGGGCTTCGAGTGGCCCATCCACCTGTTCTGGGGCGTGCGTGCCCGCCGGGACCTCTACCTCGGCGAGCTGGCCGCGCAGTGGGCCGAGGACTTCGACCATGTCGAGTTCACGCCGGTGCTCTCGGCACCCCGGCCCGACGACGACTGGCAGGGCGAGACCGGCTACGTCCACGAGGCCCTGCTGCGCCGCTACCCGGACCTGTCCGGCTTCGACATCTACACCGCCGGGCCGCCGGTAATGGTGGACGCGGTTCGCCGGGGCTGCCTGGCGGCCGGCGCGGATGCCGGCCACGTCTTCGCCGACGCCTTCGAGTTCGCCGCCGAGACCCGCCGGGCCCGCGGCGACTGACGCCGCCTCAGCCCTCGGCGGCCGGGGCCACCACCGCCGGCGGCCGGCCCTCGCCCTGGCCCAGGGCCCGCTCCAGGCCCCGGCGGTAGTGGTCGTGGGCCTCGTCGGCGTCCCCCAGCGACTCCAGCAGGTGGCCGAGCTCGAGATGGGCCTCGGCACTCGGCGAGACCTCCAGCAGCCGCTCGAGGTTGCCGCGCGCCTTGCCCCAGAGCTCCTTGGCCGCGGCCAGGCGGGCCACGGCCAGCAGCAGGCCCGGGCTGTTGGGATGGGCCCGCGACCAGTTCTCGGCCTGCTGCAGGGCGCCCTGGGCGTCGGGGAGGTCGAGGCGGCTGTAGGCGTGGATCAGGGCCTCGGACCACTGCCGCTCGAGCTGCTGGCGCAGCACCACCTCGGCGTCGCGGTCGGCGTGCAACGCGCGCAGGGCCTCGGCGTAGGCCAGCGCGGTCCCGGCATCGTGGCGCTGGGCCTTGGACAACCCCTTCCACAGCCCCTTGAGCGCCTCCAGGTCCCCCTGCTCGCAGAGCTCGCCCAGCCGGCCACGGATCGCCTCCAGCTCCATCTCGCCCAGCTCCTCGGCGGCCGCCACCCGGCCCCGGCGAACCTCGGGCAGGATCCGCAGCAGGCTCTCCCAGTCCCCCACCCGGCGGTAGAGGCGTGCCAGCAGGCGGGCGACGTGGCCGTGTCGGGGCGCGAGCCGGTGCAGCCGCCGCAGGCTGGCCAGGGCCTGCTCGGTCTGGCCGGCGCTCATCTGCAGTTCCGCCTGGGTCAGGCCGATGGCGACCTCGGCATCCGGCATGGCCTCGAAGGCACGGCGCAGGTACTTGTCGCGCCGATCGAAGGCGTCCTGGCGCTGCGCCGCGCGCGCGGCGGCCAGGCAGTGCAGCACCGGCATCTCGGCGTCGTCCACGTGGCGCGAGAGCAGCCGCTCGGCCTCCGGCCAGCGGCCCTCGGCCAGCTCCATCAGCCCCTTCATCAGTTCGCCGCGGGCCTTGTCCACCAGCGCCCGCTCGCGCTGGTCGCGCACCAGGCGCGGCAACCGCCAGGCCAGGCGCAGCACGCGCCAGCCCAGCCAGAGCGCCACGTAGCCGACCAGCACCGCGCCCACCAGCAGGGCCAGGGTGGTTTCCACGCTCCAGCCGCCGTAGCCCAGGATCGCGTAGCCCGGGTCCTGGGCCACCACCAGCACCACCACCGCGGCGGCCAGGACAACGACCAGCAGGCCGAGAATCCATTTCATCATCGCTTCACTCCTCGCCTTCGACGGCCGTCAGCTTGCGCAGCTGGCGCAGCGAGCCGCCCACCTCCGGCAGCGCCGGGGCCAGCTCGGTGCCGCGCAGCTCCTCCAGGTCGCCGCGGACGTTCTCGACCCGCGGATCGCCGCCGTCGTAGTGCGACTCGAGCACCTCCAGGGCCCGGTCGATACGGGCATCGAAGGCGGACTGGTCGCGCTCCACGGCGGCCAGGCGGGCCGCGTGCAGCTGCAGGTAGAGCTCGCGGTCGGCCAGCAGGCGATCGGCGCGGGCGGCGATGTCGGCCTGCTCGCGGCGGTCGTGGCGGACCACCACCAGCTGCGTCAGGTTGTGCGTGAACCGCTGCCACTGGGCCCCCACCCAGTCCCCCACGGAGTCCGCCTCGGCGGGCGAGGCCGGTGCGGTCTGCGCCCGGGCCGCGGGGGCCGCCTCGGCGGACTCGCCGCCCGCGGAGGGCAGCGACTCCACCACCCCGGACAGCCCCTTGAGCCGCAGGGCCAGGCCGTCCACGTCCGGCCGATGGTAGGTGCGCAGGGCCGCGATCTCGCTCGCCAGGGTCTCGCGCACCGGCAGCAGCGTGGGATCGGCCAGGTCCGCCAGGCGACCGTCGGCGGCCTCGAGGGCGCCGGCGGCCGCGGCGGTGTCGCGGGCCAGGTGCAACCGGCGCTGGGCCATGCCCAGCAGGTATTCCACCTCGGCCAGCACCCAGTCCCGCTGGGCCCGGCCGACCACCTGCGAGAGCCGGGCGACCGAGGCCTCCAGCTCCGCCTGGCGCTCGACCAGGGCGGCCCGGTCCTTGCCGGCCTCGGCGACCGCGCCCCGAAGGGCCTCCAGGTCGGAGCCGAAGGCATCCAGGCGGTCCTGGACGCGACCCTCGAGCCGCCCCACCGCCTGCTCCACGGCCTTCTCGGGGTTGAAGGCGCGCACCTTGGTGGAAAGCGCCTCCACCCGCTGGGCCTGGTCCCCGGATTCTCGCTCGAGACTGGACTGGCCGGCCTCCAGCCGGTCGACGGAGGTCTGCATCCACTGCCACCCCCAGACCGCCGCGGCCGCCAGGCCGATCACGGCCAGCAGGAGGAAGGTCAGCAACAGGTAGATGCCCCGGCGCGAGCGCGCCGCGCACCCGGGTGCCGCCTCCGCCTCGGGCCGGGACTCCGCCCCCTCCTCGACAGGCTCGGCCGGCCGCTCCTCCGTCTCGGTCGCGGCCGCCGCGGCCTGTTCGTCTTCCTGGTTGCGCTTTTCGCTGTCTGCCATCGGTCGCTCTCCCGGCCTTGCGCGGGTCATGGAATCGTCGCCCCTGCGGTCAATCTCTCAGTCTAGCGCAGTCCCCCCGGCCCAGGCCGGCGAGCACCGCGAGCAGCTGCGCGGGCTCGGCGCCCGCGGCCGGGTGCACCCGGGCAAAACCGAGCTCGCGGGCCCGCTCGGCGATGCGCGGGTGGATCACCACCAGCTCCCGCCCCAGGAGCCATTCGCGGTCCCGCCCGGCCATGGCCAGGAGGTTGCCCAGCGCCTCGGAGCTGGTGACCACCAGCACCTGCGCCTCCGCCGCCACCAGCGGGCCGAGATCGCCGGCCGGGCACCGGCGCCGGTAGACGTCGGCCACCGCCAGGCGGGCACCGCGCGCCTCGAGGGTGCGCCGCAGCAGCGCCCGGCCGCCCTCGCCCTTGACCAGCAGCACCGAACGCCCGGCCAGGCCGGCCAGCTCGGGCCGGGCCAGCAGCGACTCGCTGTCCGCCCCCGACTCGGGCTCCACGTGGACCGGCCAGCCGGCCGCCCGCAGGGCGCGCGCCGTGCCCCGCCCCACGGCGGCCACGCGGGCATCCGCGGGCGGCTGCGGACGCAGGGCCACGGCCCGCTCCACGGCCGTGGGGCTGACAAACACCAGCCAGTCATGCTCGCCGGCCCGGCCCAGCCGCTCGCGCGCCGGGCCCGGGTCGGCCGGCGGCACGATCTCCAGCGCCGGGAAGTGCAGCGAATGCCCGCCCGCGGCATCGATGGCCCGGCACAGCGCCCGGCCGCGTTCGCCGGGCCGGGTCACGGCCACGACCAGGCCGGCCAGGTCCGGCATCAGGCGGAGGGGCCCAGCCCCAGCTCGCCGAGGATCTCGTCGGCGCCCCGCTCCAGCAGCCGCTCGGCCACGGTGCGCCCGATCCGCTCGGCGTCGGCCACCGGCCCGCGCAGCTCCTCGCGCAGCATCCGGTCGCCCTCGGGCCGGCCCACCAGGCCGCGCAGGTGGATCTCGTCGCCGTCGAGCAGGGCGTAACCGGCGATGGGCACCTGGCAGCCACCGTTGAGGCGGTTGTTCATGGCCCGCTCGCAGCCCACGCGGACGGCGGTGTCGCGATCGTCGAGCGGCGCGATCAGTTCCTTGACCCGCTCGTCGTCGCTGCGGCACTCGATACCGATGGCCCCCTGGCCCACCGACGGCAGGCTCTCCTCGGGCTCCAGCAGGTGGGTGATGCGGTCGTGGTACTCCAGCCGCTTGAGCCCGGCCGAGGCGAGGATGATGGCGTCGTACTCGCCGGCATCCAGCTTGCCCAGCCGCGTCTGCACGTTGCCCCGCAGCCAGTGCACCGCGAGTCCCGGGTGGTTGTCGCGCACCTGGCACTGGCGACGCAGGCTGGAGGTGCCCACCACCGCACCCTCGGGCATCTCGGAGGGGTGGCCGTAGCGGTTGGAGACGAACGCGTCGCGCGGATCCTCGCGTTCGAGGATCACCGGCAGCTCCAGGCCCTCGGGCAACTCCATGGGCACGTCCTTCATGGAATGCACGGCGATGTCGGCCTCGCCATCCATCATGCTCTGCTCGAGTTCCTTGACGAACAGGCCCTTGCCGCCGATCTTGGCCAGCGGCGTGTCGAGGATCTTGTCGCCCTTGGACTTGATCTTGACCAGCTCCACCTCGAGACCGGGATGGGCCTCGCGCAGGCGGCGGGCCACCTCCTCGGCCTGCCAGACGGCGAGGATGCTGCGGCGGGTGGCGATGCGGATCGGTTTGTCGGTCATGGAATCGCGATGTCCCTGCTGTTGGCGTCGGCGGGCCCCGGCCGGCCGGAACCCGAGGTGGTGAAAGCGAGTCTGCTTATGCTAAGACCGGCATGAACCGTGCGCAAACCAGGGCCATCCCGATGATGAAAAGACAACCGACCATCCCCGCCTTCCTGGCCGCCCTCCTCCTCGCCCTCGCGGGACTGCCCGCCGTGGCCACGGCCGCCGACGTCGAGGTGCCCGAGCTCGAGGACCTGGAGCAGGACGCCCGCATCATGCGCAAACGGGAAATGCCCATGATGCTGGTCTTCTCCGCCCAGTTCTGCGAATACTGCCGGCTGGTGGAATCCGACTTCCTCGAGCCCATGATCCTCTCGGGCGAGTACGAGGACCGCATCCTGATCCGCGAGACCACCACCGACGGCCACGGCCTGATCCACGACCTCGACGGCGAGACCATCACCCCCGACGACCTCGCCGACCGCTACAACGCCTGGATGACGCCGGTGGTGGTGTTCATCGACGCCGAGGGCGAGGAAGTCGCCGAACGGGTGGTGGGCATGACCAACTACGACTTCTACGGCGGCTTTCTCGACAAGGGCATCGACCGCGCCGTGGCCTGCGTGAAGGGCGAGATCGACGCCCCCGAATGCCGCTGAACGGGGTTGACGTCCGGCCGGGCAGAGGGTTTAATACTGCCCTCCGGCCAGATAGCTCAGTTGGTAGAGCAGGGGATTGAAAATCCCCGTGTCGGCGGTTCGATTCCGTCTCTGGCCACCATATTGGAAGAGCCCGCTCCACGCCGAAGCGGGCTCTTTTGGTTTCGGGGCAGGACTCCATCGAACCGCCGGGCGGTTCTCCTGCTCGGCTCGTCCATGAGCCGAGCCCCTTCGGGGCCAGCCTTCGGCTGTCCCGATTCGATCCCAACGAATCGGTCCGTCTCTGGCCACCATATTCTTCCAGCCTTTTCAGGCAGTTAGGCCGCTTTCGCGACTTTTTTCATGTCTGCCCGTTTCGTCAATGTGACTCGATTGTGACTCCGTGCTGTCCAGCACGGCGACCGCGGCGCGCACATTCTCGGGTGCGAGATGGGCGTATCGCTCGGTCCTCTTGACCGTGCTGTGGCCAAGGCGGTCCCGCTCGATCCGGCTCACGCCGCTCTGGTCGAGGCCGATGCGCTCGGCGAGCCGGGCCTGGCTCATTCCCGCGCGCTGCCTGAGTTCACGGATGCTCATGACACACCTTCTATGCTCTTTGAGCATTTGAGAATGTCCTTAGGGCATTTCAAAAGACAACATTACGCCCCTCGGCCATAATGTGCGGCATGGACCGCATCGCCGCGAAAATCCGATCCGCCCGCAAGGCCCGTGGGCTGACCCAGCGCGAACTGGCCGACAAGGTCGGCATCGACCAGGGCTTCCTCTCCCGCGTCGAGCGGGGCGAGAAGGGCCTGACCACCGACGGGCTGCGCCGGGTGTGCCAGGCGCTGGACATCCCGGTGGCCGAAGTCCTGGGCGACGAGACACCCGCCTCCGGGATCGCCAGGAAAATCATCGGCGACGACCAGGCGCCCGACGGCCTCAAGGAACTGGCCCGGGATACCAATCTCTCCGGGGCGCTGCAGATCAGCGGCGCCGAATGGGAAACGCTGCGAAGCATCGATCTTCCTCCCCATGTCAGCAAGGACGGTTACGTCCAGCTGCTCATCACCATCCGCACCATCACCGGCCGGTAACCGGCGTGACCGGATCGTGATGCACGCCAGTCACGCCAGGGCGGAGCAATCGATGTGGGACTCGATCTCGGCAGGCGGATCACCCAGCTCGTCGAGCTTTTCCCGGTGATGTTCGGCCGCAAACCGGTCGGGCTTGATCGCGCTACGCTTCATCTGTTGCGCACACCGAATGCAAGCGCATGCGCAACAACCAGCAACCCGGCACCCGGCCCGGCACACCGTGCCCGCGGTCAGCGCACGGGGCGCAGGTCGTACCACTCAAAGGCATCCTTGTCCTTGTACGTCATGCTCCGGCCATTGTCGGTGAGCCGGCGGTACTCGGCCTCGGCCTCTTCACGGCTCAGGAGTTCGGTTACCTGGATATCGCTCGCCTCCCAGTCGAATCTGTCGACCAGGAAAACCGCCCAGAGGCCCTCCGGGAATGCGGTCTTCTTTTTCTTGCTCATGATCAAGCCTCCTCGAATCGGTCTGCGTTTCCGGCTCACACCCAGATGAAACGGGCGGGATCGAGCCGGTGCTCGCCGTCCCAGCGGTAGGCGGTCAGCTTGCCCTCCGGGGCGGGGTCGACGGCGCTGTAGTCCAGGCAGGCGATGTGGTCGCTCATGGGCGACGGCTCGCCCTTGAGCCAGTAGTGGCCGAAGAACAGGGGCTTGGCGTTGTCGTAGCCGGGCAGCACGCCCTCGGGCACCGGCAGGTCGGGCAGCTCGTCTTCGGCGCCTTCGGGCACCATGGCCAGCGCCTTGTAGGTGACGGCCTCCAGGTCCCACCAGCGGGTGCGGATCTCGTGACGCGTCACGCCATCCTTGTCCGGGAAGGAATATCCCTCGGGCAACTCGATCTCCAGGCCCTTGAGCACCGTTTCCGCGGCCTCGTAGGCCTCCGTGCCCTTGCGCGCCGCCGCGAACCAGGCGCTTTCGGCAAAAGCCCCGCGCTCGTCGAGCAGCGGTTGCAACCGGGCCAGCCTCTCCGGGTGCCAGCAGGCATGCACGGCCCGCAGGCCCTCCAGCTCCAGGTAGACCGGCAGCGTCCGGAACCACTCGACGAGCTCCGCGTGCAGCGCGGAGTCCTCGCCCACCTGCTCCAGAAACGCCCGGTGTTGGTGGCGGTTCTTCTCGGTTCGAGGGCGCAGGTATTCGCCGGGCGCATCCGGGTCGGGGGTGGCGAAGGCCACGGCGTTGAACTCGTGGTTGCCCATGATGGCCCGGGCGCTGCCCGCATCCACCATGGAACGGGCGATGTTCACCGCCTCCACCTGCTCGGGCCCGCGGTCGACGAAGTCCCCGAGAAAGATCACCTCGCGATCCGGGTGCCGCCAGGCACCGTTGCGGTTTTCATAGCCGAGCCGCCTGAGCAACCGCTCCAGGCGCGTGGCGTTGCCGTGGATATCGCCGATCAGGTCAAACATGCGTGAATCGATCCCTTGCTTGAATCCAGGTCTTGCTAGCGGAGAAAAACCCCGGCCCGCGAGGTCGGCGCGGGCGGCCCCTCGCCCTGCAACTCGCCCTCGGTATCGAGCACCAGGCTGTCGCCCTTGCCCAGGAAGAGCACGTAGCGGCGGATGGTGCCCCACACCTTCAACTCGCCCCCGGTTTCCCGGTAGTGTGCCCGCACGCGGGCCCGGGCCTCCCGGATGACCGCCTCCCGGTCGGCCAGGCGGGCCTCGCCGGAGAGCACCAGGTTGCGCCGCGACTCCAGGGCCGCCAGGACAAAGATCGGCGTTCCCGGGCGATCGGCACGGCGAAAGCCGGTATCCACCCAGACAAACGGCTGGAAGGCCGCGCGAAAGGCGGCGATGTGCTCGCGGACAGAGGCGATCACCGCGCGGCACTCGTCGGCGGAAACCTCCACTGCCTCGCACAAGGCGGCGAGAAAGCCGGCGCTGTCGAACTTGAAATCGAACCCGCCTTCCAGGCCCAGCCATTCATCCCCGAGGACCGCGTGCAGTCGCTCGCGGTTCCCGGGCTGCACCCGGGTGTAGCCCATCCTGCGCAGGACCGCATCCTCGTCGGCTTCGCGCAGCCTGGCGTTCAGGATTTCGCGCAATTCGCTCGGTGTCATGGTGGCCTCCCGCTGGACTTCGATTCCAGTGTCGCCCCGGCATGCGACAGTTCGTGTCGCAGCGACCCGCCCGGACCACGCCCATCGATTTGCCATCCGTTAAGCTGGGTGCGACGAACCTCCACGCGGGCGAGCACCCGAAAACGACCCAAGGGAGTCCCAGGACCGATGTCCCGGACCGCGATTCGAATGATCGAGATGCTGCGCCTCATCCCCCGCGAGCCGCGGCGCATTTCCGTCGGGGCGCTCGGCGAGCGGCTGGCGACGCTGGGCCACCCGACCTCGGCGCGCACCATCCAGCGCGATCTGAACACGCTTTCCGCGCACTTCCCGCTGGTCTGCGACGATCGCGACCATCCCTACGGCTGGTCCTGGAGCCGGCACGCACAGGCCCGGTCGCTGCCGGGGATGGACACGCCCACGGCGCTGACCTTCTGCATGGCCGAGACCTACCTGCGGGACATGCTGCCCGCCTCGGTGGTGGAGCTCATGCAGCCCCATTTCCGCCAGGCCCGCGAGACGCTGGAGGCCGCCGGCAACGGCCTGCTCGCCTGGGAGGACAAGGTGCGCATCCTGCCGCGCCACCCGCCGCTGCTGCCCCCCGAGGTGGACCCGGAGCGGATGGCGCGAGTCTACGAGGGGCTGCTCCGGGGCCGGCGGCTGGAGGTGCGCTACCGGCCCCGCTCCGGCGAGGAGCGCGCCTATTACCTGAGTCCCCAGGGGCTGGCGTTGCGCGACGCGGTGATCTACCTGGTCGCCAGCCACCGGGACTACGACGACGTGGTGATGTTCGCCCTCCACCGCTTCACCGCCGTGACGCTGACCGACGAGCCCGCCCGGCACCTGGCGGGCTTCGACCTCGACGCGTGGATCGCCCGGGGCGGTTTCGATGCCCACGAGAACGACGCCCCCGTGGGGCTGGTGGCCCGGTTCGATGCCGACGTCGGCCGGCACCTGCTGGAGACCCCGCTCTCCGAGCGGCAGACCGTTCGGGAGGCGGGGGACGGGCGCCTGGAGGTCACCGCCCCGGTGAAGGATACCCACCAGCTGCGCTGGTGGCTGCGGGCCTTCGGGCCGCAGGTGGAGGTCCTGGAACCGGCCCATCTCCGGCGGGAAATGGCCGAGGCCGCCGAGCGCGAGGCCCGGCTCTACCGGCGCCCCCGCCCGGAGGCGGGCTGATGGCCGGCCCCCGGGTCGCGGGAGCCGCGGTAGCGCGCCAGCCGGGGGCACCATGCTGACCCGCGAGCGATGGTCACGAAGGCTCCCGCCGCCGGTGGCGCTGCTGCTGGGGATCGCGGCGATCTACGGCCTGGCGGCCGGCTCGCCGGCGGGGCGGTTCGCGTTTCCCGGCATCGACGGGGTGGGCCTCGCCCTGTTCGCCCTGGGGCTGGGGCTGATGCTGGCCGCGGCGCACGCGCTGCACCGGGCGCACACCACCATCGACCCCATCCACCCGGAGCGGGCCAGCCACCTGGTCACCAGCGGCATCTACCGGTATTCGCGCAACCCGATCTACCTGGGCGACGCGGTGATCCTGCTGGGGATGGTGTTCTGGTTCGGCAACGGGCTGGGACTGGCGGTCGTGGTGGCCTTCGTCGGCTTTCTCGACCGGGTCCAGGTCCGGGTGGAGGAGCGCATCCTGGCGGAACGGTTCGGCGCGGGTTACGCCCGCTACCGGGCCGCCGTGCGGCGCTGGCTCTGAAGCGGGCGGGTTGCCCGCAAGCAGAAGGCCCCGCGGGAACGCGGGGCCGGGAGGCTCGGGGCGGGCTCAGCCGCCGGCGCGGGAGGGATGGAAGCCGCCGTCCTCGGCGGTGAAGTCCTGGGTGGAGTACTCGCTGTAGGGGAGCTTTTCGATCACGCCGTCGGCGTCGGCCTCGACGAAGTCGACGAAGGACTGGGCGTAGTCGAGGAAGGTGTCCACCCGGGCGTCGTCGCCGATCTCGGTGAAGGTGGCGTAGCCGTCCTTGCCGCCGGCGATGTAGTCGTTGGTGACCACCACGTAGGTCGCGGCCGGGTCCAGTGCGCTCCACTGGCTGGCGTCGCGGCCCTTGAACTGCAGGCCGGAGAGCCGCGAGCCCTCGGGCTGGGTCAGGTCCATGTCCCAGCGCAGGCCGGCGGCGTAGGGATAGGCGCCGGTGGAGCCGTTCAGGGCGTAGTCCACCGCGTCCTCGAGCACGGCCTTGATCTGCGCGCCGCTCATCTCCAGCTCGACGAGGGTGTTGGAGAAGGGCAGCAGGGTGTAGGCGGTGCCGATGGTGACCGGACCGGCCGGCACGTCGATGCGCACGCCACCGGCATTCTGGATGGCGATGTCGGAACGCAGGCTCATCTCGCGGAAGGCGTGGGCCACCAGCATCTGGATGTCGCCCCCGTGCGGCAGGGTGGAGGCGGCGTCACAGATGGCGCTCTTGCCCTGGCCGGGGATGCGCTCGAGGCAGAGGTCCTGGCCGGCGGTGCCGATCTCGTCCTGCTTGAGGACATCCACCTCGACCGCGTACTGGTCGAGCAGCGCCTGGGCACCGGCATCGGGGTCCACCAGGTCGAGCTCGGCGGTGTTGGCCACGGCGTTCATCAGCGCGGCGTGCTCGGGCGAGCCCTCGGCCACCTCGGCGTCGTCCACCATGAAGGGCGCGGCCAGCATCAGGTGCGGCGTACCGGAGCAGGATTCCACCACGCCCTCGCCGTCGAAGTCGACGTGCAGCTCGCCCACCACCTGGGAATACTGCCAGGCCTGCGCCACGCACACGGGCTCGCCGTCGGCATTGGTCAGCTCGGTGGGATAGGCTCCACCGCTGTTGAGGCCGTACTGCTCGAAGTCGCCCAGCAGGGTGTGGGAGTCGCCGCCCACGATCACGTCCACGCCGGAAAGCGCCCGGGCCATGGCCTGGTCGTTGCCGTAGCCCTGGTGGGTGAGCAGGATGATGCGCTCCACGCCCTGGGCCTCGAGCTCGTCGATCATGGCCTGGGCGGTGGCGGTCTCGTCGGCGAACCGGGTGCTCGGCAGGGGGCTCGAGGAGTTCTGCGTCTTGCCCTTGATGTCGATGCCGATGATGCCCACGTCCATGCCGTCGACGCGCTTGACGGTGTAGGGCCGGAGGTAGTCGTCGGTGGCCTGCGGGGCCAGCGGCGTGCCCACCTGGGGCGTGATGTTGGCGGCCAGCACGTCGGTCTGGCATTCGCCCTCGTGGAGGTAATCGATGAAGCGTGCCAGGCCGGCGTCGCCGTCGTCGAACTCGTGGTTGCCGAGGGCGAAGGCGTCGAAGCAGACCGCGTTCATCAGGGCGGCGTCGGCCTCCCCCTCGAACAGGGTGTAGAAGAGCGTGCCGGTGATGGCGTCGCCGGCGTGCAGCTTGAGCACGTTGTCGTTGGCCGCGGCCAGCTCGTCGATCATGCGCACCACGCGGGGGAAGCCGCCCGAGGTCATCTCGTAGTCGGTACCGCCGATGGTGAGGTCGATGTTGTCCTCGTCGAGGTGCGAATGGTGGTCGTTGATGTGCAGGATGCTCAGCGACAGCGGTTCGCCGCCGGCATCATTGTCGTCGTCACCGCCACAGCCGGCGAGGGCCAGGGTGCCGGCCAGTGCCAGGGCGAGGGCCAGCCGATTCCATTTCAGCTTCTGCATGTTGTCGATCTCCCGTATATGGACCGTCGAAACTAACCGGCCAATGTTGAATTCCCGTGTCGGCCCGGGGACCATTGCCGCCTGCCCATTCCACCGCGGGACCCGCCCATGCGCCCATCCGTCGCCCTGCCGTTTCTGCTCCTGGTGCTGGCCCTGGCCGCCTGCGATGCCGGGCCGCCGGCCACGCTCGATCTCCAGGGCCGGACCATGGGCACGAGCTACCACGTGCGCCTGGCCGACCCGCCAGCCGGCTTCGATCGCCGGGCGGCCGCCGCGGCGGTGGACGCGGAGCTCGAGGCGATCAATGCCTCCATGTCCACCTGGCGGGAAGACTCCACCATCAGCCGCTTCAACCGCGCCCCGGCGGGCGAATGGGTGCAGGTGGAACCCGCCTTCGCCGAGGTGCTGGAGCGCTCACGGGCGATCCATGCCCTCACCGACGGGGCCTTCGATCCCACGGTGGGCCCGCTGGTGACGCTGTGGGGTTTCGGCGCCCGGCCGCGGACCGGCGGGCCGCCCGGCGAGGCCGCCATCCGCGCCGCCATGCGCCACGTGGGAATGGACAAGGTGGAGACCCGCGAGGACGCTTCCGGGACCGCGGTGCGCAAGACCGTGCCCGGCGTGGAACTGGACTTCTCGGCGATCGCCAAGGGCTACGCGGTGGACCGGGTCTTCGACCGCCTGCGGGCCCTGGGGGCACGGGACCTGCTGGTGGAGATCGGCGGCGAGGTGCGCCTGGCGGGCAGCCGGGGCGAGCGCCCCTGGCGGCTGGCGGTGGAACGCCCGGGCGACGCCGGTCGCAGCGTGCAACAGGTGATCGAACCGGGGGCGGCGGGCGTGGCCACCTCGGGCGACTACCGCAACTTCCTCGAGCACGACGGGCGGCGCTACACCCACGTGCTCGACCCGCGCGAAGGCCGGCCGGTCCGCCGCGGGGTGGCCTCGGCGACGGTGATCGCCACCACCACCGCCCGCGCCGACGCCCTGGCCACCGCCTGCATGGTGATGGGGGCGGACGACTGCCTGGCGCTGGCCGAGCGCGAGGGACTGGGGGTCTACCTGCTCGAACACCGGGGCGCGGGCCTGGCCGTGCGCCGGTCGACGGCCTTCGGCGACGCCCTGCCCGCCTCGGACACACCCGGCACCTGAGCGCGTTCGCCCGGCGCCCCCGGCTCACAGGTCGCGGGCGCGTGCCCACTCGACGAAGGCGGAGGCCGGCAGCGGGCGGGCGAAGAGAAAGCCCTGCAGGTAGTCGCAGCCGGCCTGGTGCAGGAAATCCACGTGCACGCGGCTCTCCACGCCCTCGGCGATCACCTCGAGGCCCAGGCTGTGGGCCATGGCGATCACCCCGCCGGCGATGGCCTCGTCGTTGGCATCCGAGCCGATGTCGCGGACGAAGGAGCGGTCGATCTTGAGCACGTCGACGTCGAACTGCTTGAGATACGACATCGAGGAATAGCCGGTGCCGAAGTCGTCGATCGCCAGGCCCACGCCCAGCAGCTTGAGCGCCCGCAGGTTGTCGGCGGCCCGCTCGGCGTTCTCCATCAGGCTGGTCTCGGTGATCTCCAGTTCGACATGGTCGGGCGAGAGGTCGTAGCGCTCCAGGCAGCGGCGCACGCGGTCGACCAGGTCGTCCTGGACGATCTGGCGCCCGGAGAGGTTGACGCTCACCTTGAGATCCAGCCCGCGCTCCTGCCAGCGACAGGCCTCGGCCAGGGCGCTGTCGAGGACCCAGTCGCCGATCCGCTCGATCAACCCCAGCTCCTCGGCCAGGGGGATGAAACGCGCGGGGGAGACGGTACCCAGCTCCGGGTGCTCCCAGCGGATCAGGGCCTCGGCACCGATGCACCGGCCGTCCTCGGTGCGCAGCTGCGGGTGGTAGACCAAGTGGAACTCGTCGTTGGCCAGGGCGTGGCGCAGGCGCGACTCCAGCTCCAGGCGCTCCTGGGCAAAGTGGGTGAACTCGCTGGAGAAGAAGGCGAAGCGGTTGCGACCGGCGCGCTTGGCGCCGTACATGGCGGCGTCCGCGCGGCTGATCAGGGCAGTGACGTCGTCGGCGTCCCCGGGAAAGACGGCCACCCCCACGCTGGCGCTCACGTAGAGTTCGTGGGCATCGATGAC
The DNA here is from genome assembly GCA_018623495.1 of Halothiobacillus sp. Taxonomy (GTDB): domain Bacteria; phylum Pseudomonadota; class Gammaproteobacteria; order JAAZVP01; family JAAZVP01; genus JAAZVP01. The sequence goes on along the minus strand of JAAZVP010000027.1, from coordinate 4,870 downwards.
AAACGGCGACTCGAACACCCCCAGGACCTTCTCGGCCACCGCCGCGGCGGCGCCCGCCGATTCCAGCTCCTCCACCAGCACCACGAACTCGTCGCCGCCCAGCCGGGCGACCGTGTCCTCGGCCCGCACGGCCTCCAGGAGCCGCCGGCCGGTCTCCTGCAGCATCAGGTCGCCCAGCGGGTGGCCGATGCCGTCGTTGACGTCCTTGAAGTGGTCGAGGTCGACGAACAGCAGCGCCAGGCACTGGTCATGGCGCCGGGCCCGCTGGATGGCCCGGGAGAGGCGCTCCTGGAAGTGGGCCCGGTTGGGCAGGTCGGTGAGCACATCGTAGTAGGCGAGATGGTGGATCCGCTCCTCGGAGAGCTTGCGCTCGGTGATGTCGGTGAAGATGTTGACGTAGTTGCGCAGCCGCCCGGCCTCGTCGCGGATGGCGACGATACTGCTCCAGACCGGGATCACCTCGCCGTCGCTGCGCCGGTTCCAGATCTCGCCTTCCCAGTAGCCCCGGCTTCGAAGCGACTCCCACATCCGCGCGTAGAAGGCGGCACCGTGGCGCTCGGAACGCAGCAGCCGCGGGGTCCGGCCCACGGCCTCGTCGCGGCCGTAGCCGGTGATGCTCTCGAAGGCACCGTTGACGTCCTCGATGCGGCCATCGGCATCGGTGATCATGATGCCCTGGTGGCTGTGCTCGAAGACGTTGCCGGCCAGCTGCAGTTCGCGGTTCTGGCGGTCGAGCTCGCGGGCGCTGTGCTTGAAGTACTCCAGCGCGTCGGCCAGCTGTTCCAGCTCGCCGTTGCAGGGAAAATGGGGAATGGGCTCGTCGCGCTCGCCGCGGGCCAGGGCGCCGGTGACCCGGATCAGGCGCCGGAGGTCCTTGGTCAGGTGGCGGGCCAGCCCGATGCTCAGGGCCAGGGTCAGGGCCACCGTCACCAGCGCCAGCATCACCAGCGCCCGGGTCTGCTGCCGCCCCCCTTCGCGGACCCGGGTCATGGTGGCGTCCATTTCGGCCTCCAGCGCCTGGAAGATGGCCTGCAGGGTGGCCTCCATGTGGCGGAACTCGGTCTCCACCGTTTCCATGCTCTGGTGCACCGCGTCCCAGTCCGCGCCGTCGCGTTCCAGCACCGTCTCCAGCGCCGCGCAGTACTCGTCCATGCCGCGACCCAGCTCGCCCTGCTGCTCGCCGATGGCCGGCACCCGGCCACCCAGCTGCTCGGTGCGTGCCGCCAGGCGGTCGATGCGCGCCACCGCCGCCTCGCTGGCCACCCGCCAGCCGTCCAGGTCGCGTTCGCGGAACCGGCGCACGTAGGCACGGTGCAGCTCGGCATGCAGGTGGATGAGCTGGCGGGTGACGTCCTGGAACTCGAGGATCAGCGGGACCTGGGACTGCGAGAGGCGGTTGAGCAGGTGGCGGTCCTCGTCGATCTCGGCGAGAACCACCAGGACCACGGCCGACAGCACCAGGATGCCGACGAGCGGTGCGACGAGAAACTTGCCCTGGATGGTGAGACGGTCAAGCCAACGGAACAACCCGAACCCCCGCGCAACATGTGTACCGGCGCCGAAACCGGGACCGACCGGACAATCTGTCCGAGTCTACGTCAAACCACCCCCTGCTGCGCCATCAATCCTGCTTATGGCCAGGACCGCCCCGACCCTTGACCTGCGCGTAGGCCTCCAGGGCCCGCTGGCGGCTGGCCTTCAGGTCCACGAGGGGATGCGGGTAGTGCTCGCCCAGGCGCAGGCCCGCGGCCGCCAGGACCGCGGCGGGGGCCGCCCAGGGCTGGTGCAGGTAGCGGTCCGGCAGGCGGGCCAGCTCGGGCACCCAGCGGCGCACGTAGTCGCCCCCGGGGTCGAAGCGCTCGCCCTGGCGGACGGGGTTGAAGATGCGGAAATAGGGCGCGGCGTCGGCCCCGCAACCGGCGATCCACTGCCAGCCCAGGGTGTTGGCCGCCAGGTCGGCATCCACCAGGGTGTCCCAGAACCAGCGGGCCCCGGCCTGCCAGGGGATCCGCAGGTTCTTGGTGAGCAGCGAGCCCACCACCATGCGCACGCGGTTGTGCATCCAGCCGGTGGCCCAGAGCTCGCGCATGCCGGCGTCGACGATGGGGATGCCGGTCTGCCCGGCCTGCCAGGCGGCCAGGTCGTCGGCGTATTCCTCCCGCCACGGGAAACCGTGGAACCGGGGGTCGAGGGAGGTCGTCGGCGTGCGCGGGAAATGAAACAGCAGGTGGTGGGCGAACTCGCGCCAGCCCAGCTCGCCGAGAAAGGCGCGCACGTCCGCACAGCGGTAGTCGGTCTGGGCCCGCATCGCCGCGGCCACCTGGCGTGGTCCCACGTGGCCGAAGTGCAGGTAGGGCGAGAGCCGCGAGGTGCCGGCCTCCCCCGGCCGGTCACGGGCCGCGTCGTAGGCGGTCACCGGGCCGTCGGCGAAGGCCTGCAGCCGCTCGCGGGCCGCGGCCTCGCCCACCCGCCAGGCCGCCGCCAGGCCCGTGTACCAGGGGATCTCCGGGAGCAGACCGAGCCCGTCCGGGGATTCGCCCGCCGGCGCCGCCTCGGGCCGCGGGGGGAGCCGTGCCGGCGCTGCCAAGGGGGCCGGCCAGTCGCGCGCGGCGAGGTTCTTCCAGAAGGGGGTGTAGACCCGGTAGGGGTCGCCGCTGCGGGTCGCCACCTCCCAAGGCTCGGCCAGCAGCGCGGCGTTGAAGCTGCGGCCGACGCGGCCGTCGGCGCGCAGCCGCTCCTTGATGGCGGCATCGCGGGCCTGGCCGGCGGGGCTGTAGCGGCGGTTCCAGAACACCGCCGCCCCCAGTCGCTCGGCCAGCGCCGGCAGGCACTCGCGGGGATCGCCGGCCAGCAGGAGCAGGCCGCTGCCGAGCCCGCGCAGGTCGTCGTCCAGCGCTTCCAGGGCACGGTGCAGCCACCAGTCGGCCGCGGCCCCCGGCGGCCAGGGGTCGTCGTCGACGGTCTCGCGCACGAAGACCGGCAGGACCCGCTGGAAATGGGCGGCGGCATGGGCCAGGGCGGGGTTGTCCGCCAGGCGCAGGTCGTTGCGGAACCAGACGATGGCGGTGTTCACGGCGAGACCTCCCGGTCGAATGCGGCGCGCAGCCGGGCGGCCCGCTGGCGGATGGCGGTGCGCTCGGCATCGCTCTTGCGCTCGCGGTTGCGCCACTGCAGCGCGGTGCGGGGATGGCGGGCGAAGCGCCCGGCGTGGCGTTCGAGAAAGTCCCAGTAGAGCGTGGTGAAGGGGCAGGCCCCCTCGCCGGTCGCCCGGCCGGGGTCGAAGGGGCAGCCGTCGCAGTAGTCGCTCATGCGCTGGATGTAGCGCCCGGAGGCGACGTAGGGCTTGGAGCCCATCAGCCCGCCGTCGGCGTACTGCGACATGCCCAGGGTGTTGGGCAGCTCCACCCATTCCACGGCATCGACGAACACCGCCAGGTACCAGCGGTGCACCTGGCGCGGCTCCACCCCCAGCAGCAGGCAGAACAGGCCGGTGACCATCAGCCGCTGGATGTGGTGGGCATGGCCGTGCTCGAGCGTCTGGCCCAGGACCTCGGCGAGGCAGGCCATGTCGGTCTCGGCGGTCCAGAAAAAGCCGGGCAACGGGGCATCGGCCTCCAGGGCGTTCCAGTCCTCCCAGTCCGGCATGTGGCTCCAGTAGAGCCCGCGGACGAACTCCCGCCAGCCGAGCACCTGGCGCACGAAACCCTCCACCGACTCGATGGGGGCGTCGCCGCGGGCCCAGGCGGCCTCGGCGGCCCGGCAGACGGCCAGCGGATCGAGCAGGTGGAGGTTGAGGCCCACCGAGAGCAGGGAATGGTGGAGGAAGGGCTCGCCCGTCCACATGGCGTCCTGCCAGGGACCGAAGGCCGCCAGCCGGTCGCGCACGAAGGCCTCCAGCGCGGTCTCGGCCTGGGCGCGGGTCACCGGCCAGGCAAAGGATTCGAGCCGCCCGGGATGGTCGGGGAAACGACGCTCCACCGTGGCCAGCACCTCGCGGGTGACGGCGTCGGGCTCGAAGCGCGGCGGCGGGGGCACCAGGCCGGGTCCCCGGCGGCCGAAGGCGCGCCGGTTGCTGCGGTCGAAGTTCCAGCGGCCGCCCGCCGGCCGGTCGCCGTCCATCAGCAGCCCGGTCTGCCGGCGCAGGTGGCGGTACCAGTGCTCCAGGCGGACCTCGCGGCGACCGCCCAGCCAGCGCTCGAAATCGGCCAGGGTACTGACGAAGTGGCGGTCCTCGCGCTGCTCGAAGGCCACGCCCGCCGCCCGGCAGGCCGCCTCCAGCATCCCCGCGACCCGGTAGTCCCCAGGGCGTTCCCAGATCACCCGTGCCACCGGGCCCGCCGCCAGCCGGTCGGCCAGGGCCTGCTCCAGGGTGGGGGCATCGTGGTCGTCGAGGGCCCGGTATTCCACCGGCCGGCCCCGGGCGACGAGCGCGTCGCGGAAATGGCGCATGGCGGCGAGGAACACGGCGATGCGCGCCTTGTGGCTCCAGACGTGGTCGGCCTCGCCGGCCACCTCGGCCATCCAGGCCCGGTCACGCGCGGGGTCGAAGCCGTCGAAGGCACTGCCCTCCGGGTCGAGCTGGTCGCCGAGCACCACCACCAGGTTGCGGATTGCCTCCACCGTCATCCCCGATACAAGCCTGCCTTCTATTGTACATGCCTTGTACAGGTTTTTCAGGGCGAACGGGGCCGCGGCTGGCGCGAGCGCCGTCGCTGTGGTGGAATACGTCCCCATTTCAGGAGGTTGCGACCATGCACTGCGCCATCTACCGGTCGAGCAAGAAGGAAGGCATGTATCTCTACGTGCGGGAAAAGGACGCCTTCGACGACGTCCCCGAGGCGCTGATGAAGCGGATGGGGAAATGCGAGCT
>JAAZVP010000070.1 GCA_018623495.1 Halothiobacillus sp. | reverse complement strand
TCCGCCGAGGCCGCCTTCGTCGTCGGCGCGGTGCTGGCGCTGTCCTCCACGGCCATCGTGATCAAGCAGCTGCGCGAGCAGGTGGAGCTCAACTCCCGCCACGGCCGCTCGGCGGTGGGCGTGCTCCTGTTCCAGGACCTGGCGGTGATCCCCCTGCTGATCATCATCCCCGCGCTCGGCAGTGGCGGTGACGGCAACGGCCTGGGCCTGGAACTGGCCTGGGCGCTGGGCAAGGGGCTGGTGGTCACCGCGCTGCTGCTGGCCGCCGGCCACTGGCTGCTGCGGCCGCTGTTCCACGAGGTGGCCCAGGCGCACTCGGCGGAACTGTTCACCCTGACGGTGCTGCTGGTGGCCCTGGTCTCGGCCTGGACCACCCAGGTGGCCGGGCTGTCCATGGCCCTGGGGGCCTTCCTGGCGGGGCTGATGCTTTCCGAGACCGAGTTCCGCCATCAGATCGAGGCCGACATCCGCCCCTTCCGCGACGTCCTGCTGGGGCTGTTCTTCGTCACCATCGGCATGCTCCTCGAGCTGCGGGCCCTGCCCGACATCGTCGGCTGGGTGTTGCTCACCAGTGCCGGCATCATCCTCTTCAAGACCCTGCTGATCACCCTGCTCAGCCGGGCATTCGGCGACGAGCCGGGGGTGGCGCTGCGCACCGGCCTGGTGCTCGCCCAGGGCGGCGAGTTCGGTTTCGCCCTGCTCTCGCTCGGCCTGCGTGACGGCCTGCTGGACGCGCAGACCTCCCAGGTGGTGCTGGCCTCGGTGATCCTGTCGATGATCGCCACCCCCTTCTTGATCCGCTACAACGGCCACATCGCCAAGCGGCTCTTCCGCGAGAGCTACGTGGAGAACCGCGAGGGCACCCGCAAGGCGATCCGCGCGGACGCCGAGGAACTGTCCGACCACATCGTCATCTGCGGCTTCGGCCGTACCGGCCAGAACGTGGCCCGCTTCGCCGAAGACGCCGGCATGGAAATCCTCGCGCTCGACCTCGACCCGGTGATCGTGCGCATGGGCCGCGAGGCCGGCAACCGCGTCTATTTCGCCGACTCCACCCACCGCGACCTGCTGCGGGCCGCCGGCGTGGAACGCGCCCGCGCCGTGGTGATCACCCATCACGACTGCATCGGCGCGGTGAAGACCGTCTCCCACTGCCGCTCGCTCAACCCGGACTGCACCATCCTGGTGCGCACGGCCACCGACAACTACATGGACGACCTGCTGGCGGCCGGCGCAACCGAGGTGGTCCCCGACGTCTTCGAGGCCAGCCTGATGCTCTCCTCGCACCTGCTCGACCGCCTCGGCATTCCCCAGCAGGCCATCCAGGAGCGCGCCCGCGAGATCCGCCACGACAACTACCGCCTGCTCCGCCACGTCATCCAGGGCCAGGGCACGCCCAGCATCGAGGCCAGCGACCGCCAGCGCCAGCAGGTCCGCACCGTGACGCTGCCGAGCGGCGCCCACGCGGTGGGCCGCCGACTCTCCGAGCTCGGCCTGGAGACCCTCGGCGTCAATGTCGACGCGGTGCGCCGCCACGGCATCAAGGGCGAGGAGCCCGCCCCGGCGATGGCCCTGCGGGCCCAGGACGTGCTGGTGCTCTACGGCACACCGGAACAACTGGAGAAGGCCGAGAACCGCCTGATGCAGGGTTGACGCCCCCGCGGAACCGGCTTGCGTGCGCGATGGTCTACAATCAAGGATAAGCCACGCTACACGGGAGCCCGGTCATGGTCATCGGTTCGGCAGCATCCAGCAGTCTCGCCGGCATCCAGAACGGCCTGCAGAACATGGACATGGCGGCCACGCAGATCGCCTCGCCCCGCAACGACGACAAGACCGAGCCGCTGCTGGAGATGCAGCAGGCCGCGCGGGACACCGAGGCCAACGTCCGCGCGCTGGAGACCGCCAACGAGGTCCAGGGCACGCTGCTCGACGTGAAGGTCTGACACCAGGACCCGCCATGGACATCGGTCCGTTTCTCAACACCACGCCGGCCACCCCCATCCTGGCCGCGGCGATCACGCCCCGGCGGCCGGCGCAGGACACCACCAAGACGCAGCCGGGGGAAGACCCCAGCGAGTTGGCCAATGGCGTGGTGCGGGGCGAATCCGCCCAGCCGGACCAGAACGCCGTGCGCACCGACGACCGCGAGACCCGGGCCGAAGAGCGCCAGCTGCGCGAGCTCGAGGAGCGTGACCGCGAGGTGCGAAGCCACGAGCAGGCCCACCGCCAGGCGGGCGGCGAGCTGGTGCGCGGCGGCAGCTACCAGTACCAGCGGGGGCCGGACGGGCGCATGTATGCCGTGGGCGGCGAGGTGAGCATCGACACCTCCAGGGTGGCGGACGATCCCGCCGCCACCCTGCGCCGGGCGCAGACCATCCAGCGCGCCGCCCTGGCACCCGCCGAGCCCTCGCCCCAGGACCGCACGGTGGCCGCCGAGGCAGCGGCCATGATTGCCCAGGCCCGCGCCGAGATGCAGGCCCAGCGCTTCCGCGACGAAGAAGCCGGCGCCGATGACGCCACCGGCTTCAGTTCCTACGCCTGACACCCGCCTCCCCCCAGCGGAGTCATTGCACGCCCGTGACGAACGTGGTGAACTTGGCCCCATGAAATACAGGGCCTGTACCCGCCCGCCAACGCCGACCCGACCGGCCGCGCCGACCCGGAGCCAATGACGGCAGCCATCGACACCAACCGCCCCCGGATACTCGTTCTCGACGACGACCCCACCGACGTGGAGGACCTGCGCCGCATCCTGGCCTCGCGCGGGTACTCGGTGGATGCCGCCCTGGACGCCGGGCGGGGCCTGGAACTGCTGGCACGCACCCCCTTCGACCTGCTCCTGCTGGAACCGCACCTGGCGGGCATCGACGACGCCGCCCTGCTCGAGTCCATGGGCCGCCACGCCGCCCCGCCGGCCCTGATCATGCTGAGCCGGCACGCGGCCATCAACGATGCCAGCCGGGCCCTGCGCCAGGGGGCCCGCGAGTTCTTGCGCAAGCCGGCCGCCCCCGAGACCCTGCTGCATGCCACCGCGCGGGTCCTCGAGCAGCGGCGCCTGGAAACCGACAACCGGCGCATGCAGATCGAGCAGGCCGAGTCGGAGCAGCTGCACCGCTTCGTGCTCGACCACTCGCCCGACATCATCGCCATGACCGACGCCGGCGGGCGCATCAACTACGTCAACGACCGCGCCCGCGCCCTGCTCGGCTACACCACCGAGGAGCTGCTGAGCTCGCCGTTCGCCGACCTGGTCCACCCGCGCGACCGCTACCGGGTCCGCCACCTGCTCGAGGCCGTGGAGCACGACGACGCCCCGGCCTCCCTGGAGCTGCGCCTGCTGCCGCGCGACCCCGAGGCCCCGGAACGGGACTTCTCCCTCGCCGTGCATTCCCTGGTCGACGAGGGCCCGACCCCCGGGCTCTACATCGTCGCCCGGGACATCACCGCCCAGCGCCGGGCCGAGGCACTGGCGGACTATCACCGCCAGCACGACCTGCTCACCGACCTCCCCAACCGCACGCTGTTCCGCGACCGGCTCGAGCAGGCCCTCGCCCACGCCCAGCATCACCGCCTGCACCTGGGCGTGCTGCTGGTCAACCTCGACCGGTTCCAGCTGGTCAACGACAGCCTGGGCTACCTGTTCGGCGACGAACTGCTCCAGGCCGTCGCCCGGCGGATCCGGGAAGCGCTCGGCCCCGAGGACACGGTGGCCCGGACCGGGGGCGACGAGTTCGCCATCCTCCTGCCGGAAGTGGACAGCGCCGCGGCCATGGACGCCGTCGCCCGGCGGCTGCTGGAAACCACCGAAATCCCGTTCTCCATCGGCGACCGCGAGATCACCATGGGCATGAGCATCGGCGGCAGCCTCCACCCGGTGCACGGCGAAACCGGCGACCGGCTGCTCAAGCACGCCGACATGGCCACCCACGCCGTCAAGTGCCAGGGGCGCCACCAATATGCGCTCTTCGACGCCGGCATGCAGCGCCGCTTCACCGGCAGCCTCACCCTGGAGAACGAGCTGCGCCGGGCGGTCGCCAGCGGCGACGGCTTCCGGCTGTGCTACCAGCCCCAGGTCCGCCTCACCGGACCCGACGACGTTACCGCGGAACTGGCGGGGATGGAGGTCCTGCTGCGCTGGGAGTCGCCGGGTCTCGGCAACGTGCCCCCCGGCCATTTCATCTCCACCGCCGAGGAGACCGGCCTGATCGCCCCGCTCGGCCACTGGGTCCTCGAATCCGCCCTGATCGACATCGCCGCCTGGCGGGCCGCGGGCTACCGGGTGCCCTGCGTGAGCGTCAACGCCTCGGTGCTGCAACTGGCGCAACCCCGCTTCGCCGACACCCTCATCGAGCTGCTCGAGCGCCACGAGCTGCCGGGCGAGTGCCTGGAACTCGAGATCACCGAAAACACCCTGATGACCGACATGGACGCCAACGCCCGGATCCTCCGGCGTCTGGCCGAGCATGGCGTGCGCATCGCCATCGACGACTTCGGCAAGGGCTACTCCTCGCTCTCCTATCTGCACTCCCTGCCGCTGGACACCCTCAAGATCGACCAGCAATTCGTGGCCAATCTCCACGAGGGCCAGAGTCGCACCATCGTCGACGCGATCATCGCGATGGCCAACGGCCTCGACCTCGACCTGATCGCCGAGGGCGTGGAAACCCGCGAACAGCTCGACTACCTCCTGCGACGCGGTTGCCAGAACATCCAGGGCTTTCTCTTCTCGCGCCCCCGCGAACGGGACCGGATCACCGAACTGCTCGGGGGCGATCGCCGCCTCGGCCCCGCGACCGAGTGACGGCAAGAGGGGGCCCCGTGGAAACGTCGCCGACCGCGATCGTGGCCGCCGTGGCCCGCTGCCGGGCAGCGGCACGGCGGGCCGGCCACCGCCTCCCGGCCGTCCTCGCCGGCTCCGCCGCCTGGGGCCGCGAACGGGCCATCATGCTCGCCGAGCATGCCGGCGAGACCCTGTGGATCGGCGAGGCCGCGCCCGCCGGCATCCCGGCAACCGACGCCGGGCGGGTGCGCGGCTGGCTCGGCCGGGAACAGGATTGCCTGGTCTTCGACGCCCACACCGGCTTCGACCCGGATGCCTTGGGCGCCGCTGCCGGCCTGCCGCGTGCCGGGGGCATGCTCATCCTGCTGATCCCCCCGCTCGCCCAGTGGCCCGGGAGCACCGACCCGGCGGCCGAGCGCATCGCCGTCCATCCCTTCACCGCCGAGACCGTGACGGGGCGCTTCCTCGCCCGCGCGGCCCGCCTGCTCGGGGAAGCCGACGATTGCCTGCTGGCACAACAGGATGGCCGGCTCCGGCTGCCACGTGCGCCCCGCGCACGGCCGGCCGAGACCGGCCCGCCAGGCGACGACCCCTGCCGCACCGCGGACCAGAGACACGCGGTGGAGGCGATCAAGGCCCTGTGCACGGAGGCCGACCCCGCGCCGCTGGTCCTCACCGCCGACCGCGGCCGGGGCAAGTCCGCGGCACTGGGCATCGCCTGCGGCGAGCTGGCCGACCGGCCCCTGCAGATCCGGGTCACCGCCCCCCGCAAGCCCGCCGCCGCGACCCTGTTCGCGCATGCCGCCGAGCGCCTGGGCAGCGATCGTCCGGGCGTCCACCCGATCCACTCGGGGGGGCTCCAGCTGGCCTTCGAACCCCCGGACGCCCTGGTCGCCGACCGCCCCCCTGCCGACCTGCTGCTGGTGGACGAGGCGGCCGCCATTCCCGCACCGCTGCTCGAGGCCATGGCTGCGCACTACCCCCGCGTGGTCTTCGCCACCACCCAGCACGGCTACGAGGGCACCGGCCGCGGCTTCGCCGTGCGCTTCCAGGCCACCCTGGACCGGCACCACCCCGGCTGGCAGCACCTCGAACTCGTCACCCCCATCCGCTGGTCCCGCGGCGACCCCCTGGAGGCCCTGGTCTTCCGGCTGCTGCTGCTCGACGCCGAACCCGGCCCGGCGGACCGCCTGCCCCCCGCCGACCGGCTCGCCCCGCCCGAATGGCTGGACCGGGACCGCCTGCTCGACGACGAGGGACGGCTGCGATCGCTGTTCGGCCTGCTGGTGCTGGCCCATTACCGGACCACGCCACTGGACCTGCGCAACCTGCTCGATGGGCCGGGGATCTCCGTGCTGGCGAGCACCTCGGGCGAGGCCGTCGCCGGCACGGCCCTGCTCAGTCGCGAGGGCGGCCTGGATGACGAGCTGCTGGCGGCGATCTTCGAGGGACGCCGCCGGCCCCGTGGCCACCTCCTGCCCCAGACCCTTTCGGCCCACGGGGGCCTGGCCCGGTGGCCGGCGCTGGTGGGCCTGCGCATCATGCGCATCGCGGTGCACCCCGGGCGCCGGCACCGCGGAATCGGACAGCGACTGGTGAACCGCGCCACGCAACGGGCCGAAAGCGAGGGCCTGGACTTCGTCGGCGCAAGCTTTGGCGCCACGCCGGGGCTGCTGGCCTTCTGGTGCCGCTGCGGGCTCGTGCCCATCCATATCGGGCTCTCCCGGGGGCAGAGCTCCGGCACGCACGCGCTGGTGATGGCCAGGGGAACCAGCGAGCGCGGACGGGCCGAAGTGGCGGTTGCCCAGCGGCGTTTCCGGCGGCGCCTTGCCGCGCTGCTGGGCGGCCCGCTCACCCGCCTCGACCCCGTCCTCGCGGCCGCCCTGCTCGAGGCCCCCCACCCTTCTCCAGCGGCCCTCGATCGCCACGACCGGCAGGAACTCGATGCCTGCGCCCACGGCCACCATGGACTGGACGCCGCCCTGCCGACCATCCAGGCATTCCTGGACGGTGCACTCGCCGACCCGGCGATCGTGGGAAACCTGGAGCGTGGCGAGCGCGCCCTGCTGGTCGCCCGCTTCCTGCAGCACCGGGACTGGCCCCAGCTCCGGCAATGCTTTGCCCTGCAGGGCCGGCGGGAAGGAACCGAACACCTGCGCCGCCTGCTCGCCCGCTGCCTCGACCCGCCCCGGGGTTGACCCACGGACCGTCGCCGGGCCACGACCGGGCACCCTGAAGAAACTTCGCGAGCGCCAGGCACAAGGCGGAAGGCACGGGGACCGGAACCGGGCGACCCCTTCGAACCGTCACCCCGGTCGCGGCCGCACCGGCAAGCCCGAGCCGCCACCGATTCGGGCAGCGGTTCCCGGGAAGGGGCTACCAGAACGACGAGCCGCGCTCGGCCATTCGCGCGAGATCCTCCTGGAAGGCGGGCGGCCCGTAGCCCATCATCTCGGGGCGCTCGGCGAATTCGCCGTTGGCCCGTTTATCGTGTTCCAGGTAGACCAGCGGGCGCCCTTCGCGCTCGGCGAAGGCCTTGAGCCAGTTGAGCGCGCGGGGCGGGATCCTCCGGCCCACCGGGACGGCCAGGTCCACCGGCAGGCCCTGCCAGTCCCCCTGTGCCGGCAACACCATCACGCGGGCGCGATCGGGGCGCATCCACTCGGGCAGCGGACTGCCCTGCTGCACCCAGCCACACTGGAAGCGGCGGCAGGGAATCTCGGGACGGTTGGGGTAATCGGCGCAACCCGAACCGGTGCTGAAGGGACAGGGATGACCCGGCCGGGCCTCGAAGCCCTTGACCGTGATGCGCACCCAGCCGTCACAGCAGGCCGTGCAGGGCTGGCACTGGCGGGGGGAATCCGGGGACATGGTGCACCACCGGCTGTCATGAAAACGTCACAACCGTACGGAGCGTACCGGGGGAAGTCCAATCAGGAAGCATTATGAGAGAGAAAGCGGGCAGTCGAGAGTGAACGGACCGACCGGCTTCGGCCGCGGAACGCGCCAGGCCCGGGAGGCAACACCCCGTGCATTCTCGAATGACCACGAAAAAGGCGCCCCGCGGGGCGCCTTGCAATCAAGTCCTTCCGGTCGGGCCGGTTTTAGAACTTGTGGACCAGGCCAACGGAGATGTTGGAAACGTCAGCCTCGTCGAAGGTGTCGAACATGGCGTAAGCGGAAGTACGCTTGGTGAACGTGTGATCGACGCCCACGGAGACCTGAGACTCTTCCATCTCACCCATCTCGGTGTCCATGTACTGAGCCTTCAGCTTGTTGGCGCCCATCTTGAAGTAGCCGCTCAGACCGAAGCCGTCGAAGTCCTCGTCGCCACCACCCACGTCGGAAGCGGTGGTGTACAGGCCGTTCACGCCGAAGTTGCCCATGCCGAAGCCACCAACGATCCGCACGAGGCTGTCGTAGGTGCCGCCCTTCAGGGCCACGGTGTCGGTGTCACCGCCGTTGTAGCCAACGCCGACGTAGTAGGGAGACTTCTTGAACTTCTTGTCGCCGGCCATCAGGGCCACGGAGTAGATGTCCGCGAAACCGTCGCCACCGTCGTACTGGTTCTCGCCCTGCCAGGCAGCCGCAACGACCTTGGCGGGACCGAAGCTCGGAGAAACGTAGGCAACCACGTTGCCGACACGGTCTTCACCGGGGATGGTGTGCTTGATGTCGGAAGTGGTGTCGTTGAACTGGTCGAACTTGCCCTGGGCCATCTTCAGGGGGGTATCGTGACGGCCGAGCAGTACGGTACCGAAGCCGCCAGCCAGGCCGGCGTACTGGTTACGGGACTTGAGGTTGTCAGCACCGCCATCGGCAGTGTGATCTTCCATGTTCACGTCCCACTCCATCTTGTAGACGGCAGTCAGGCCGTTGCCCAGGTCCTCGGAACCCTTGACGCCGACGCGGGAAGCGCGGCTCTCAACGGATACGGCTTCGGAAGAGTCGTCACCGGAAGCGTTGTTCACGGCCAGGTGAGCCTTGCCGTATACGGTTACGTCAGCCAGCGCAGCGGCCGGGGCGGTCATCGCAGCGGCAACTGCGAGGGCGATCGCGTTCTTTTTCATCTCAGGTCCTCCTGGAAGGATCGTTGCGGTTGAAACCCAGCGTCGTTTTCTAGGTATTCGGGCGTGAGTATTGCACCCATGAGGCGGGGGTGCAAGCCGATTTTACGGAAAAAACAACACCCGCGGGCCCGATTGTTGCAAAACGACAACACAACCCGAAAACGTCCCCATGATCGCCGGATAGCCCCCACTCTTAAAGTGACGATCGAGGTTTTTCCGATTTATGCCCGGCAATCATGGACTTGAACGACCCGCCGCCCCTCAAGTGGCGAGCGGGATGATCACGACGGGCGGCGGCGACCCGCCCGCGGGGGCCCGAAGCCAATCGACAGGCTCCGAACGATAGAAACTTTTCATGGAATGCCTCGGCCCACGAAAAAGCCCGCCTCGATGGGCGGGCTTCCTCCGGGCCGATGCCAGGCTCGCTGCGCTCAGCGCTTGGAGAACTGGGTGGCGCGGCGGGCCTTGCGCAGACCGATCTTCTTCCGCTCGACCTCGCGGGCGTCGCGGGTGACGTAGCCGGCCTTGCGCAGCGGGCCACGCAGGCCCTCGTCGTAGTCCATCAGCGCGCGGGTCAGGCCGTGACGAATGGCGCCGGCCTGGCCGGTGGTGCCACCGCCCTCGACGGTGACGTAGGCGTCGAACTTGTCGCCCAT
>JAAZVP010000110.1 GCA_018623495.1 Halothiobacillus sp. | reverse complement strand
GAGGGCGAGACCCGTCTGCTGGTGATGGGCCGGCAGGGAGAGGCCCACGACGACGACGAGCCGGCGATCGGCTCGCACCTGGAGACGGTCATCCGCACGCTGCACCGCCCGATTCTCGTGGCGCTGCCGGGCTTCGGGCCGCCGTCGCGGTTTATGGTCGCCTTCGACGGCAGCAAGACGGCCGGGAAGGTGGTGGAGATGGTCGCCCGCAGTGGCCTGTTCAAGGGCCTGGAATGCCACCTGGTCATGGCCGGGACGGAGACGCCTCGCCACCATGAACAGCTGATGCGCGCCCGGCAGAAGCTGGAGTCGGCCGGCCTCGAGGTCAGGGCCGCGCTGATTCCCGGCGATGCCGTCGGCGTGTTGCAGAACTACGAGACCGACCACGCGATCGACCTGGTGGTGATGGGGGCCTACGGCCACTCGCGGATCCGCGAGTTCCTGGTGGGCAGCACCACGACCCAGATGATCCGCAAGAGCAAGATCCCGATGCTTTTGCTGCGCTGAGGCAGGCGGGGCGGTTTCCGACCGCCCGGCCGGATACCCGGCAGCCGCCCGGATCCTGGACAAAAGAAAGGCCCCGCATCGCTGCGGGGCCTTTGGTGATGGGGTGGACGAAGGGATTCGAACCCTCGACCGCAGGAGTCACAATCCTGAGCTCTACCAGCTGAGCTACGTCCACCATTGAAATCGTGCCGGCGGCGGGTGGTCTCCACCCGTGCTCCGCCCGTGAACCTGGCGCGCCCGGCAGGATTCGAACCTGCTACCCTCGGCTTAGAAGGCCGATGCTCTATCCGCATGAGCTACGAGCGCAGCGGGGGGCAACTATAACCGATTCCGTGCCCGGGCTAAATCCTGGTCGGGGTGGAGAGATTCGAACTCCCGACATCCTGCTCCCAAAGCAGGCGCGCTACCAGACTGCGCTACACCCCGTCGATTGGTACCTGGTGTTCTCTGCCGACCGTGTCTCGGTCGGCGGCGGCTCGGGGTCGATTCGCTGACGCGCCCGATGCGGCCCCGAGCTGCCCGCAATAGAGAGCGCGAATCTTACCGGCGGTGGGCGCCTTCGTCAACGATCACACCGCGAATCGCCCCCGCAGCCGGCGGGTCTTCTCCACCATCCGGTAGGTGGAGCGGTTGTTGTTGTAGCGGGGCACGTCGTGCAAGGCGACCCAGCGCACCTCGTGGGCCTCGTCGCTGCCGGGCAGGGGCAGGTGGTCGTCGATCTCCACCAGGAAACGCAGGTCCACGTGGTCGTGGCGCGGGCATCCGGGCCGTTCCGGCAGGCTGTGGATGTCGAGATCGAACAGGGCCGGCGACAGCAGGCGGATGGCGTCGGGGGCGATGCCCGTCTCTTCATGGGTCTCGCGCAGGGCGACGCGGACGACGTCGGCGTCGCCGTCGGCGTGGCCGCCCGGCTGGAACCAGCGGTCGTGCTTGCGGTGGTGCAGCAGGATCACGCGGTCGCGCGCCGGATTGACCACCCAGGCCGAGCCGGTGACGTGGGCCGGCCACTGGTCGCGGTGGAAGATGTCGGGGTGGGCATGGACCAGCCGCCGTGCCCGGCCGAGAAAGCCGGCTTCGTCGAGAAAGCGGGTCCGGTGATGATCGAGCAGTTGCAGGAGCTGTCGGCGATGCATGGTCGGCCAGGCCTCAGGTGAACGACGGGCTTTCCACGGCGGCCAGGGCGGCGCGGGCGGCCTCGTCGACGTCCGCCTCGGAGCCGGCCAGCGTCAGGCGACCGAAGGCGCCCACGGCACTCACGTCCACCAGGCTGATGCTGGCGGCCTTTTCCGCCTGGTTGGCGGCGTAGACGATGTAGCCCGCCGGTTCGGTTTCCAGGATGAACATGCTCTGGCCCGGCAGGATCATGTTGCCGCGGCGGTTCTGGCGGTTGATCAGCACGGCATGGTCGGGCGTCATGCCGCGGATGACTTCCTGCCAGGCCACCTCGCAGCGGTGGCGGCGGCTGTGGTCGGTGCCCAGGTGCTCGCAGAGGGCGTGGCCGGCCTCGAGGACATCGCTCTGGACACGGTGGTGGATGACCATCGAGCCGTAGGCCCGTTCCACGACCTGCTGGGCGAGGCGCGCGGAGGTATTCTTGAGGGCGATGTCGGTGAGCCGGTGGACGGCCATGCCCGGGGAGACCTCCACCCACAGGCAAGCGTCGCCGGGAACCGGCAGGAAGCCCTGGGAGACCGTCGCCATGTATGCCGCCAGCTGGGGCTGGAGGGCATCGATGAAAACGTAGGTCCGCAGTTCGATCATCCGGATTCCCGGCCCGAGGTGACGTGATTCACTGACGCCAGTCTATCGCCGGGTGTCCGGGGTAGAAATCGAAATCGGGAAGGATGTGCATAGCCTCCAGGCTATGGTTGGGTGCCGATTCCTCGCCGGAACCGGCGGCAAAAATGGCGGTTGACGGCCCCGGGCCGCGTGAGTAACATACGCGTCCTGTTGATCGCAGCCACGCTGTGACGGCAGCTGGGTCCCCATCGTCTAGAGGCCTAGGACACCGCCCTTTCACGGCGGTAACAGGGGTTCGAATCCCCTTGGGGACGCCACAATCAAAAAGCCCGGTCGGCCCCGTGCCGGCCCG
>JAAZVP010000026.1 GCA_018623495.1 Halothiobacillus sp. | reverse complement strand
TCGGCGGCATCTACGAGTTCAGCAGCACGGAAGACCTGCAGAAGGTGCCCTTCCTCGGCGACATCCCGGGCCTCGGCCGGCTGTTCAAGCACACGCTGCGCAACGACGACAAGGCCGAACTGCTGATCTTCGTCACCCCGAAGATCATCGACAACGAACTCGCCGGCGGACGTTGAGCGTCCGCCCGCCCCACGGGCTGCGACACCCCATACCCAGCTTCAGGAAGTCATCATGATTGATCAGGAGAACGCGATGCGCTTCAGACACCTAATCGGACTGGTATTCCTTGCCGCCACACTGGCCCTCGGGGGCTGTGGCGGCGGTGGGGGAGACTCCTCGTTCTCCGACCCGAATGACCTGGACATCACGCTGCATGCCGATACCACCCAGCTCCCCGTGCAGTCGCGGAACCAGTTCGTGCATCCCTACAGCGAGCTCTACACCACCAACGTATGGGCCGAGGTCTCGCGCAAGAACGGCGATCCGCTGCCCAACGCCACCGAGGTCCAGTTCACGGTCGTGGGCGGCAAGACCCAGACCGGCGCACTCTACCCCTCCGATCTCGAAGAAGAGAACGAAGACGGCACCCCCGCCGCCTTCTGGAGCTGGTCCGAAGAATCCGGGGGCGGCATTGCACGCCTGATCTTCCATGCCTGGCAGCAGACCGGCACCGTGACCATCCGCGCCGCCGTGACCGATCCCGACACCGGCCGCCAGAGCTTCGAGGAAATCGAGATCACGGTCGGGTCCGAGACCGCCACCGGCCTGCCCGCCGCCGTCACCACGCGCCTGGACAGCGGCCCCGTCTATGTCGCCAACCAGGGCAAGAACGACACCGCCCGGATGGAAGTCTTCGTCCGCGACCCCTCCGGCCAGACCGTCGACGACCCGAGCTCGGCCAACGTCAAGATCGAGCTCCTCAACCCCGAGATCGGCGCCACCCTCGTGGGCAGCAACGGCGAGCGCGGCAGCATCGTCTATACCCGCACCACCCGCGGCAAGGCCCAGGCCACGATGCTCGCCGGCAACACCACCGGCAGCGCCAAGATCCGGGTCACCGCGGATGCCGAGGACAACAACGTCGACAACGGTATCCAGGAGCCGGTGAAGGACGACGTCACCGTCACCATCTCCGACGGCCGGGCCGCCTCGGTCACCCTCACGGGGCCGTTTGTCGATGCCATCACTGACAACCAGACCATTCTCGCGGTCCAGCCCGACGAGAGCTTCCAGAACGGCACCTACATGCGCGTCGTCAGCGCACTGGTCAAGGACCACCTCGGCAACCCGGTCGTCGGCGAGGAAGTCCGCTTCGACCTGGTCGACTCGCCGGTGGCCGGCTATCCCGAGGAGACCATCGACTTCTCCCCGGCTCTCCCGCCCGAGGAAGATCCGGCCGGCGGCGTCACCTTCGCCATGTCCGGCGACGCGGGTGACCCCACCGAAGGCGGCAACCTGTTCGATGCCGACGACGGCGGATTGGTCGACTACGGTGCATCGGCCAACGACCGAGTCGTGCTCCACCCGGAAGAGGCCGGCCTGGACCGCGCACTCATCGGCAGCCGGACCATCTCCGAGGTACTGGACAACGATCGCCTGTTGGTCACTGCACCCTTCGACGCCAACGGCGGACGGGACGGTGGCGCCATCATTCCCTGGACGGCGGGTCGCGCCCAATACGGTGCCGTCGGCGCCACCGCGACCACCGATTCCCAAGGCGTGGCCACGACCTTCCTGACCTATCCCATGACCCGGCTCAACCAGCCTGCCATGATCACCGCCACCACCTCCAACGAGGTCGCGGATGTCATGCGGGTCAGCTACCTGGGCATGGGTACCGCGAGCCTCACGGCGTCCCTGACCGAGGTCCCCGCGGGCCAGGCCACCCCCGTAACCCTCTGCGTGCGGGACACCAACGGGGCGCCGTTGCAGACCGACTTCACCTGGACCGGCGTGCCGAGCTCCGTCGAAGTCGAGCGGATCGAAAGCGAGGACGACCCGCTGGGTTGCTCCACTTACGAGATCGACGCCACCGGCTACTCCGGCACCGCGGACATTCCGCTGGTCGCCTCCGACGCGGCAACCGGCCTGCAGACCACCATCACGGTCAAGGGGGCCGGCGCGGGCACGCTGTTCGTGAACAACATCACCACGGACAGCTCCCAGGCGGTCATCGAAGTGGTCCTCGAGGACGCTTTCGGCGACCCCCTGCCCGGACGGCAGGTCGAGGCCTCGGGAACAGCGAACGAGACCGGTCTTACCCCCAGCACCACCCCGGCCGGAGTCGTCGCCAGCATCAGCGCCATCACCATCTCCGGTGGGGGCGAGACCGACAGCCAGGGCGAGGCCACCATCACGGTCGATTACACCGGTGACCCCGGGGACGACACCACGACCCCCCCGACACCGGCAGACAATTACCAGATCGACATCCAAGCCCAGGGTGGCGCGACCAAGTCGGTGAACTTCCCCTACCCGCAACCCTGATATGAGAAAGGGCCGCCACCGGCGGCCCTCGCAACGATCATCGTTCATGGGGCACCCCGCAGAACGGGAAACCCCTTGGGTCTTCAAGGAGCGTAACGATGAAAAGCTCAGCCCTGACTCTTTTCGCCGGCAGCGCACTGGCAGCGCTCTCGATGAGCGCCCAGGCCATGGAAGGCGCGCTGGACAGCCGCTTCGGCAGCGACGGCCAACAGACGACCTCGTTTTCGCCGTGGCACGATTCGGCCCGGGACATCGCCCGCCAGCCCGGCGGCAAGGTCGTCCTGGCCGGTGGCGCCAGCAACGAATCCGGTGACGAGGACGACTTCGCCGTCCTGCGCTACAACGCCGATGGCCAGCTCGACACCGGGTTCGGCACCGGCGGCAAGGTCACCACCCACTTCGGACTGACCGACCGGTACTCGGAAGTCGCCGAGGCCGTCGTCATCCAGCCCGACGGGCGCGTCATCGCCGCGGGCTGGACCGAACCCTCCAGCTACACGCGGATCTTCGCCCTGGCCCGCTACCTGCCCAACGGCGAACTCGACGAGAGCTTCGGCGACGACGGACGGGTGACCACCTCCATCAACGGCCGGGACGACCGCATCATGGACATCGCCCTCCAGGCGGACGGCAGGATCGTCGTTACCGGCTGGACCAGGCACGCCTCGGAAGACCAATTCGACGTGGTCACCGCCCGCTACCTGGCCAACGGTGAGCTCGACGAGAGCTTCGCCGAGGACGGCATCGCCATCACGCCCATCGGCGAATCCGACGAGGGCGGCAACGGCGTGGCCATCCAGCGCGACGGGCGGATCGTGGTCGCCGGCTCGACCTGCAACTCGCTGGACTGCGACGTGGACAACGGCAACATGGACTTCGCCTTCGTCCGCTACAACACCGACGGCAGCCTGGACGAGGACTTCAACGACGACGGCAAGGCGAGCTTCGCCACCGCCATCCTGACCCACAGCGACGGCGCCTCCGCCGTCACCCTCCAGCCCGACGGCGGCATCGTCGCGGCCGGCGGTCGCAACAAGGGCGACTACGACTACCGCCAGCGGGGCGATTTCGCCCTCGTCCGGCTGGGCCCCGACGGCCAGCTGGATACCGGCTTCGGCACCAATGGCTGGGTCAAGACGCCCATCGGCCTCGACGTCAGCGGTGCCGCGGATGTCGCCTACCGCAACGACGGCAAGCTCCTGGCCGTCGGCTCGGCGGTGAACAACACCGTCAACGACGACGTGGCGCTCGCCCTCTACAACCCGGACGGCACGCTGGACTACGGCTTCGGCCCCGGGGCCAACGGCACCATCACCACGCCCGTGGGCAACAGCGCCGACTTCGCCAATGCCGTCGCCCTGCGCCCCGAAGGCGGCATGACGGTGGCCGGCGGTTCCGACTCCGGCGCCTATCACACCGATTTCGCCGCGGTAAGCTACCAGGGCCCCGACGTCACCGCCGACGCCTTCACCATCGCCGACGCCACGGGCGTGGCCCCCGGCACGGTGGTCGCCTCCGAGCCGGTTACCGTGAGCGGCATCGACCAGCCCACGCTGGTGCTGGCGCGCGATGGCGAATACAGCATCAACGGCGGTGCGTTCACGACCGGGACCGGCATGGTCCATGCCGGCGATACCGTCTCCATTCGCCACACCAGCTCGAGCACCCTGGGCGCGACGGCCCGCTCCACCCTCCACATCGGTGGCCAGGAAGCGGAATTCGTCACCACCACCCGCCTCGAGGAAGACGACGGCGATGGTGGCGGCGGCGCCGTGGGTCCCTGGACCCTGGCACTGCTGGGGCTGGCCGGCCTGCTCGGCCGAGTCCGCCGCCGGGCCCCGACGGCCTGAATCAGCGCGCGCCGAACCCCAAGCCCCGCGCCCGTCGCGGGGCTTTTTCGTGGTCCATCGCACCTTCATGTGACATCCCTCGCCAGGACACAGCGGAGGGTAATGTCTCTCGCCAGGGCGCCACGGACGCCAGCTTCCCCGGGCCAGTTACCGTTGGTTCGGCCTTCTCGGATCCTGGATCCGTTGCACCCCCGGGCCCCTGCGCCTTGCCTCGTCGCCGAAGGGCCACGGGGCCGGGGTGCCCGGATCGAAGGATCCTTCCCATGGGGCAAGCAAGAGAAAGTGCCTCGCGCACCGGGAAGCAAGTGTCGAAAAACGGCTCGGCCCTGACGGTGCGCGAAATCCCGATCACGTCGCTTCTACGCCTCCTGTTTCACGGCAAAATGCGAAGAACCTTTTCGTTCCGTTGGGCCAACGCCGGGAACCCGACCCCCGCCGCTCACGCCCGCCCGAGTTGCACGCCGACCACCCTCGGTGGCATAAACCCCGCATGCCGAACATCAAGACCAACATCTTCCTGGTCGGCCCCATGGGCGCCGGCAAGAGCACCACGGGCCGTGTGCTCGCCCGGCGGCTGGGGCTCGACTTCGTCGATTCCGACACCGAGATCGAGGCACGCACCGGCGCCGACATCCCGCTGATCTTCGAGATCGAGGGCGAAGCCGGCTTTCGCCAGCGCGAGGAGGCGATGATCGACGAACTCAGCCAGCGCGAGGGCATCGTCCTCGCGACCGGCGGTGGGGCCATCCTCTCGCCGGCCAACCGCCGGCGCCTCGGCGCCCGCGGCTTCGTCGTCTACCTCGAGACCTCGGTCGAGCAGCAGCTGGAACGCACCCAGCACGACCGCAACCGCCCGCTCCTGCAGACCGACGACCGCGAGGCCCGGCTGCGGCGACTGCTGGAAGAGCGCGCGCCTCTCTACCGGGAGACCGCCGATCTCGTGGTCCCGACCAGTGGCGAGACACCGCGGCGCGTGGTCGGCCGGATCATCCGGGCCCTCGAGGACAAGGCCGCCCTCTGAGCGCGGGCCTCCCCCGGCACGGACGGCCCGCACAGGGCGTCGGCTTTGAGCTATCATGGACGGCCACGTACCGCTTCGATCCGACCCCAGATGCAGACCCTCAACGTCGACCTCGGCGAGCGCAGTTATCCCATCCACATCGGCCCCGGCCTGCTGGAACAACCGGAGCGGCTGCGTGCGGCCATACCCGGCAACTCGGCGGTGGTCGTGACCAACGAGACCGTCGCCCCCCTCTACCGCGACCGCCTCGACGCCGCGCTCGAAGGCCTGCAGGTGGCGACCGTCACCCTCGGTGACGGCGAACGCTTCAAGACCATGGAGACCGTCGGCCGGATCCTCGACGTCCTCGTCGAGGGCCGCTTCGACCGGCGCACCACCGTCATCGCCCTCGGGGGCGGCGTGGTGGGCGACATCGCCGGCTTCGCCGCGGCCATCTACCAGCGCGGCGTCCACTTCATCCAGGTGCCCACCACCCTGCTCGCCCAGGTGGACTCCTCGGTGGGCGGCAAGACCGGCGTCAACCACCCGGGCGGCAAGAACCTCATCGGCGCCTTCCACCAGCCACGCTGCGTGATCGCCGACACCGACACCCTCGACACCCTCGACGACCGCCAGCTCTCCGCCGGGCTCGCCGAGGTGATCAAGTACGGCCTGATCCTCGACCTCGGCTTCCTCGACTGGCTGGAGGCCAACATGGCCGGGCTGCGCGGCCGCGACGCCGCCCTGCTCACCGAGGCCATCGAGCGCTCCTGTCGCATCAAGGCCGACGTGGTCGCCCGCGACGAGCGCGAGACCGGCATGCGCGCCCTGCTCAACCTCGGCCACACCTTCGGCCACGCCATCGAGACCGCCACCGGCTACGGGACCTGGCTCCACGGCGAGGCCATCGGCGCCGGCATGTGCATGGCCGCCGACCTCTCCCACCGCCAGGGCTGGATCCACCATGCCGACTTCGAGCGCGTGGAACGCGTGATGCGCGCCGCGGGCCTGCCCACCGAGGCCCCCGAGACGCTCACCGCCGAGCGCTTCTTCGAGCTCATGCAGATCGACAAGAAGGTGGTCGACGGCCGCCTGCGCCTGGTGCTCCTCGAGCGCCTCGGCCATGCCGTCGTCACCCGCGACTTCGATCCGGCATTGCTCGACCAGACCCTGCAGGCCTACTGCGGACCCAGGTGATGACCACGGGCACGACGGGGCAGACGGCAGCACCGGCCAGCGACTGGGTCGAACTGGCCCTGCACCACCTGCGTTTCAGCCAGCTGACCCTCGCCCTCGTCGCCCCCCGTCGCGAACGTCTCGACGAACTCCTCGGCGGCCTCGACGAACGGGGCCAGCGCGGCTTCACCCTTCTCGGCGACCTCGCCTGCAATGCCGGCGTCTCCATCCCCGAGCTCTCCGCCGACATCATCGGCCGGCTCGGCGGCGACCTCCAGCGCCCGACCGAGAGCCTGCAGGCCGGCATCATGCGGCGCCTGCGCCATGGCCCCGTGGGGGTGCTGGTACTGCGCGAGGCCGAACGCCTCGACCCCGACACCCTTGCCGGGCTGCTGGAGCTCCACCAGTACCTGCGCTCCTTGGCCGACGGCCACTTCAAGCTCCTGCTGGTGGGGGACGCCACCCTGGAGACGGCCATGACGCGGGCCGAACAGGCCTTCGGCCGCGAACCCGTCTACTGCCTCGGCGACACCCCCGACCCCAGCCTGACCACGACCGAGCCCGAGGCCACCGCCACCACCGCCAGCACCGCGCCGGAACCCGCCACCGCCGAACCGGAGACCCCGGCCACGCCCGCGGCCGAGGAGGCCCCGCCGGCGGAACGCGAAGCCACAGCCGGTCCCGCCGAGGCCCGGGAACCGGCCCCGGGGACCGGGAGACCGGCCGAGCCCGCCCCGCGTGCCCGGACCAATCCCCTCTCCGGCAGCGGCGCCCTGGTGGCCATCTTCGGGGCCGCGGTGCTGTTCACCGCCGGCGCCTGGTTCCTCTTCGACCGCCCCGCCGACGACGAGGCCGAAGAGTCCACCGAGTCGCTGAGCCTGGAACTCCCCGGCCAGGCCACGCCCGAACGCGAGCCCCCCGAACCCCGGCCCCTGCCCGACGACTGGCCCACGCGCCAGCCCGCCGCCCCCGAGCCGACCACCCCGCCCGCGGCCGAACCCGCGGCCGAACCCACCCCCGAATCCACCCCGACCCCGGCGGCGACCGACGCCCGGTCCGGGACGCCGGCAACCGCGGGAGACGCGACACCGGCCGCCGGTACGAGCGAACCCGGGCCCGCCGCCGGACCGGCAACCGACGCCCCGGGGGAAGCGACCGAGGCGACCCCGGACGCATCGCCCGGTCGGGACGAGGCAACGATACCGGACACCCCGGCCGCCGCAGACGGGCCCACCGAGCGGGCAGAGACATCCCCCGCGACCTCGCCGGATCCCATCGCCGGGCGCGACTGGTTCGATCGCCAGCCCGCCGGCCACTTCACCATCCAGCTGATCGCCCTCGCCTCGGCGGACGAACTCACCGCCTTCGCCGACCGCCACGGGCTGCCCCGCGAGCGGCTCGCCCGCTTCCGCCAGCAGCGCGGCGGGCGCACCCTGCACGTGCTCACCCTGGGCGCCTACCCCGACCGATCCAGTGCCCAGTCGGCCGTCGCCGACCTGCCGCCGGCCGTGCGCCGCCTGGGCCCCTGGATCCGCACCATCGCCTCGGTACGCGAGGCCGCCGACGGCTGACGGGCGTGGCCGGATCGGCCAGGCATATTGAAATGCCCGCTTGCAGCCCGCTAAACTGTCCTGCCATTTTTGACGGCTCCCCGCCCCGGGACGCGCCGAGCGCGCCCGGGAGACCGGGCCCGGGCCGTCGATGGCTGGCCGGCAAGTCACCGCCGGACAGGGAAACCCACACCAACGGTGTCCGCCCGTGAGCACGACGATGTCCCAGAACGGTCTGTATTCCCCCGAGTTCGAGCGTGAAAACTGCGGCTTCGGCCTGATCGCCCACATGGACGACAAGCCGAGCCACGGGCTCGTACGCACGGCCATCGAATCCCTGGCGCGCATGACCCACCGGGGCGGCATCTCCGCCGACGGCAAGTCGGGCGACGGCTGCGGGCTGCTGCTGAAGAAACCCGACGAGTTCTTCCGTGCCGAGGCCCGGTCCATGGGCATCGAGCTGGGCGAGACCTATGCCGTGGGCATGCTGTTTCTCAGCCAGGACGAGGCCCAGGCCGGCCGGGCGCGCGAGACGCTGGAAGAGGCCCTGCGCACCGAGGGCGTGGAGCCCGCCGGCTGGCGCGAGGTGCCCACCAACAGCGAGGTGCTCGGCGAGCAGGCCCTCGAGTCCCTGCCGGTGATCGAACAGATCTTCGTCCGCGCCCCCGGGGGCATGGGCCGCGAGACCTTCAACGCCCGCCTGTTCGTCGCCCGCCGGCGCACCGAGAAGGCCATCGAGGCCGAGGACGAGACCTTCTACGTCGCCTCGCTGGCCTCCGAGGTCATCTCCTACAAGGGCCTGATGATGCCCGACGACCTCGAGGGCTTCTTCCTCGACCTGCACGACGACTCGCTGGCCTCCTCGCAGTGCGTCTACCACCAGCGCTTCTCCACCAACACCCTGCCCGAGTGGCGCCTGGCCCAGCCGTTCCGCATGCTCGCCCACAACGGCGAGATCAACACCATCCGCGGCAACCGCAACTGGGCCCGGGCCCGCGCGCACAAGTTCGCCACCCCGAACCTGCCGGACATGGAGGCGGTGCGCCCCCTGGTGGCCGACTCCGGCTCCGACTCCAACAGCATGGACAACATGCTCGAGGCCATGGTCATCGGCGGCATCGACATCTTCCGTGCCCTGCGGCTGGTGGTGCCGCCCGCCTGGCAGAACATCGAGCACATGGACGACGACCTGCGGGCCTTCTACGAGTACCACTCCATGCACATGGAGCCCTGGGACGGCCCCGCCGGCCTGGTGATGACCGACGGCCGCTATGCCGTCTGCGGCCTGGACCGCAACGGCCTGCGTCCCTCGCGCTGGGTGATCACCAAGGACCGCCACTTCACCGTGGCCTCCGAGATCGGCGTCTACGACTACGCCCCCGAGGACGTGGTGCGCAAGGGCCGGCTCAAGCCCGGCCAGGCCATGGCCGTGGACACCCGGACCGGCGAGCTGCTGTTGCCCGAGGACATCGACGCCCTCAACAAGAACCGCCAGCCCTACCGCGAGTGGATGCGCGACAACGCCTCGCGCCTGGAGTCCCACCTGCGCGAGGAGCTGCTCGAGCACGAGCCCATGAGCGACGCGGAGCTGTCGGTGTTCGAGAAGCAGTTCCAGATCACCTTCGAGGAGCGCGACCAGGTGCTGCGCCCGCTGGCCCAGGCCGGCCAGGAGGCGGTCGGCTCCATGGGCGACGACACGCCCATCGCCGTGCTCTCGCAGCAGGTGCGCCCGCTCTACGACTACTTCCGCCAGCAGTTCGCGCAGGTCACCAACCCGCCCATCGACCCGCTGCGCGAGGCCATCGTCATGTCGCTCGAGACCTGCCTGGGTCGCGAGCGCAACCTGTTCCAGGAAGGCCCCGAGCACGCCCAGCGGCTGGTCATCTCCTCGCCGGTGCTCTCCGAAGCCAAGTTCAAGGGCCTGCTGGCACTGGACGACCCGGACTACGCCCACGCCGTCATCCGCCTCGACCACGCCAGGGACGAGAGCCTGGACGCGGCCATCGACCGCATCTGCGACGAGGCCGCCGGCGCCGTGCGCGACGGCAAGGTCGTGCTGGTCCTGTCGGACCGCGAGCTCGACCGCGAGCGCATCCCGGTCCACGCCCTGCTGGCCACCGGCGCCGTCCACCACCGGCTGATCGCCGACGGCCTGCGCTGCGACGCCAACATCGTGGTGGAGACCGGCACCGCGCGCGACTCGCACCACTTCGCCGTGCTCATCGGCTACGGCGCCACCGCCGTCTACCCCTACCTCGCCTACGAGAGCCTGCAGGGCATGATCCGCAGCGGCGAGATCAAGGACATCGACGCCGAAACCCTGGGCCACAACTACCGCCAGGGCATCAACAAGGGCCTCAAGAAGATCC
This sequence comes from Halothiobacillus sp., assembly GCA_018623495.1. GTDB lineage: Bacteria > Pseudomonadota > Gammaproteobacteria > JAAZVP01 > JAAZVP01 > JAAZVP01. Next base: position 20,759 of record JAAZVP010000026.1, on the reverse strand, counting down.
TCTCCAAGATGGGGATCTCGGCCATCGCCAGCTACCGTGGCGCCCAGCTGTTCGAGGCCATCGGCCTGCACGACAGCGTCGTCGAGCGCTGTTTCACCGGCACCACCTGCCGCATCCAGGGCGCCGAATTCGAGGACCTCGAGCAGGACCAGCGCATCCTCGCCGGGCGCGCCTGGAACCCGCGCAAGCTGCCCGAGCAGGGCGGTCTGCTGAAGTTCATCTTCGGCGGCGAATACCACGCCTACAACCCGGACGTGGTCCGCGCCCTGCAGAGCGCGGTGGAGACCGGCGACAAGGACGCCTATGCCGAGTACGCGCGGCTGGTCAACGACCGACCGGCCGCGGCCCTGCGCGACCTGTTCCGGGTCAAGGCGGGCGACCAGCCCGTGCCGCTGGAGGAAGTCGAGCCCGCCGAGGCCATCTTCCCGCGCTTCGACACCGCGGCCATGTCCCTGGGCGCCCTCTCCCCCGAGGCCCACGAGACCCTCGCCGAGGCCATGAACCGCCTGGGCGGCCGCTCCAACTCCGGCGAGGGCGGCGAAGACCCCCAGCGCTTCGGCACCGATCGCGTCTCGCGCATCAAGCAGGTGGCCTCGGGCCGCTTCGGCGTCACCCCGCACTACCTGCGCAACGCCGACGTCATCCAGATCAAGATGGCCCAGGGCGCCAAGCCCGGCGAGGGTGGCCAGCTGCCCGGCCACAAGGTCAACAAGATGATCGCCCGGCTGCGCTACTCCAACCCGGGCGTGTCGCTGATCTCGCCGCCCCCGCACCACGACATCTACTCCATCGAGGACCTGGCGCAGCTGATCTTCGACCTCAAGCAGGTCAACCCCGACGCCCAGGTCTCGGTGAAGCTGGTCTCCGAGCCCGGCGTGGGCACGGTGGCGGCCGGCGTGGCCAAGGCCTATGCCGATCTGATCACCATCTCCGGCTACGACGGCGGCACCGGCGCCAGCCCGCTGACCTCCGTGCGCTACGCCGGCAGCCCGTTCGAGCTGGGGCTCTCCGAGGCCCACCAGACCCTGCGGCGCAACGACCTGCGCGGCATGGTCCGGCTGCAGACCGACGGCGGCATCAAGACCGGCCTGGACATCGTCAAGGCCGCCATCTTCGGTGCCGAGAGCTTCGGCTTCGGCACCGCGCCGATGATCGCCATGGGCTGCAAGTACCTGCGCATCTGCCACCTGAACAACTGCGCCACCGGCGTGGCCACCCAGAACGACGTGCTGCGCGGCGAGCACTTCAAGGGCGACGTGGAGAAGGTCATCAACTACTTCCGCTTCGTCGCCGAGGAAGTGCGCGAGTGGCTGGCGAAGCTGGGCGTGCGCCAGCTCACCGACCTGATCGGCCGCTACGACCTGCTCGAGCGCATCCCCGGCGAGACCGCCCGGCAGAAGAAACTCGACCTCTCGCCGCTGGTCACCGAGGGCGCGCTCTCCGACACCGCCCCGCACTGCTGCGTACACCCGTCCAACGAGCCCTTCGACAAGGGCGAGCTGGCCGAGAAGATGGTGGAGACCGTGCTGCCCGCCATCGAGGGCAAGCAGGGCGGGACCTTCGACTTCGAGGTGCGCAACACCGACCGCTCCATCGGCGCCCGGGTCTCCGGCGAGATCGCCCAGCGCCACGGCAACCGCGGCATGGAGGATGCGCCCATCACCCTCAACCTCAAGGGCACGGTGGGCCAGAGCTTCGGCGTGTTCAACGCCGGCGGCCTGCAGATGAACCTCGAAGGCGACGCCAACGACTACGTGGGCAAGGGCATGGCCGGCGGACGGCTGGTCATCCGCCCGCCCGCGGGCAGCGCCTTCCGCTGCGACGAGACGCCGATCATGGGCAACACCTGCCTCTACGGCGCCACCGGCGGCCAGCTGCTGGCCTCCGGCATGGCCGGCGAACGCTTCGCGGTGCGCAACTCCGGCGCCCACGCGGTGGTCGAGGGCTGCGGTGACCACGGCTGCGAGTACATGACCGGCGGGGTGATCACCGTCCTCGGCCAGACCGGTATCAACTTCGGTGCCGGCATGACCGGCGGCTTCGCCTTCGTGCTCGACGAGGCCAACGACTTCGTCGACCGCTACAATCACGAGCTGATCGACGTCCACCGGGTGACCCCGGAGCACATGGAAGCGCACCGCGACTACCTGCGCTCGATCATCGAGACGTTCGTGGAGGCCACCGGCAGCCCCTGGGGCAAGACCATCCTGGAGAACTTCTCCGACTACGCCGGCAAGTTCTGGCTGGTCAAGCCCAAGGCCGCGGAAATCGACACCCTGCTCGACACCCTCGAGCGGGCGGCCTGACCGCGGTCGGCCGGGCCACCGGCAGGCAACGGATCGCATCGGGGCCGCTCGTCGGCCCCGTTTTCGTTTGCCTCCCTCACCCCCCGCCCCCTCGACGGGAGAGGGAACTTCCCCGACCCGGAGCGGGGCCGCTGTTCCCTCTCCCCCGTGGGTGGAGAGAGGGCAAGGGCGAGGGGCCATCACGAGGAGAACCACCACCGCCCATGGCAGGCCGCATCCCGCGCTCGTTCATCGACGACCTGGTCGACCGCGCCGACATCGTCGACGTGATCGGCCAGCGGCTCGACCTCAAGAAACGGGGTCGGGAATACGTGGCCCTGTGTCCGTTCCACGACGAGAAGAGCCCCTCGTTCACCGTCAGCCCGGACAAGCAGTTCTACCACTGCTTCGGCTGCGGCGCCCACGGCACGGCGCTCTCCTTTCTCATGGAGCACGACCACCTCGACTTCGTCGAGGCCGTGGAGAACCTGGCCGAGTCCATGGGCCTGGAGGTCCCCCGCGAGGGCGGCCCCCGGCGCCCGCCCGAGCAGTACGACGACCTGCGTGACGTGCTCGAGAAGGCCGCGGGCTTCTACCGCGCCAGCCTGCGCCAGAGCCCCGAGGCCATCGACTACCTCAAGCACCGCGGCATCTCCGGCCAGACCGCCCGCGACTACGCCCTGGGCTTCGCCCCCGACCGCTGGGATGCGCTGCTCGAGACCCTCGGCCGCACCGCCCCCGCCCGCCAGGCCCTGGACCAGGCGGGCCTGATCAAGGCCAACGAACAGGGTCGCGTCTACGACCGCTTCCGCAACCGGGTGATGTTCCCCATCCGCGACCGCAAGGGGCGCACCATCGCCTTCGGCGGGCGCATCATCGAGGCCGGCGACGACGTCGTGGGCCCCAAGTACCTCAACTCGCCGGAGACCCCGCTGTTCCACAAGAGCGAGGCCCTCTACGGCTTCTTCGAGGCCCGCCAGAAGCTGGGCAGGCTGGAACAGGTGCTGGTGGTGGAGGGCTACATGGACGTCATCGCCCTGGCCGAGCAGGGCATCGACTACGCGGTGGCCACCCTGGGCACGGCCACCACGCGCGAGCACCTCGAGCAGCTCTACCGCCAGACGACGCGGGTAGTGTTCTGCTTCGACGGCGACCGGGCCGGCCGAGATGCCGCCTGGCGGGCGCTCGAAAACGCCCTTCCCGCCCTGCGCGACGGCCGCGAGGCGCGCTTTCTCTTCCTCCCCGAGGGCGAGGATCCCGACAGCCTGGCAGGACGCGAGGGGCGCGAGGCCTTCGAGGCGCGTCTCGAGCACGACGCCGAGGGCCTTTCCGACTTTTTCTTCCGCGCCCTGGCCGGGCGCCACGACATCGCCTCGCGCGAGGGCCGCGCACGCATGGCCCGCGAGGCGCTGCCCCTGCTGGGCCGCCTGCCCCACGGGGTGCTCCGCGGGCTGATGACCGAGCGGCTGGCGGCGATGATCGACATGACCCCCGAGCGCCTCGAGGGGATGCTGGAACAGGGCCGGGCGCCGCAGGCGCCCGCTCCACGGCGCGACGCCACCCCGGGCCACGAGATCCGCATCACCCCCATGCGACTGGTGATCGCCACGCTGGTCCAGCGACCCGGGCTGGCCGCCGGGATGGCGGACGTCGAGACCCTGGCGCGCGCGGAACTTCCCGGCGCCGAACTGCTCCAAGACGTGCTCGCATTCACCCGCGAACGGGCGAACGCCACCACAGCGTCTATACTCGAGCACTGGCGCGGCACCGCCGCCGGCGAACGACTCGCCCGGCTGGCCACCCTGGAGCTGCCCGGCCTGGAGGACGAGGCCGCCGCCAGGCAGTCACTGGAAGACGCGCTCGGGCGGCTCGAGGACGCCGCCCTCGACAAGCGCCTGGCGGATCTGCTGGCCAAGGACGCCTCCCGGGAACGCCTCGACACCACCGAAAAGACGGAACTCATGGAATTGCTGCGCCGTCGAAACGGGTAGCTGGATGAATGTCCAGCAGCGTGGTGCTTTATGGCGCCACGTTTGCGCTGTATACTTGATCGTTTTTATCGCTCATTTTTTAACCGGACCAGGTTGACCATGAACCAGGACCAGCAGTCTCGCATCAAGGCCCTCATCGCCCGCGGCAAGGAACAGGGATACCTGACCTATGCCGAGGTCAACGATCACCTGCCCGAGGACATCGTCGATCCCGAACAGATCGAGGACATCATCGGCATGATCAACGACATGGGCATCCAGGTGCTCGAACAGGCACCGGACAGCGACGACCTGGTGCTCTCCGACGAGGCCGTGGCCAGCGACGAGGATGCCGCCGAGGAAGCCGCCGCCGCCCTCGCCCAGGTGGACCAGGAGTTCGGCCGCACCACCGATCCCGTGCGCATGTACATGCGCGAGATGGGTTCCGTGGAGCTGCTCACCCGCGAGGGCGAGATCGCCATCGCCAAGCGTATCGAAGAGGGCCTGGGCGAGGTCAAGGCGGCCGCCGCCTCCTTCCCGCCCTGCGCCGCCTACCTCCTCGGCCGCTACGCCGAGGTCGAGGCCGGCGAGGCGCGCCTCACCGACCTGATCACCGGCTTCGTCGCCGACGACGCGATCACCGAGCAGAAGGCCAAGGCCGACGCGGACGACGACGAGGAAGAATCCGGCAACGACGGCCCCGATCCCGAGCTGGCCCGGGAACGCTTCAACGCCCTGCAGACCGCCTTTGACGAGGCCATTGCCTGCCTCGCCGAGGGCAACGACTGCAAGGACGCCATCGCCGCGATGCGCGATATCGTCTGCGAGTTCAAGTTCAACCTGCAGATGCTCACGCGCCTGCGCGCCCAGCTCAACGAGGCCGTCACCCGCGTGCGCCGCCTCGAACGCGAGGCCCTGCACCTCGCCGTGGACCAGGCCCGCATGCCGCGCAAGGTCTTCGTCAAGACCTTCCCCGGCAACGAGCACGACCCGCAGTGGCTGGACGACCGCCTGGCCTCCGGCGAGAAGTACGCCGCCCGCCTGGCCGACGTCGAGGACGACCTGCGCCGCGTGCAGAAACGCATGGCCACGCTCAAGGAGGAGTACCACCTCTCGCCCGCGGCCATCAAGGAGGCCAACCGCCGCATGTCCATCGGCGAGGCCAAGGCGCGCCGGGCCAAGAAGGAGATGGTCGAGGCCAACCTGCGACTGGTGATCTCGATCGCCAAGAAGTACACCAACCGCGGCCTGCAGTTCCTCGACCTCATCCAGGAGGGCAACATCGGCCTGATGAAGGCGGTGGACAAGTTCGAATACCGCCGCGGCTACAAGTTCTCCACCTACGCCACCTGGTGGATCCGCCAGGCCATCACCCGGTCCATCGCCGACCAGGCACGCACCATCCGCATCCCGGTGCACATGATCGAGACGATCAACAAGCTCAACCGGGTACAGCGCCAGATGCTCCAGGAAATGGGCCGCGAGCCCCAGCCCGAGGAACTGGCCGAGCGCATGGAGATGCCCGAGGACAAGGTGCGCAAGGTGATGAAGATCGCCAAGGAACCGATCTCCATGGAGACCCCCATCGGCGACGACGAGGACTCCCACCTGGGCGACTTCATCGAGGACCAGAACGCCGAGTCCCCGATCGAGGCCGCCACCAGCGAGGGCCTGTCCGAGACCACGCGCAGCGTCCTCTCCTCGCTCACACCGCGCGAGGCCAAGGTCCTGCGCATGCGCTTCGGCATCGACATGAACACTGACCACACCCTCGAGGAGGTCGGCAAGCAGTTCGAGGTCACCCGCGAGCGCATCCGCCAGATCGAGGCCAAGGCCCTGCGCAAGCTGCGCCACCCGACCCGCTCGGAACAGCTCCGCAGCTTCCTCGACCTCGAGTGATCCGCTAGAATCAGGCCCGCGCAAGCGGGCCTTTTTTCGGCCAGCCGAAAACCGGGCCGCTCCCGCTTGCGGAAAGAGGACAGCCGGGCACGCCCCTCCTGTCCCCTGAACGCTGAACCCAACTCCCTTCTCCGGGCCCGTAGCTCAGTTGGTTAGAGCAGGGGACTCATAATCCCTTGGTCGCCGGTTCGAGTCCGGCCGGGCCCACCAACTCCCTTGTCCCCATGTGCGGTCGCTTCTCCCAATCCGCCTCGCTTGAACGCTATGCCCGCCTGCTCGGTGCCCGTCGCAAAGGATTCGAGCAACGGCCGCGGTTCAATGCCGCCCCCACCCAGTCGCTGGCCGTGTGCCGGCTGGATGCCTCGGGAGAACGGGAGCTGGTTGCCATGCGCTGGGGGCTGATCCCCCACTGGTGGCGCCGCGACCGGCTCCCCTGCCACACCATCAATGCCCGGGCGGAGACGGTGGCGGAGAAGCCGATGTTTCGGGATGCGTTTCGCTATCGGCACTGCCTGGTGCCGGCGGACGGGTTCTATGAATGGCAGGCAAGGCCGGGCGGAAAGCAGCCGCACTTCATCCGCCGGGCGGACGGTGAGCCTATGCTCTTCGCCGGGCTCTGGGAGCGCTGGTGGGGGCCGGAGGGGCGAGTGGAGAGCTTTACCATCGTCGTGACCGAGGCCAACTGAAGTGGTCCACTGATCTTGGACACCCCGATAGGTGGTAATTTGCCGCCATGACCACGAGGTGAACCAAGATGGGACGACGACATTTTTCAGCCGAGTTCAAGCTCGAGGCAGCGAGCCTGGTGTTGGACCAAGGCTACTCGGTGCCCGAGGCCTGTGCCTCGCTCAACGTTGGCGACACGGCGCTGCGTCGCTGGGTCAAGCAGGCCCGTGCTGAGCGGGAGGGAACGGTCCCAAAAGGCCATGCTCCGTTGACCGCCGAGCACCGCCGGATCGCCGAGCTGGAGGCCAAGGTCAAACGCCTGGAGCAGGAGAAAGCGATTCTAAAAAAGGCGACGGCTCTCTTCGTCGAGGACGAGACGCGACATTCTCGCTGATCGACCGACTGGGAGAGCCGATCAACGTCGCTTTCGCTTGCCGGACGCTGGGCGTGGCGCGATCGAGCTATTACCACTATCGCGAACGACAGAATCGCGGTGTGGATGCCGACCGCCTCGCGCTTCGTGCTCAGGCGAGACGATACTTCAACGAGAGCCGGGGCTCGGCAGGCAGCCGGACGCTGCAAGCCCGCTTCGCCGCTGACGGTGTGACCGTCGGGCGATTCAAGGTCCGCCGGCTGATGCGGGAGGCCAATCTCGTTAGCCGACAACCACGCCGTGCGCCGTACAAGCACGCTCGGCACGAGAAGCCCGACGTGCCGAATCGGCTGAACCGGGCGTTTACGGTCGACCAGCCCGACCAGGTCTGGTGTGGCGACATCACCTACCTCTGGGCCGGTGGCCGTTGGTGCTATCTCGCCGTGGTGATGGACCTGTTCGCCCGCCGGGTCGTGGGCTGGGCGGTCTCCGACGCGCCGGATGCCCGGCTGACCGAGAACGCCTTGGCCCATGCCTGGCAACAACGGGGACGCCCCAGCGACGTGATGTTCCACTCCGATCAGGGCGTGCAGTACGCCGCAGCCTCATATTCCAAGGCTCTGTCACGGTTTGGCATCGAGCCCAGCATGAGCCGCCGGGGCAACTGCTGGGACAATGCGCCAATGGAGCGACTGTTTCGCAGCTTCAAGAGCGAGTGGATGCCCCGCGGTGGCTACGATTCGATCACCGCGGCCCGAAGAGACGCCGGGGCATACCTGATGGGCTACTACGATTCGGTCCGCCCGCACCAGTATCTGGAAGGCAAGACACCCGCGGAAACCGAGAAATCACTCAACCAACTGTCCAAGATCGCTTGACCACTACAAACCCCGCCCTCCGCCCGATCCACCACCGGATGCCGGTGATCATCGAGCCCCGGGACCGCGACCGCTGGCTGCACCCCGACCCGGCGGACGCGGGGCTGCTGGTGCCGTCAACGGCAGGGCTGGAGGTCGACCCGGTGTCACGGGCGGTGAACGACCCGAGCAACGAGGGGCCGGGGCTGGTGGAACCGGTGGCAGGTGACTGATCCGGCGACAGCTCACCCCGGCCCTCTTCCGGCGGGAGAGGGCCGGAATGAGGGGAATCGAACGAGCCAGTCCGAACGAAAAAGGCCCCGCCGAATGGCGGGGCCTTTTCACGTTCGAGCGATCGGTCGCTTATTCGGCGACGACGTTCGCGGCCTGCGGGCCCTTGGGGCCTTCCTGGACGTCGAAGCTCACGTTCTGGCCTTCGGTCAGGGTCTTGAAACCGCTGCCCTGGATGGCGCTGAAGTGAACGAAGACGTCGCCGCTGCCGCTGTCCTGGGCGATGAAGCCGTAGCCCTTGGACTCGTCAAACCATTTTACGGTACCTGTGGTCATTGCTCTTACCTTTACTTGCTGGGGATCAGTCCCCGGATTGATGAACCGCTGTCAGGATCGTGCACTGATGATGTTCGGAGGGGACTTGCTGAAAGGGAAGAACCACTGACCAAACGACCGATGCAATAATCTGCAGCGAACGCCACCATAACCCGGTGCCACCGAAAAGGCCAACATTATTTTTCCTTGCCGGCAATCAATCCTGCGGAACCCGCTCTTCCTGTGGTAGTCTCACCGTTCGAGTTTGTGAGGATGCCCTGCTCGACCCGGCATCCGCGTACCCGCAAGACCGCATTCCAGGCTTGACCGGTACCCGCAAACCGGTCGCGGTTTGACCCTGCCAAGGCCAATCCCCGATCAAGGTCGCCTTCCGACCCGATGGTCCGTGACGAGGGCCTCCACCGGCGCGTGGAGCCCGTTGCCGACATGTCGTTTCCGTGCGCCCTTTCCCTTGAATCCCCCGCTTTTTCGGGGCGCCTTGGCAGTCCTCTATCTGGAAATCCTATGTCCTTCGATACCCTCGGCCTAAACGCCGACCTCCTGCGTGCCATTGCCACCCAGGGCTACGACAAGCCCACGCCCATCCAGGCGGAGTCCATCCCCGCCATCCTGGAAGGCCGTGACCTGATGGCCAGTGCCCAGACCGGCACCGGCAAGACCGCCGCCTTCACCCTGCCGCTGCTGCAGAAGCTGGCGGAGACGGGCGGCAACGGCAAGCGCCGCGTGCGTGCCCTGATCCTGGTGCCCACCCGCGAGCTGGCCGGCCAGGTGGCAGACAGCGTGCGCACCTACGGCCGCCACGCGGCCCCGCGCTGCACGCAGATCTTCGGCGGCGCGCGCATGGACCAACAGATCCGCGACCTCAAGCGGGGCGTGGACATCGTGGTGGCCACCCCGGGCCGACTGATCGACCACCTCGAGCGCGGCACCGTGAACCTCTCCGAGGTCGACACCCTGGTGCTAGACGAGGCCGACCGCATGCTCGACATGGGCTTCATGCCCGCCATCGACCGCATCATGAACGAGCTGCCGGATCACCGCCAGACACTGCTGTTCTCCGCCACCTTCAACGGCAACATCCGCAAGCTGGCCCACAAGCTGCTCGACCAGCCCAAGGTGGTCGAGGTCGCCGCCAGCAACAGCGCCGGCGAGAACATCACCCAGTCCGCGGTGATGGTGGACCATGGCCGCAAGCGCGAGCTGCTCTCCTACCTGATCGGCACCAACCAGTGGGGCCAGGTGCTGGTCTTCACCCGCACCAAGCGCGGCGCCGACCGGCTGGCCGAGCAGCTGGACCGGGACGGCATCCGGGCCACCTCGATCCACGGCGACAAGCGCCAGGGCCAGCGCAACCGTGCCCTGCGCGACTTCAAGCGCCGCTCGGTACAGGCCCTGGTGGCCACCGACGTGGCCGCGCGCGGCATCGACATCGACAAGCTGCCGCACGTGGTCAACTACGACATGCCCACCAACCCGGAGGACTACGTCCACCGCATCGGCCGCACCGGCCGTGGCGGCAACGACGGCGTGGCGGTCTCGCTGGTGGGCCACACCGAGCACGGCCAGCTCAAGGCCATCCAGCGCCTGCTCAAGCGCGACATCCCCACCGAGGTGATGACGGGCTTCGAGCCCACCGAGCGGCCCCGCCCGGCCAAGGGCCCGCGCGGCGGCAAGGGCGGCTACAAGGGTCGCGGTCGACCCCAGGGTGGCCGCCCCAACCGCCAGGGCCAGGGTCGCCGGTCCTCCGCCGGCAACCGCTGATACGGCCGCGGCGGTCCATCCGCCGCGCACCTGGTCCCCCGGGCGGCCTCGCGGTCGCCCCTCGTCCCCGACCCCTGCGCCCGCGCGGGGGTCGGGGAATCCCTCCCCACGAGAGAGGCCCCGCAAGCGCATGCCGCCGACCGGGCGGCCCCGCCGAGGGCCCCACAGGAGAACCATCCGTGAAACGCATATTCGTCGGCAGCCTGGCACCGGAGACCGGTGAAGGCGAACTGCGCGAACTGTTCGGCCGGTACGGCACCGTCCGCGGCCTGGACATGTCCCGCGACATCTTCACCGGCCAGTGCCGGGGCTTCGCCCTCGTCGACATGGAGGGCCACGAGGCCCGCGCGGCCATCGCCGAGCTCGACGGCTCGGACTTCAACGGCCGCGGCATCCGTGTCAACGAGGAGCGCCCCCGGCGCGGCAAGGGCCGCGGCCGCAAGCGCCGCTGACCCGCCGCAACCGATACCGATCCCCGCCCCGGCGGGGATTTTTTGGTTCATCGCACCCTGGCGCCCCCCCCTCACCAGTACACAGCAGAGGGCAATGCCTCTCGCCAAGGCACCAAGGACGCCGGGTGCCCCAGGCCATTGACCGTTGGTTCGGTCGCCTCGGATTCTTGATCGCTGCATCCCCGGGGCCCCTGCGCCAGGCCTTGTCGCCGGGCTGCCCGGCTCGAAGGGCGCTTTCTATTGGGCAAGCAGTAGAAGGTGCCTCGCGCACCGGCAACAAGCGGAGGGGATACGGCCCCAAAGGTGCGCGAAATCCCTGTCACGTCGCTTTCAGGCCCCAGTTGCACGGCAAAATGCGAAGAACCTTCCTGGTTCGCGGGGACGAGCGGCGGCTCAGGGCCGGCGACACAGGTAGTGGACGTAGCGCCCCAGCGAACGGTAGGGCTCCTCGCGGGAGAAGCGCCGCTCCATCTCCAGCACGTCCTCCAGGGCGGCACGCTCGCGGCTCTCGCGGGGCATGTAGTCGTGGAAACAGCGCACCCCCGAGGCGACCACAATCTCCAGCCCGGCGGCCGCCAGCCAGTCGGCGACCGCCCCGGGGTCCAACGGCGAGATGGGCGTGAAGCGCTTCTTGCGGGTACTGCCCTCGATGCCTGCGCGGATCTTGTCGAAGTCGCCCCGCAGCAGGCTCTGGAAGGTCATCGCACGGGCGTTGTAGACCATCAGCGAGAGATGCCCACCGGGGCGCACCCGCGCCAGGAGGGGGTCGATCGCCGTCCGCGGTTCGGCCATCCATTCCATGACCGCGTGGCAGAGCACCAGGTCGAAGCGCTCCTCCACCACGCCGGCCAGCCCCTGGATGGGCCGCTCGACGAGGCGGACACGATCCTCCAGCCCAGCGGCCCGGACGTCGGCCCGGGCGTAGTCGAGCATCTCGGCCGAGGGCTCGGCCAGGGTCACGGCATGGCCCTGCTCGGCCAGGCGGATGGCCATCTGTCCCTGGCCGCCGCCGGCATCGAGGATGGTCAGGCGGGTGCCGTCGGCCGGCAGCACCTCGTCGAGGTCGTCCCGGAGGATGGCGAGGCGGATGCGGCCCTTGATCCCGCCGTAGATCCGCCGGCGGTAGCGCTCGGCCATGCCATCGAAGTACCAGTCCCCGCCCACCGTGCTCCGTCGTCGTGGTTGCCCGGGGGCATGATAGCAACCACCGGCGCGGCCCGGGTCAGTTGCGTACCTGCCAGCTGCCGTCCGGCTGGCGGCAGGCGGTGCCGTAGACCTGCTCGGTGCGCCCGCCGATCCGGGCGTCGATGGTATATTCGCGGCAGGGCTGGCCCTGGTTGGCCTCGGGGTAGGTGCGCGTGGGGGTGACGGTGTAGCGATTGCCGGTGTCCGGGTTGCGCCAGGACGAGGAGACCCCGGTGCGCACCGTCTCCAGGGTCTGGGCAGTGTAGCGGCGATCCGTGCGGTCCATGGAGCGGCCCACCGCGCCGCCGATGGAGGCCCCGGCCAGGGTGCCGATGATGGTGGCGGCGGTCTTGCCGCTGCCCTCGCCCACCTGGTGGCCGAGCGCCCCGCCGAGCAGGCCGCCGATGATCATCCCGGCCTGTTCGTTCTCGCCCTGGTAGCTGGCACAGCCGCCGAGGGCGATGCCGGCCCCGATCAGGCACCCGAGAATGGCATTGCGAATCATGACCCGTTCCTCCTGTCGAAGCGACATGCCCTGGAGTATAGAACGCCCTTTCCGCCTCCACCCGGGCCGGCCACGCGCCGCCCGGGGCCAACGCCCATGACCGTGATCGCGCGCCACGCGCTGGTGGAGCGGCTGGCCGGCCAGGGCGTGGTCGACGCCCACCCCCTGCCCCGGCCCTTCCCCGACAGCACCAATACCCTCTGGCGCCTGCGCCGGGCGGCGGACACCGACTGGCTGCTGCACCTGCGCCGGGCGGAGGGGCTCGATCAGCCCTTCTGGCGCGGGATGGAATGGCTCTTCGGCACCACCGCGCTACCGGCACCGGAGCGCCTGGAGGCCCGCTACAACCTGGCCGCCAGCGGCAGTCCGCTGCGGGTTCCCGGCTACCTCGGCCCCCTGGGCGAGCTGGCCGGCCACGCGCACTGGATCACCGAGTGGCTGGAGGGCGGCCCGGCGACGGCGAGCCACGCCAACGCCGCCCGCCTCGGCACGCACCTGGGACGGCTGCATGCCCATGCCGCACCGGCCGGCCCCCTGCGGGGCTGGGGTGAACGGCTCGCCGACACACTCGACCACCTGGCCGAGCGCGACTGGCCGGGCCACCCCGGGCTGGCGGATCGGCTGGCCGCGGCGCGGACGGCCGCCCGTGCCCTGCCCGACCCGCAGCCGGCCTGGATCCTGCCCGACATCCGCTGGGACCAGTTCCTGGAACGCGGCGGCCGGCTGGACGCCCTGGTGGACGTGGAGGCGCTGGTGATCGGACCCGCGGAACTGGACCTGGCGGCCCTGGAGTACCAGCTGGATGCCGCCCAGGCCGAGGCCTTCGCGGCTGCCTACCGACGCCACCGGCCCCTGCCGGGGCTGGCCCCGGGGCGCGAGGCCTGCCGGCTGCTGCTGTTTCTCATGGGTATCCTGGGCGAGCGGGACCTGGCGGCCTGGATGGCCGCCCCGGTGCGCTTCAGGTAGGACAGGCGGCCACCGGCAGCTGGCGGCGGAAACGGATCCACCAGCGGCTGCCGGCATAGGCGGCCAGCAGGGTATAGAGGCCCATCAGCGCGGCGGTGAGCACCAGGCCCTGGGCGGCGAAGAGCACCAGGCTGGCGGCGTCGATCACCACCCAGTAGAGCCAGTTCTCCAGTTTCTTCTGCGCCACCATGAAGGTGGCGGCCACCGCGAACCAGGTGGTGGCGGCGTCCAGGTAGGGCATGGCGGTGCCCCCACTTCGCGCCAGCAGCCAGCCGGTGGCCAGGCTCACCAGCCCCACGCCGGCGATCAGCACCAGGTGGGTCCGCAGCGGCCAGGTGGAGATGGGCAGGCGCTCGCGCCGGCGCCCGGGATGGCGCCAGTGCCACCAGCCGTAGACGGCCATCGCCATGTAGAAGAGCTGCAGGCCGGTCTGGAACACCAGCCCCGCCCGGGCCAGCAGGACGAAGTAGATCGCCGTGCTGGCCAGGGCCGCCGGCCAGCAGGCCACGTGCTCGCGCGCGGCCAGCAGCAGGTAGGCGACCGCCAGGCCCACCGCGGCGAATTCCCAGGGCGACCAGCCGGCCGCGGCCTCGGCCAGCAGCCCCCAGAGCTCGACCACGGCCTCAGGCATTGTGGCCTTGACGGTTGCCGCCCACCAGCTTGATCACGAAGACCGTTTCCCGGTGGGCCTCGAGCACCTCGCGCACGGCGTCGGTGAGCTCGCCCATGACCGTGTCGTAGTCGCCGAAGACCTGGGTGGCCAGGTCGTTGCGCGCCACGCTCACGCCAGGGATGGCCGCCAGCCGGTCGATGAAGGCCAGGATCGGCTCGCGGTAGGCGCGCTCGAGGGGATACATGCTGATGTCGATGGAGACCTGCATGGCCGGCACCTCACTGGAAGTAGAAACGCGCGGTCACGCCCACCCGGCGGGGATCACCCAGGTGGATGAAACGACGCGTGTCGGCGTATTCGGGGTCATTGGCGAAGTAGAAGCCGCGGGTGGCGTACTCGCGGTCGAAGAGGTTCTGCCCCCAGAGGTAGGCCTCCCAGTCGGCGGCCTCGAAGCCCAGCCGGGCGTTGAAGACCTCGTAGGCGTCCGAGCGCTGGTCGTGGACATTATCGAAGTAGAAGGCATCCATCGCCCGGCCCTCGAGGCGCGCGAACCAGCCATCGCCGTCGCGGTACTGCAGGCCGGCGGAGAGCTGGTAGTTGGGCGCGTGGGCCTGCTCGCGGTCGGCGACGGTGAAGATCTCGGATTCGCCGCTGACCTCGGTCTCCAGCAGGCCGAGGTTGCCGAACAGGCGCCAACGGTCGGAGACCGCCCAGTCCAGGTCGGCCTCCAGGCCGTAGTTGCTGGCGCTGTCGAAGTTCTCGGTGAAGAACACGTAGTGGGTGCCCACGTAGGTGTAGCCGTTGAACTGGGCATCCGAGCGATCCATGTAGAACAGGTTGGCGCCCGCGCTCAGGCCCTTTTCCGGCCAGCGCCCGCGCCAGCCGAGCTCGTAGTTCCACAGGCTCTCCTCGTCGAAGCGACGCAGGGATTCGGGGCTGTCCGCCGGCAGGGCGGCGTTGAAGCCGGCCGCCTTGTAGCCCCGCGAGACCAGCGCGTGCACCCGCTGGGTCTCGGAGAGGTCATGGCCCAGCGCGAGCTGGCCGCCCACCGAGGTGTCCGCCGGCGAGAAGGACTCGCCCTGCCCACTGGTGAACGCGGTGTCCCGGCGCTCGACGCGCAACCCGGCCGTGAGCCGGGTGGCCGGGCGCAGGGCATGGTCGAGCTGGCCGAACAGGGCCAGGTTGTCCGCCCGGTAGTCGGTGTCGGCGCGGGTGGCGTAGGCACCGAAGAACGCGTCCTCGCCCTCGGTGAAGGTGCGGTTCTCCTCGTCCAGGCGCTGGGCGAAGGCGCCCACCACCCAGTCGGTGCGGCCACCGAAGAGCCGCGAGGACGGCGTGGAATGCAGGCGCAGCTCCTGGCTCGCCATCTGGCGGTCCTTGAGGTTCTGGTAGTGGAAACGGTAGGGCTGGCCGGGGTAGTCCCGCTCCCAGTAGTCGGGATTGGCCCAGTCACCGTCATAGGCATACTCCATGTCCGAGTCGGCGAAGGCGGTCTCGCTCACCAACCGGTAGTGCTCCGGGGCGCTCCAGTCCAGCGCCAGGCTGGCGGCATTGCTCAGCTGGGTGTCGCGCCCCGGTTCGTCGCTGCGCGTGGTAAAGCTGTTGTCCAGCGACCAGGCGTCGTAGCCGTTGTCCAGGTCGTTGTGGGTCAGGGTCAGGTCGGCGGTGAGGCCGGCATGCGGCTGCCAGCGCAGCTTGCCGCGCAGCAGGGCCTCGTCGCGGCCGTCGGTGGCCTCGCGATCCAGGTAAACGTTCTCGCGAAAGCCGTCTTCGCGGTGGGCCTGGGCGGCGATGCGGTACTGCACCCGGCCCTGCGCGTCCAGCGGGCCGCTGGAGACCGCGCCCAGCTCCACCAGGCCATCGGTGCCGGTGGAGACCTCGCCCCAGGCCTCGGGATAGGGGGTGGGATCGCGGGTCTCGATGTTGACCAGGCCGGCCAGGGCACTGTCGCCGAAGCGGAAGCCCTGGGGGCCGCGCAGGACCTCCACCTGCTCGGCGTCGAACAGGCCGCCCACCATGCCGATGCCGGAGAAGTCCACGCCGTCGACGGTGAAGCCCACGGACGGGTTGGGCTTGCCGGTGTACTGGTCGAGCTCGCCGATGCCACGGACCTGGAGGTGGCGCGGGCGCGAACTCTGGCCGGAGAAGTTGAGGTTGGGCAGGTCGAACAGCAGGTCGCCGAAGTGGCCGGCACCGCGATCCTCGATCTCGGCGGCGTCCACCACGCTCACGCTGCCGGCGATCTCGCCGGTGGTCTGGCCCAGGGGATCGGCACCGACCACCACGGGGTCGAGCTCGTCGGCCGCGGCGGGAGCGGCCATCAGGGCCGCGGCGATGGCGGCGGGAAGCGAACGCTGGTGCATCATGCCCTACTCCTCGGAAGGCGCAGGGCAAGGGGGATCGGGACCGATCGCGCCTTCCCTACGCCGGTATCAACCGGTTCAGGTTCCAAGGGTTTCCCGAGCGACGGGATCTCAGGCCTCGCGGCCACCCCCAGGCGAAACATCGCGGCCGTGATTCGGCCGGATTGCGGATTCTAGCGCATCGGGCGAGGAAATAAACCGGTGCAGGGCACGGGGTTTGCGCCAGACCGCGCCCCAACGAAAGAACCCCGCCGGGGGCGGGGTCCTGAGAAAGCCGTTTGCGGCCGCGCTTATTCGGCGACGACGTTCGCGGCCTGCGGTCCCTTTGGACCCTCCTGCACGTCGAAGGTCACCTTCTGACCTTCAGCCAGCGTCCGGAAACCGGAGCCCTGGATCGCGCTGAAGTGGACGAAGACGTCCCCTTCACCACTGTCCTGTGCGATGAAGCCATATCCCTTGGACTCGTTGAACCATTTTACGGTGCCTGTGGCCATTACTCTTACCTTGCTTACTTGCGAAAAAAAGCGCTGGCAGATCGTTCGCCGGCGGTGTTCGGGAGGAAAAGCCGGAGGGCAGGACCCGGTAACCAAACGAACCGGAGACGCGAACCGCAGCCACTCGGAATATAGACCAATACCGGGGCGGTGACCAGAACAAATTGCCCGCATTTTCCGCCGCCCCCGAAACACCCCGGGGACCCCCGCCACGGCGGGCTCCCCGGGGGACGCGCAGGGGCCGGAAACGCCCGGCGCAAGGGTCAGTCCTCCTCGGGGGTCGGGCGCACCACCAGCACGTCGCAGGCGGCGGCATGCAGGACCCGGTCGACGGTGGCCCCGAGCAGCGCCATGACGCCCTGGTGGCCGTGGCTGCCCACGACCACCAGGTCGGGCCGGCGCTCCTCGATGGTGGCGAGGATGGCCTGCTTGGCGGCCCGGTCGGTCTCGCGCACGAGACAGGCCACTTCGCCTTGCACCCCGGCCTCGGCGGCCACGGCCTCCAGCCGCTCGCGTGCCCGGTTGTGCCGGTAGGCCTCGGGATCGACGTTTTCCGGCGGGATCACGGCGCTGGGATGGTCCACCGGGAAGTGCTCGATCACGTGCAGTAGCGCCAGCCGCCCTCCCGTGGCGGCCGCCAGGTCGGCGGCGCGGCGCACGGCGAGGTCGCCCTGGGGGGAAAAGTCGGTGGCGCAGAGGATCTGCCGGTAGTCGGACATGGGTCGACTCCCTCGCTGATGGGCCTGTCTGCCCAGTGTAGGGCAGAAGGCGAGGTTCCAACGAAAAGGGGCCCCTTGCGGGGCCCCTGCAACGGCGGCAAGGCGCCGGGATCAGTCGCGGGTCACGCGGTAGATCGTGGTGGAACCGCTGATCTCGTTGCCCACGACCAGCAACGGTTCGCCCGTGGGGCTGTCCTCGGCGGCGACGAAGGCCATGCCCTCGGGACCGAGATCACCGGCGGCCGGGTTGGCGGTCTCGTCGTCGTCCTCGACCGCGACGCCGAAGTCGCGGTTGCTGGTGTATTGCAAGAACTCCGGGGCGGCGGGGTCGGTGATGTCGTAGACCATGATGCCGCCCTGGCGCTCGAGGCCGATGAAGGCCAGCTCGCGCTCGCCGAACTGTCCCAGCGTCAGCGCCTCGGGCTCGGGGCCCTTGTTGTCGCTGCGGTCGTCGAACGAGTCGTTCTCGTCGTTGTTGCTGTTGAAGTCGTCCGGTGCCACCTCGGCGATCTTCTGCTCGAAGTCGTCGCCGGAGTCGAACACCCGCTGGCCGTCGGCGTCCCAGATGGAGAACGAGCGGGCGCCGTAGGCGTAGAGCGTCTCCCACTGGTTGTCGCCGTCCTCGTCGCCCAGGGTGGTGGTGGTCCCCAGCCCGCCGAGGTTCTCTTCCTTCTGCAGCTCGCCGGCGTTGGCGATGGCACCCCCGTCGAGCACCAGGTCCTCGATGTCGGCCTCCTCGACGAAGGCGTCGTACTCGCGGGAGTCGCCCTCGTTGGCGGTGACGACATAGGCCCGGCCGTCGACGCTGTAGCTGGCGATGGTGTCGGGCATGTACATGCCCATCAGCGGCCAGGTGCGGATGTTGATGGCGTCGTCGTCCTTGGAGGGATCCAGGCCGTTGCCCGCCACGCCGTGGTCCTTGAAGCCCAGGGCCAGGATGCGGTCGACGCGGGCGGCCTCGACGTCGATCTCGGCCAGGGCGTTGTTCTCCTGCAGGCTCACCCAGGCGGTGGCGCCGTCCTCGGAGACGGCGATGTACTCCGGCTCGAGATCCTCGGCCACGCTGGAGGCGCCGTCGTGCAGGTAGAGCGCGAGCTCGCCCTCGAGGTCGGTGTCGCCGTCGAAGTCGGAGGCGAAGGTCAGGGTATTGCCGTCGATGGCGGCCACGCGATAGGGGATGGGATCCTCGTCGCTGGCGATGGTCAGCCAGTCGCCCACCTCGATGCCGCTGGCATCCTCCAGGGTGACCCGGGCCGGGTCGCTGTCCTCGAAACCGGCGATGGTCTTCTCGGTGCGGCCCTTGTTGCCGAAGATGCGCACCTCGGCGGGCAGCTCGGCGTGACGGGGGCCGCCGACGTTGAAGTCGGCGAAACCGGCCGTGGCCACGCTGGCACTGGCCACGCCACCGCTGATGTCGATGACGGAGACGCTGCCCTCGGGGTCGACGCTGTAGTCGTCGGCGGGCTCGCCCTCGTTGGCCACCAGCACCGTGTCGCCGTCGGGGGTGAAGGTGACCATGTCCGGCAGCGCGCCCACCTGCACCGCGCCCAGCAGGTCGTTGCCGGCGGTGTCGTAAAAGGCCACGTAACCGGGCGCCTGCTTGTCGTCGGCCTCGATGGCCACGGCCATGACACCGTTGCGGACCGCCAGGCTGTTGGCCGCGCCCAGGGCGCCGTCCGCCAGGCCCATTTCGGCCTCCACGTCGCCGGCCACGTCCAGGGTGTTGAGCAGCGCGGGGGCGCTGGGCGCCGCGGCGTCGAGGACGTCGACTTCCTTGGAATCGGCATTGACCACGAAGATCCGCTGGGTGGCGGCGTCGTAGGCGACGATCTCGGCCGACCCCTCGTCGAAGGGCGCATCGTCCGGGGCGTAACGGCCCAGCAGCTCGAGCCTCGGCTCGCCGGCGGGCTGGTCGGCGCCGCCGTCGTTGCCGTCGCCCGGCTGCTCGACGCCGGGATCGTCGTCCGGCGCCTGGGCCGTGTCGTTGTCGTCATCGCCACCGCAACCGGCGAGGGCCACTGCAACCGCGCTGGCCATCAGCGTGAGCCTGAACTTGTACATGGTCATCTCCTTCGGTCTTTTCCCTTGACGAAAACCCGAAGGGTGAGCCACGGCTATAACGAGCTCATTACAATTGAACGCCTCGACGACATTCCGGGCATAGGCGAGCCATTGCAAGGCGCGGGCGCTGATGTGGTCAGGTGTCCGACCCTGGAGGAACAGGTTGCCTGTTTGACTTGACTGCACGTCGCTGCTGGTTGTTTCGCACGCGTCAAATGCTAGGCGTATCAGAATTAGGCTTGGACACGAGATCCTGCCAAATTATGATCTCAGCCTGAGCCAAGAACAGGATTCCCCCGTGACCAAGCGATTCATCGAGACTGACAAGGCACCGCAAGCCATCGGCACCTATTCTCAAGCGGTACAAAGCGGCAGCACGGTCTATATCTCGGGTCAGATCCCGCTGATCCCGGAGACCATGGAACGGGTCGACGGACCGATGGAGAACCAGATCCGGCGGGTGTTCGACAACCTTGTCGCCATCTGCGACGCAGCGGGCGGATCGTTCGCCGACATCCTGAAACTCAACATCTATCTCACTGACCTGGACCATTTCCCACTGGTCAACCAGGTGATGGCCGACTATTTCGATGAGCCTTATCCGGCCCGGGCCGCCATCGGTGTCGCCCAGCTGCCCAAGGGTGCCGGAGTGGAAATGGACGCCGTGATGGAAATCGGCACGGGCAGCTGACGCCATGGGCAGGCAGCGAGCGAAGCGCTAGGAACAGGCAGGACACCGGCTCAGCAAAAACCCGGCACCCAATCCCCCCCCAGCACTCTCCGTGCTTCGCTTTCGACTTCGAGGCCCTGGCTGGCCTGAAGAAGCCAACCAATGAGGACGCAGCGAACACGGGGCGACCGCGAAACCAACTCGGCTCCGCGCCCCGCCTTCAGGATGCCTGTGGTTCCACCCCGTCGGGCAGGCGCCGCGGTGCGTGGATGCGCACGCGCTTTTCCCGGCCGGTCTCGCCCTTTTCCAGCGTGACCTGCGACCGGGCCACCCGGCAGGTGTCGGCCAGGAAC
>JAAZVP010000069.1 GCA_018623495.1 Halothiobacillus sp. | reverse complement strand
TCGGGCAGGGCAACCTGGAGATCACCGTCAGCATCGGCGTGACCCAGTGGCTGGGCCCGGACGACCCCACCGAGGCCCTCTTCAAGCGCGCCGACGACGCCCTCTACCGCTCCAAGGGCGAGGGCCGCAACCGCGTCACCCGCGCCTGAAAGAGGTCAGTGCAAGCAACCCCCTACCCATCGAACAGAAGCGTTGATCAGAAAAGGCCGCCGAAATCACACTCGGTAGTAGGCTCTAAACCAACGAACAAATCGCTCTACGCCCTTTTCCACTGGCGTCGAAGGGACATACCCAACGTCCGACTGCAGATCATCGACTTCCGCCCAGGTATCAGGTACATCGCCCGGCTGCATGGGCAAGAGATTTTTTTCCGCCCTACGGCCCACACACGTTTCAATCACTTCGATGTACTTCAACAACTCGACCGGGTGACTATTCCCGATGTTGTAAACACGCCAAGGCGCCCGACTGGTTCCCGGATCGGGTGACCGCCCAGACCACTTCGGATCAGGCACCGCCACGTGATCCAATGCCCGCACCACCCCTTCGACGATATCATCGATGTAGGTAAAATCCCGCCGATGGCGGCCGTAGTTGAATACGTCAATAGGCTCGCCACGCAAGATCTGTTCGGTAAACTTGAACAATGCCATGTCCGGACGCCCCCAAGGCCCATAGACGGTAAAAAACCGCAGCCCAGTGGTGGGAAGGCCGTAGAGATGACTGTAGGTGTGGGCCATCAATTCATTGGCCTTCTTGCTCGCGGCATAAAGGGACAGGGGATGATCGACATTATGATGTACCGAGAACGGCATGGACTCGTTTGCCCCATAAACCGAACTTGATGAAGCGTATACAAGATGCTCCACACCATGATGCCGACAGCCCTCAAGGATATTCATGACCCCAACGATGTTGGCATCCACATACGCGTTTGGATTCTCCAGTGAATACCTTACCCCTGCTTGGGCACCGAGATGGACGACTCGATCAAAGGCAATGCGGGAAAAAAGCGAAGCCACAGCCTGCCGGTCGGAAAAGTCCATTTTAACGAATTCAAAGGACCCCACGCTCTCGCGCTCGGTTGACTCGACGATCCACTTCAACCGATCGCGCTTGAGCTGCGGATCATAGTAGTTGTTGAGATTGTCGATGCCTACCACGTCTTCGCCGCGATCGATTAGGTAGCGGGCGACGTAGGATCCGATAAAACCTGCCACACCGGTAACCAGAACTCTCATCGATTTCGTTTCCTCGGCAGTATAGAGCCAAATTGGGCGCCTATATCTAAAGGCTTACAACCGGCCATCCACATCGTTGGGAGAGAGAAGCCATTTTAGGTCATAGAGGACATGCGGGTCGCGCCCAAAAGCATGGAACGCTTCGGCGGACATCTGTTGAAATTGCCTATGTGGAACAGCCACGATGATTGCGTCATATGCTGCTTCCGGCGGGTTCTGCAGGAGATCGATGCCGTATTCATTTTGCGCATCACTCCGATCCGCCCAAGGGTCGTGCACATCCACTCGAGCATGGTAACTGGCGAACTCTCGAATGATATCGATAACACGTGTATTCCGCAGGTCCGGGCAATTTTCCTTGAAGGTCAGCCCCAAGACGAGAACCCGGGCATCAACCACGGGAATGCGCTTGCGTGTCATCAATTTGATGACCTCGGACGCAACGAATAGCCCCATCTGGTCATTGATTCGTCGTCCTGCCAAGATCATTTCGGGATGATGGCCAATTTCCTGTGCCTTGTGGGTCAGATAATAAGGATCGACACCAATGCAGTGCCCACCTACCAAACCGGGCCGAAAAGGCAAGAAGTTCCACTTGGTCCCCGCGGCCTCTAAAACCGCCTCGGTGTCGATATCAAGCCGGCTGAAAAGCAAGGCCAACTCATTGACCAATGCAATATTCACATCCCGCTGAGTGTTTTCTATGACCTTGGCCGCCTCGGCAACGCGGATACTCTGCGCCTTGTAAGTGCCAGCCTCGATGACTCTTGCGTAGAGCTTGTCGACTGCATCTGCAATTTCGGGCGTTGATCCGGAGGTCACCTTTTTGATCGTCCTCAGCCGGTGTCCCGCATCCCCCGGGTTGATGCGCTCTGGCGAATACGCAAGGAAAAAGCCGGAAGCTGCTTCTGGATCATTTTGGCCGACATTTCCACTAAGCAATTTCAATCCTGAAGCTCTTTCCAGGATGGGTGCGCAGACTTCCTCTGTCGCACCCGGAAAAACGGTGGATTCATAGACCACTACATTACCCGGGCTCAGCTGCCGACCTACCAGCTCACTCGCGTCCTCAAGTGGCCCAAGATGGGGACGTTTGTACCGGTCTACGGGCGTCGGCACCGTTACGATGTAGACATCGCAAGCCGCCATATCAGCGGAGGAATCCGTAAATTCCACTTCCACTGACTTCAACTCACCAGACGACACTTCCCGTGTATGATCATACCCCTGTCGGAGTTTCCGAATTCGCTCGGGGTCGATATCGAAGCCCACCACTCGGTAGTGGCCCGCCATTGCCACCGCCAACGGCAATCCAACGTAACCAAGCCCAATGACCGCCACGAACTCTTTCGGCATTCCCGCACCTTCTTCCAAACCACCTTGAGAACCTAGCCCTTTATCGAGCGACGAGGAACAAGAAAACGCCTGCACATGATCTATGGCCTGCTCCCCGATCGCAAGCCCCCGTTGGTGGTGGATAATCAGGTTGCATCAATCTATTCGGCCTCGTGGTAGAGCACGTCAGAGCTCCGGGCCTCGATGGAGAAATCCGCGCCTGTCGTTCCTGAATAAAAAACCGGCTTCTTCGAGCCATTCGTTAGGTCAGGTTTCCGACAGGCCGGTGCCTGTTTCCGCCATCCGTTCGGACGCTTGCAATCGTTGGCTGGTTATCGGGTGACCGACCCGTTCCGGGTCGGTCATTTCATATGGACTCCTTGCGATCGGGGATCAGGCCGCTGCGGCGCTCGCCCGGAATGTCTCGCCCCGTGTCAGTACCGCCCAGGCCACCCGGGCCAGCTTGTTGGCCAGGGCCACGGCCGCCTTGTTCCGATGCACTCGGCCGTTGACCTGCTGGATCCAGCGGCGCAGCGCATCGTCCCCTCGATGCGCCTGCTGCAGGACCGCTCGTGCGCCGTGAATCAGCAACGTGCGCAGGTAACGGTTTCCTCGCTTGCTGATGCCGAGTAGCCGAGGCTTGCCGCCGGTCGTGAACTGCTGGGGTACGAGCCCCAACCAGGCCGACAATCCCCGTCCCTGGGTGAACTGGGTGCCGTCCCCGACGGCAGCCACCATCGCCGTGGCGATCATGGGCCCGATGCCGGGGATGCTCATCAGGCGCGCCGCCCGGGAATCTCGGACGGGAATGCGTTCGATGCGCTGCGTGATGTCGGCAATCCGGTCGTCCAGCTCCTGGAGTTGTTGCCAATGGTCCGCGACCAACTGGCGCACGCCGTCGGTCAGGTCGTTCTCGGCATCCTCGAGGATGCCGGGCAACGCCCGGCGCAGATTCAGGATGCGCTGGGGCACGGTGATGCCGAACTCGAGCAGCATGGCCCGGACCCGGTTGGCCGTTTCCGTGCGCTGCTTGATCCAGCCCTGGCGGGTTCGATGCAGGAACTGGATTTCCTGCTGGGTGGCATCCTTGATCGAGACCGTGGGCATCGTCGGCCGGGTAGCGGCCTCGGCGATCGCCTCGGCATCGCTGTTGTCGTTCTTCTGACCCTTGGTGTAGGGCCGGACGAACTGGGCAGGGAGGAGCACGGCATCGTGTCCCATGGCATCGGCCTTGCGGGCGACGTCATGCGAGCCGGCGCAGGACTCCATGGCGACCCGGCACGGCGCCAGATTCGACAGGAAACGGATCAGGGCCGTGCGGGTCAGCTTCTTGCGGTGGATCGGCTTGCCGGACGCATCCAGACCCACGACGTGCATCGTGGTCTTGCCAAGGTCGATGCCAAGCGTTGCAATGGACATGGTCTGTTTCCTCCTCGTCTCGCTGCGTAGATATCTCACCAAGCAGCGTAATAGGGTGGGAGCAGGCCATTCCATTAAAAAAGGCCAACCACCCGTGGTGATTGGCCCATCCGCCTTGATACTGGTGGCTACGGGTGGATTCGAACCACCGACCCCATCATTATGAGTGATGTGCTCTAACCAACTGAGCTACGTAGCCAAGGATTTGAAGCGCGTATTCTCGGCATTTCCCCCACGCCTGTCAAGCGCGGGGACGGGCCTCACACGTTGAAGCGGAAGTGGACGACGTCGCCCTCGTGCATGACGTAGTCCTTGCCCTCCAGGCGCAGCTTGCCGGCTTCCC
Organism: Halothiobacillus sp.; assembly: GCA_018623495.1. Taxonomy (GTDB): domain Bacteria; phylum Pseudomonadota; class Gammaproteobacteria; order JAAZVP01; family JAAZVP01; genus JAAZVP01. The sequence goes on along the minus strand of JAAZVP010000069.1, from coordinate 5,400 downwards.
TGGCCCCGCTCTCGCCGCCGCATTCGACGAAGTCCTCGAAGGCGGTCACCTCGGCGCGGATGAAGCCGCGCTCGAAGTCGGTGTGGATCACGCCCGCGGCCTGGGGGGCGGTGGCCCCCTGGCGCACGGTCCAGGCGCGGACCTCCTTCACGCCGGCGGTGAAGTAGGTCTGCAGCCCGAGCAGCCGGTAGCCCCCGCGGATGACGCGGTTGAGCCCGGGCTCCTCGAGGCCCAGGTCCTCGAGAAAGACCGACTTCTCCTCCTCGTCGAGCTGGGCGATCTCGGCCTCGATGGCCGCGCAGACCGGCACCACCACGGCCTTCTCCTGCTCGGCGTACTCGCGCACGGCGTCGAGGTGCGGGTTGGCCTCGAACCCGTCCTCGTTGACGTTGGCGATGTACATGGTGGGCTTGGTGGTGAGCAGGTGCAGGTCGCGCAGCTGGGCCAGCTGCTCGTCCTCCAGGTCCAGGCTGCGCACGGTGCCACCGCCGTCGAGGTGGTCGCGGACGCGCTCCACGAGTTCCTTGTAGGCGATGGCCTCGCGCTTGCCCGACTTGGCATTGCGGGTGGCCTTGTCCAGGGCCTTGTCGACCGTCTCCAGGTCGGCCAGCACCAGCTCGGTGTTGATCACCTCGATGTCGGTGACCGGGTCGACCTTGCCTTCCACGTGCACCACGTCGTCGTTCTCGAAGCAGCGCACCACCTGCGCGATGGCGTCGGTCTCGCGGATATTGGCCAGGAACTGGTTGCCCAGGCCCTCGCCCTTGGAGGCGCCCTTCACCAGCCCCGCAATGTCGACGAACTCCATGCTGGTGGGCACCACCCGCTCGGGCTCGACGATCTCGGCGAGGCGGTCGAGCCGCGGGTCGGGTACCGGCACCACGCCCACGTTGGGCTCGATGGTGCAGAAGGGAAAGTTCTCCGCCTGGATGCCCGCCTTGGTGAGGGCGTTGAAGAGCGTCGACTTGCCCACGTTGGGCAGGCCGACGATACCGCATTTGAATCCCATGGGTTCTCCGTCTTGGGTCCGTGCTTTGGCGGCGATCAGCGACCGTGCAGCCGGTTCATCGCCTTGTCGAGCTCGCCGGAAACGATCTGCGGCAGGCTGTCCACCGCCTCGTCGATGGCCGCCTCGATGCCCTCGCGCTCGGCGGGCGCGGGCCGGGTGAGGACGTAATCGACCACCCCGTCGCGGTGACCCGGGTGGTCGATGCCCAGTCGCAGGCGCAGGAACTCCCGGCCCAGGTGGCGGATGGTGTCACGCAGGCCGTTGTGCCCGCCGTGGCCACCGCCGCGCTTGAGGCGCACGCTGCCGGCGGGGATGTCGAGCTCGTCGTGGGCCACCAGGACCGCTTCCGCCGGGATCTTGTAGAACCGGCAGACGGCCCCGATGGCCTGGCCGCTGCGGTTCATGAAGGTGTCCGGCTTGAGGACGAGGACCTCGGCACCACCCACCGAGGCCTTGCACAGCGCGCCGTGGAACTTGGCCTCGGAACGAAAAAGCGCGCCGTTGCGGCGCGCGATTTCATCGGCGAACCAGAACCCCGCGTTGTGTCGAGTCTCCTCGTAACGGGGCCCCGGGTTGCCGAGGCCGACGATCAGGCGAACGGCTGTCTTCTGGATCGCCATCGAGTCTGCCCCGGGACCGGCGGGATCACTCCTCGCCGGCACCCTCCTCGGCCTCGCCCGCTTCCTCGGCTTCCTCGGCCTCGGTCACGGCGCGGGTGGAGACCACGGTGCAGACGGCGGCGTCGTGCTCGTGGGCCTCTTCCTCGCTCATCTCCTCCAGGCCGGCCAGGGCGGGGATGTGCACCCCCTCGGGCAGCTCGACCTCGGAGAGGTGGATGGAGCCGCCGATGTCCAGGCCGCTCACGTCCACCTCGATGTAGGACGGCAGGTCCCTGGGCAGGCAGGCCACGTCCAGCTCGGTCATCAGGCGGGAGAACACGCCGCCCTTCTTCACGCCCTCGGACTTCTCCTCGCCCTCGAAGTGCAGGGGCACGGCGAGGTGCATCTCGCGGTTCTCGTCGATGCGCTGGAAGTCCACGTGGGTCAGCAGCGGCTTGTAGGGGTGGCGCTGCAGGTCACGCAGGATCACCGGCTCCTTCTTGCCCGCGATGTCGAGGGTGAGCACGGAGGAGAAGAAGGCCTCTTCCTCCATGCTGTGCTTGATCTCGTCGTGGTCGAGGGTGAGGGATACCGGGTCCTTGTCGCCACCGTAGACGATGGCGGGCAGACGGCCTTCGCGACGCAGGCGGCGGCTCGCACCCTTCCCCTTGTCGTTGCGAAGCTCAGCTTTCAAATCGAATTGAACGGCCATTTTTCATCTCCAGAAATGAAAAAACCCTCCTGTCACAGGAAGGCAGTGGTGACCCGGCGACGGCGCCGCCGGGCCCGGTCTCCCCCGCGACCAGGGGAGACCGTCGCCCGCGAGGGGCTAATCCATGTACATCGAGCTCACCGACTCGTCGGTGTGGATGCGGCGGATGGTCTCGGCCAGCATCTCGGCCACCGACAGCTGGCGGATCCGATCACAGGCCTGCGCCCGCTCGCCCAGCGGGATGGTGTCGGTGACCACCAGCTCGTCGAGGCTCGAGCCCTCGATGTTGTCGATGGCCTTGCCCGAGAGCACCGGGTGGCTGGAATAGGCCACGACGCGCTCGGCACCATGCTCCTTGAGGGCATCGGCGGCCTTGCAGAGCGTGCCCGCGGTGTCCACCAGGTCGTCGACGAGGATGCAGGTCTTGCCTTCCACCTCGCCGATGATGTGCATCACCTGGGCGATGTTCGCCTTGGGCCGGCGCTTGTCGATGATCGCCAGGTCCGCGTCGTCCAGCCGCTTGGCCATGGCCCGGGCACGCACCACCCCGCCCACGTCGGGCGAGACCACGATCAGGTTCGGGTGCTTGCGCCGCCAGATGTCGCCCAGCAGGATCGGCGACGCGTAGACGTTGTCCACGGGGATGTCGAAGAAACCCTGGATCTGGTCGGCGTGCAGGTCCACGGTCAGGACCCGGTCCACGCCCGCGGAGGTGAGCATGTTGGCCACCACCTTGGCCGTGATGGGCACCCGGGCCGAGCGTACCCGGCGGTCCTGGCGGGAATAGCCGTAGTAGGGGATCACCGCCGTTATGCGGTGCGCCGACGCCCGGCGCAGCGCATCCACCATCACCAGCAGTTCCATCAGGTTGTCGTTGGCGGGCGCGCAGGTCGGCTGGATGATGAAGACGTCCCGCCCGCGGACGTTCTCGTTGATCTCGACGACCACCTCGCCGTCGGAGAACCGGCCCACCGTGGCCTTGCCCAGGTTGATCTCGAGGTGATCGGCGACGAGGCGGGCAAGCTGCGGGTTGGCATTGCCCGCGAAGACCATGAGTTTCTTGTTGATGGGCACGGCGAGACGCTTCGAGGATGAGGGTTTGAAGCTGGCTGACCAAAAAGTCGTCGGGCCCGGCAAGACCACATGCCTGCCGGGCCCGTCGCTCGAGCCACCGCGCGGGGCGCGCTGGCCTCCATTGTCTGGCTGGGCCGGCAGGATTGCTCCGGGCTCCTGCCCTTCGCCCCCCCGTGGGGGTCGCAGGGCGATCCGATTCGCTCCGGGCGAATCGGTCGAACCCGGGGGTTCTCACCCTGCCGGCCCGTCCCTTGGCTCGCCGCGCCGGGCGCGGCGAATCCGACTTGTCTGGCTGGGCCGGCAGGATTCGAACCTGCGAATGACGGGATCAAAACCCGTTGCCTTACCGCTTGGCGACGGCCCAATCGAGGTGCGAATCATATACGGGCCGGGGCGGGCATTTCAACCCCCCTCGGGGCCTTCAGGCACGCCTCCACCGGCGAGCGGTTCATGCCGCGGGCCACGAAGCCCTGCCAGCCGGCCGGCCGCGCGGCGAGCACGCGCTCGGCAGCGTCCCGCGCGTCGAAGCCGGCGAACACCGAGGCCCCGGTGCCGGTGAGCCGCGCCGGCGCGTGACGCGAGAGCCAGTCGAGCATCTCGCGGACCTCGGGGTGGCGCTCGGCCACCAGCGGCTCGAAGACGTTGCCGCCGGCGCCGGCGATGGCGGATTCCGGCGCCAGCGGCGCACAGTCCCGCTCCAGCCCCCGGGCCCCGAAGAGCTCGGCGGTGACCACCCGCACCGGCGGGGTGAGCACCACGAACCAGCGCTCCGGCAACCGCACCGGCCGGAGGCGCTCGCCGACGCCCTCGCCCCAGGCCGAGCGACCACCGACGAACACCGGCACGTCCGCCCCCAGCCGCAGGCCGATGCCCGCCAGCCGCTCGCGCGCGAGCCCCGTGCCCCAGAGCCGGTCGAGGGCCAGCAGCGTGGTAGCGGCGTCCGAGCTGCCGCCACCGAGCCCGGCCCCCGCCGGCAGGCGCTTGTGCAGGCGGATGTCGCAACCCAGGCGGGTGCCGGTTGCCTGCTGCAGTGCCCGCGCGGCCCGCACCACCAGGTCGTCGCCGTCGGGGACCTCGTCGAGGCCGCCCCGGAGCCGCACTCGGCCATCGCCACGGACGCGGAACTCCAGCTCGTCACCGAAATCGAGCAGCTGGAAGAGGGTCTGCAGCTCGTGGTAGCCGTCCGGCCGACGCCCGGTGATGTGGAGCATCAGGTTGAGCTTGCCGGGCGCCGGCCAGCGCTCACAGGGACGCATCGGCGCCCTCCGCGGGTTCCAGCAGTCGCCAGCGATCCACGACCAGCTTGAGCACCAGTTCGCGATCGGGATTCTCCACCCTGAGCTTCACCGGCAGGTGAATGCCGTCCACCGGCCGGTAGGCCTGGTAGCTTACGCGCCAGGGGCCGTCCTCGAGCTCGCGCAGGCGCGCCCGCGGGCCGAGGGCCACGGCCTCCCCGGCCGCCGGCAGACCGCGCACCCAGAATCGCAATCGGTCGACCGGCACGCTCCAGCCCAGCTGCCGCTCGAGCAGGGCATCCACGTCACGGGCAAAACGGCGGTTGCCCGCGTCGTCCATCAGCAGCACGCCGCGCTCCCCGCCCACCAGGCGCAGGCCACCACCGCCCACCGGCGGGCGAAAGTCCATGCGGTAGGCAGTCCCTTCCTGGACCCAGCTCAACCCCAGGCTGCCGCCCTCGCCGGCCTCGCGGATGCCCACGCGCCCGTCCAGCCGCCAGTGGCGCAGCGCGGCCACGGCCTCGCGGTGGGCCTCCCAGGCCGGCCCGGTCGCTTCCGGCGTCATGCGCTCGGGGGGTGCGGTGGCACAACCGGCCACCAGCGCCAGGACCAGCGCCAGGGCCGGGAATCGCAGTCGCTGCGTCTTCATCGGGTGAGCCGGCGGATGGTGTCCTCGAGGATCTCGGCGCCGGGGAACTGCTCGCGGGCCTCGGACCAGATCTCGCGCGCCCGGTCGCGCTCGCCGAGCGCCCAGAGCACCTCGCCCAGGTG
>JAAZVP010000109.1 GCA_018623495.1 Halothiobacillus sp. | reverse complement strand
GTGAAGCACCTGCTCGACGGCCAGGCCAAGGCCATGGTGGTCACCGGCAGCCGGCAGGAGGCGGTGCGCTACCAGCTGGCCATGCGCGAGTACGCGAAGGACAAGGGCTACGGGGACGTCCATCCCCTGGTCGCCTTCTCCGGCAGCGTGGTGGCCGACGAGGTGATCCCGGAGGAGGTCACCGAGACCAGCGCCTTGCTCAACCCGGAGCTGAAGGGAAGGGACCACGCCGAGGCCTTCGACACGGACGCGTTCAACGTGATGATCGCCGCCAACAAGTTCCAGACGGGCTTCGACCAGCCCAGGCTCTGCGCCATGTACGTGGACAAGAAGCTCCAGGGCGTGGATTGCGTGCAGACCCTTTCCCGGCTGAACCGCATCTACCCGGGCAAGGAGACCTTCATCCTCGATTTCGTCAACGACCCGGAGGAGATCCTGGCGGCCTTCGCCCCGTATTACCGCACGGCCAGCCTCTCGGACGTCTCCGATCCCCAGGTGGTCTATGACCTCCAGCGCTCCCTGGACGCCGCGGGCATCTACCACTGGGATGAAGTGGAGAACTTCGCCCGGGCCTTCTTCGATCCCGGGGCCAATGCCAGCCAGCTGAGCCATTTCTGCCAGCCCGCCCGGGAGCGCTTCACCCAGCGCTACCGGAACGTGCTGGAGCAGATCCGGACCTGGGAAAGGGAAAGATTGGCAGCCGAGCGCAACGGCGACCAGCCCCTGTTCCACCGGGCCGAGCAGGAGCTCAAGGACGCCGGCACCACGCAAGACGAGCTGGATCTCTTTCGCAAGAACCTGAAGAGCCTGACCCGCGCCTACGAGTTCCTCTCCCAGATCGTCGACTTCGAGGACCGCGAGCTCGAGCAGCTCAACGTCTTCGCCCGGCACCTGCACCCGCTCTTGCGCACCGATCGACTGGAAGAGGACGAGATCGACATCAGCGAGCTCGATCTCACCCACTACCGGCTCACCAAGCGGGCCGAACAGCGGATCCGCCTCGAGGAGGAGCAGGCGGGCTACGGCCTCGATCCCGTCACCGACGTGGGCTCGGGCCGGCCCGTCGATCCAGAGAAAAAGCGCCTGGGCGAGATCATCGAAAAGCTCAACGAGATCTACGGGGCCGAGGTGCACGACGAGGACAAGCTGAATTTCATCAACGGCCTGGCCGACCGGCTGGAGCGCGACGAGGCGGTGATGGCCCAGGTGGACAACCACAGTCCCGAGCAGGTCATGCACGGCCTCTTCCCCCGGCGGGCCCACGACATCCTGCTGGACGCGATCACCGACCACGAGAAACTCACGCTGCCGGTGCTCGAGAACGCGGACGCCGAACGGGACCTGGTCCGGCTGCTCCTGCAGGTGGTGGTGCAGCGCAGGGAGCGACAGCGCGCCTGATCCGGGCCGTTCACGGCCCGGTGGGCCGGCAAACGCCCCGGGAAACCGACCGGAACCATGACGTTTTTCAACCTCGGCAAGAAGGACGAGTACGGCCGCCAGCGGCGCATCGAGCATCGCGGGCGGTTTCTGCGGGCGAGCCGCACCGGCGGGGTGGCGTTGCGGGCCCAGGCGAAGGTGGCCGGGCTCTCGGTGACCGGGAACACCCGTCACGGCCTGCGGGTGTCGGTGACGCCGGTGAAAAACACCCAGCTGGCGATGCAGAACGGCCGGTTCATCCTCCGCGGTCGCTACGGGCGCGGGCCCACCCGGCTCAATCTCTCCAGGAGCGGGCTGACGGTCTCCACCCGCAATGCCCTGGGCGCCTTCAACTGGATCCGGCCCGAGCGCTCGTCGGCCCGGATCGCGGGGATCCAGGTGCGGGGGCGGAAGGCCGCGCAGTTGCAGCTGATCTACATGGCGATCACCGCGCTGTTCGCGCTGGCGAGGGCGGCGTGGGTGCTGGCGGTGCAGGTCTTTCGGTTGGCGCTCTGGCTGGGTGCGGTCGCGGTCCGGCTGGTGCGGGCCGTGCCGACCTGGACGGGGGAGTGGCGCCGGCGGCTTCGCAATGCCCGCCTGGAACGGTTGACGCGGGGCCTGCGGGATGCCGGGCGGGTCCGGGCCTGGGACGACGACCAACGGATCGCCGCGGTGGCGGCGATGATTGTCTGCTGGGGGCGGGGCGAGGGTGTCGAGACCCTGGCCGCGCGCAACCGCCTGGAGCGGGCGACGGCGGTGCTGGCGGGGCCGGTCGCTTCGCTCGACGCGGTGTTGCCGGTGCTTTCCCGCTGGCAGGCCCGGCGCCAGGGCGGGCGGGACTGGCACCTGGCGCGGGTTGCCCGGGTGGCCGACGCGTTGGGGCGGCGGATGCCGTCCGCGCGGCTGGCCGATGTGCTGTTCGCCATCGACGGCGCCGTGATCGCCGACGGGGAACGGACGGTGCTCCAGGGACGGATGCTGGAGGTCTTCGCCGATTTCGCCGGGCTGCGCCTCGAGCCCGAGCCGGTGGACGATCCATCCCCGGAGACCCGGCCGGCGCGGGTGGATGCCCCCGCGGCGGGCGGTCCCGTCGACCTCAACACCGCCTCGCTCGAGGCGCTCCAGGCGATTCCCCACCTGGGGCCGGAGCGGGCCCGGGCGGTGGTGGCAATGCGCCCGATCCGGGAGCTGGAGGCCTTGCGCGACATCGACGGGATCGGTCCCCGGCGCCTCGCCGCGATCCGGGAATACGGTGTCGTGTGCTCCGCGGACGCTTCGGCCGGTTCC
>JAAZVP010000068.1 GCA_018623495.1 Halothiobacillus sp. | reverse complement strand
TGGTCCTCGTAGATCATCTGCGAGTCGTGCAGCAGCCGCCCGATCAGCGTGCTCTTGCCGTCGTCCACGCTGCCGCAGGTCAGCAGGCGCAGGAGATCCTTCCGTTCGTGTTGGTGGAGATACGACTCGATGTCGGTGGCGATGAGATCAGATGCGTGGGACATTCTTTCTCCTTTCGAGAAAGCTGGAAGCTGGAAGCTGGAAGCGGAAAGTGAAAAGCATCATTTCGCCGCCTCTTCCGGTGACCAACTTTCCGATCTGCTCGTTCTCGACTGGGGTGTGCCTTCGAAAACCAGAGTGGCCGGGGCTGTGATCAGTTCTCGACCCTTTTCATCAAACCGGTCAGCATCGATGCGATTTCCCGCGTCTCGACCAGCCAGGCCTTCGCCTTTGTGCTGTCGACGTAGCCGATGTCGATGCCGATATAGATCTGGGTTCTCAGTTCGGCGCATGAGCCTTTTGCAATATCGAGGAAGCGGCACTTTTCCCGCGAGGATCGCCGGCTCATCCCCTCGGCGATGTTGCTGGGAATGGAGAGCCCGGACCGGGTGATCTGGTCCTTGAACCCAAAGTCCTTCAAGTCTCTCATTGCCTTGAAGAGCTCGGCGGACAACCGTGCCGAACGCCTCCAAACCTCGAGTTTCTCGAAATCCATCGCTTGGCTCTCCGTGCCTTTTCTTCGAGCTTCCCGCTTCAAGCTCTTCTATGCCCTGCACTGCTCAGAAGTACCCTTCCCGCTTCTTCTTTTCCATCGAGGCGGCCTGGTCGGAGTCGATGAGCCGGCCCTGGCGTTCGGAGGTCCTGGTCAGCAGCATCTCCTGGATGATGGCCGGGAGGGTGTCGGCCTCGGACTCGATCGCGCCGGTGAGCGGGTAGCAGCCCAGGGTGCGGAAGCGGACCTTTTTCATCTGCGGTTCTTCGCCGGGCTCGAGGCGCATGCGGTCGTCGTCCACCATGATCAGGGTCCCGTTGCGCTCCACCACGGGCCGTTCCTTGGCGTAGTAGAGGGGCACGATGGGGATCTGCTCGAGGTAGATGTACTGCCAGATGTCGAGCTCGGTCCAGTTGGAGAGCGGGAAGACCCGGATGCTCTCGCCGGGATTGTGCATGCCGTTGTAGGTGTTCCACAGCTCGGGACGCTGGTTCTTCGGGTCCCAGCGGTGGAAGCGGTCGCGGAAGGAGTACACCCGCTCCTTGGCGCGGGATTTCTCCTCGTCACGCCGGGCACCGCCGAAGGCCGCGTCGAAGCCGTATTCGTCGAGCCCCTGCTTGAGGGCCTCGGTCTTCATGATGTCGGTGTACTTGCTACCGTGGTCGAAGGGGTTGATGCCCTGCTCGGCCGCTTCCCGGTTGGTATGGCGGATCAGGTCGAGGCCCAGTTCCTCGGCCATGCGCTCGCGGAACGCGATCATCTCCCGGAATTTCCAGGTGGTGTCCACGTGCATCAGCGGGAACGGGATCGGCCCGGGGTGGAAGGCCTTGCGCGCCAGGTGCAGCAGGACCGAGGAGTCCTTGCCGATGGAGTAGAGCATCACCGGTTTCTCGAACTCGGCCGCCACCTCGCGGAAGATGTGGATGCTCTCGGCCTCGAGTTGCTTGAGATGGGTCAGGTTGCGGTCGGGCATGGGCAGTGCTCAGGGTTCAGGGTTCTGTGTGCGGTTGGCCGCCCGGGTGCGGCGCCATCCTTGCGCCCCTCGTGGCCGGGAAGCGGCGGCCGGTCATCGGTCGAGACGCTGCTCCTTCAGCTTCCCCCGGCGTGCGGGCGGCCGATCCCGTAGTGGGTGAAACCCTTGCGCGCCATCCGGGCGGGGTCGAAGACGTTGCGGCCGTCGAAGATCACCGGGTTCGCCAGGCGCTGGCGCATGTCGTCGAAGTCCGGGCTGCGAAAGGGCTTCCACTCGGTCACCAGCGCCAGGGCGTCGGCGCCGTCCAGGGCCTGCTCGGGCGTCTCGAACAGCTGCAGGTCGTCGCGCTCGCCGTAGAGGCGTCGGCACTCCTCCATGGCTTCGGGGTCGAAGGCCTGGACCCGCGCGCCGTGCTCCCAGAGCGATTCCATCAGGTTGCGGCTGGGCGCCTCGCGCATGTCGTCGGTGTTGGGCTTGAAGGCCAGGCCCCAGAGGGCGATGGTCCGCCCGGCCAGCTCGCCGCCGAAGTGCCCGTGGATCTTGTCGAAGAGGATGTTCTTCTGGGCCTCGTTGCGCCGTTCCACGGCCTGCAGGACATGGGCCTCGAAGCCCGCGTCCCGGGCGGTGCGCTCCAGGGCCTTGACGTCCTTGGGGAAGCAGGAGCCACCGTAGCCGCAACCGGGGTAGATGAAGTGGTAGCCGATGCGCGGGTCGGCGCCGATGCCGGTGCGAACGTGTTCGATGTCGGCGCCCAGGCGCTCGGCGAGGTTGGCCATCTCGTTCATGAAGCTGATCTTGGTGGCCAGCATCGCGTTGGCGGCGTACTTGGTGAGTTCGGCGGAGCGCACGTCCATGGTGATCAGCTTCTCGTGGTTGCGCGAGAAGGGCTCGTAGAGCTCGTGCATCACCTCGCGGGCATGGGCGTCGTCGCAGCCGACGATGATGCGATCGGGCTTCATGAAGTCCTCGACCGCGGCACCCTCCTTGAGGAATTCCGGGTTGGAGACCACGTGGAAGGGGAGCTGCACGCCGCGTTCCTCGAGGCGCCCGGCGACGGTGGCCCGGACGCGGTCGCCGGTGCCCACGGGAACGGTGGACTTGTCGACGATGATCCGGCGCTCGTGCATGTAGGTGGCGATGGTGTCGGCCACGCCGATCACGTACTGGAGGTCGGCCGAGCCGTCCTCGTCCGGGGGGGTGCCGACGGCGATGAACTGCAACTCGGCATGCTCCACCGCGCGCTTCATGTCGGTGGTGAAGTCGATCCGCCCCAGCTGCCGGGCCCGGGTGACGATCTCCTCCAGTCCCGGCTCGTAGATGGGGATCTCGCCGCCCTTGAGCCGTTCCACCTTGGCGGCGTCCACGTCCACGCAGAGCACGTTGTTGCCCACGTCCGCGAGGCAGGCGCCGGTGACCAGGCCCACGTAGCCCGAGCCGAAAACCGTTACGTTCATCGTCTTTTCCGTGTTCGTCTTTGGGCGGTCGAGTCTCCGGCGGCGGTGTTGCAGCCGGGTGACATTTCATCCCCGCTCCTCGAGCGACTACAATGGACGGCTTGCCGATCCAGTCAAGCCAAGTAGAGGACGCCCGTGAGCCAGGGAAACCTGTTTATCATATCGGCCCCGTCCGGGGCGGGCAAAACCAGCCTGGTCAAGGCGCTGGTGGAGTCGACCGCGGGGCTGCACGTGTCGGTCTCCCACACCACCCGTGCCCAGCGGCCCGGCGAGCAGGACGGGGTGCACTACCACTTCGTCGATCGCGACCGCTTCGAGGAGATGATCGAGGCCGGCGAGTTTCTCGAGTACGCCCGGGTGTTCGACAACCACTACGGAACCTCCCAGGCCGCCGTCGAGTCCCAGCTCCAGGCCGGCCAGGACGTGATCCTCGAGATCGACTGGCAGGGGGCTGCCCAGGTGCGCAGAAAGATCCCCGGCAGCCGGACCGTGTTCGTCCTGCCCCCCTCGCGCGAGGCACTGGAGGCGCGCCTGCGCGGCCGGGGGCAGGACAGCGACGCGGTGATCGCCCGGCGGATGCGCGACGCGGTGGACGAGATGTCGCACTACGCCGAGTTCGATTTCCTGGTCATCAACGACGATTTCGACACCGCCCTCGGCGAACTGCGCAGCCTGGTGGTCGGCGGACGGCTGGAGACCCGGCTGCAGGCCGAGCGGCACGCGGGGCTGATCGAGGAATTGCTGGACTGACTGTTCGCCTGCCTGCCCTTGGGGTAGCATTGAAGGTTTGAGCGTTTTCAGGAGAGATACATGGCCCGTGTAACCGTCGAGGACTGCCTCAAGAACGAGGACGTGGACAACCGTTTCCGCCTGGTGCTGATCGCCGCCAAGCGCGCCCGCCAGATCGAGATGGGCAAGGCGCCGCTGGTGGAGGCCGAGGACGACAAGCCGACGGTGATCGCCCTGCGCGAGATCGCCGCGGACAAGGTCGGCGCCTCCGTGATGGACGAGGTGGCCGCCGAGGCCCACGCCGGCGAGCCGGGTGTCGGCGAGGCCGAGGTGAGCGAGGAAATCGCCAGCTGATCGGCGCTTGCCCATGGCCACGCTCGCGGCTTCACTCCACCCCGCCACCATGCCCAGCAGCGACCCCCTGTTCGCCGAGCTCTGCGGCGTCATGCACCGCTACCTCGACGCCGACTGCGTCGAGGAGGTCGCGCGTGCCTTCGAATTCGCGGCGCGCGCCCACGCCGGCCAGCACCGCAAGTCCGGGGAGCCCTACATTTCCCACCCGGTGGCGGTGGCCAAGATCCTGGCCGAGATGCACCTGGACCACCAGAGCATCGTGGCCGCACTGCTGCACGACACGGTCGAGGACACCGAGGCCACCAAGGAAGAGGTGGCCGAGCGTTTCGGCGAGGACGTCGCCGAGCTGGTGGACGGGGTCACCAAGCTGGGCCAGATGAAGTTCCGCTCGCGCGCCGAGGCCCAGGCGGCGAGCTTCCGCAAGATGATGATGGCGATGGTCGCCGACATCCGGGTCATCCTCATCAAGCTGGCCGACCGCCTGCACAACATGCGGACCCTGGACGCCATGCGCCCGGACAAGCGCCGGCGCATCGCCCGCGAGACCCTCGAGATCTACTCCCCGATCGCCAACCGGCTGGGGCTCAACACCATCCGGCACGAGTTCGAGGACCTGGGCTTCCGGGCCATGTACCCGCGGCGCTACCGGGTGCTCAAGTCGGCGGTGGAGAAGGCCCGCGGCAACCGCAAGGAAGTCATCCAGAAGATCGAGGACAGCTTCGTCCAGCGTTTCGCCGCCGAGGGCATCGAGGCCGACATCCACGGCCGCGAGAAACGCCTGTTCTCCCTCTACCGCAAGATGCGCGACAAGGGGCTGGCCTTCGAGGACGTCTTCGACGTCTTCGCCATCCGCATCCTGGTGGACTCGGTGGATAACTGCTACCGGGCGCTGGGGGCGGTGCACAACCTCTACAAGCCGCTGCCGGGGCGTTTCAAGGACTACATCGCCATCCCCAAGGCCAACGGCTACCAGTCGCTGCACACGGTGCTCTTCGGGCCGCACCGGCTGCCCATCGAGGTGCAGATCCGCACCCACGAGATGCACCAGTTCGCCGAATCCGGCATCGCCGCCCACTGGCTCTACAAGCAGACCGATGCCACCGGCCACGTGATGCCCGGGGCCCAGGCGCGGACCCGCGACTGGCTCAAGGACCTGCTGGAGATGCAGCAGCAGGCGGGCGACTCGCTGGAATTCCTGGAGAACGTCAAGGTCGACCTGTTCCCCGACGAGGTCTACGTGTTCACGCCCAAGGGCGAGATCACCGAGCTGCCGCGCAATGCCACGCCCATCGACTTTGCCTACTCGGTGCATACCGACATCGGCGACACCTGCGTGGCCTGCAAGATCGACCGCCGGCTGGCGCCGCTGAACACCCCCCTGCAGAGCGGCCAGACCGTCGAGGTGATCACCGCGCCCGACGCCCGGCCGAGTCCCAGCTGGCTCAACTTCGCGGTCACCGCCAAGGCCCGCGCCGGCATCCGGCACACGCTCAAGAGCCTGCAGCGCGACGAGGCCGTGCAGCTGGGGCGGCGCTTCCTCGACCGGGCGCTGGCGCGTTTCGAGATGCACGTCGATGCCCTGCCCGACGAGACCGTCGGCCAGCTGCTGGAGGCCTTCGAGTATGCCTCCCTCGAGGACCTGCTGGCCGACATCGGCCTGGGCAAGCGCATGGCGCCGCTGGTGGCCCGCCAGATCATCCCCGAGGAAAGCGACACCCGGCCGGCCTCGGTGGAGGCCTCGGAGACCCCCCTGCCGATCCGTGGCACCGAGGGCATGGTGGTCAGCCTGGCCAAGTGCTGCCACCCGATCCCCGGGGACAGCATCAAGGGCTATCTCTCCGCCGGCCGGGGCATCATCATCCACCGCCAGGCCTGTCACAACGCCCAGCGGCAGTACGCCGAGCACCCCGACCACTGGATCAACGTCGACTGGAGCGGCGACACGGATGCCGAGTACCCGGCCGAGATCCTGGTGCACGCCACCAACCGGCGCGGCGGCCTCGCGACCATCGCCGCCACGATCGCCGACACCGGGGCGGACATCGACAACGTCCACTTCGACGACAGCGACCACAACCTCACGGCGATCACCTTCGTGATCAACGTCCGCGACCGCCAGCACCTCGCGCGCAGCCTGCGCCGCATCCGCAACACGGGCGGCGTGGTCAAGGTCCGGCGCACCCACGGCTGAGGCGGCCGATGCCAACCGGGCGTTCATCTGGCCGAGGCACACTGGCCTGCGGGTGGTGATCTCAACCGACGACTTCGGCAGCGAATCATGCAGAAAACCCTCCTGGTCACCGGCGCGGCCGGTTTCATCGGCGCGAACTTCGTCCATCACGTGCTGGCATCCCCCGGCGCCCGGGTGGTGGGGCTGGACAAGCTGACCTACGCCGGCCGCCGCGAGAACCTGGAGGGGCTCGCAGGGGACGGGCGCTTCCACCTGGAGGTGGGCGATATCGGTGACCGGGTGCTGGTGGACCGGCTGCTCGCCGAGTGGCGCCCCGATGCCGTGGTCAACTTTGCCGCCGAGTCCCATGTCGACCGTTCCATCGAGGGCCCCGAGGCTTTCGTCGAGACCAACGTGCTGGGCACCGTGCGCCTGCTGGAGTCGGTCCGGTCCCACCTGGCGGGGCTGGACGAGGCCGCCCGCTCGGCGTTCCGGTTCCTCCACGTCTCCACCGACGAGGTCTACGGGGAGCTGGGGGAGACGGGGGCCTTCTCCGAGACCACCTGCTATGCCCCCAACTCGCCCTATTCCGCCTCCAAGGCGGGTTCGGACCACATGGTGCGGGCATACCATCGAACCTTCGGCCTGCCCGCGCTGATCACCAACTGCTCGAACAACTACGGGCCCCGCCAGCTGCCCGAGAAGCTCATTCCACTGATGATTCTCAAGGGCCTGCACGGCGAGCGCCTGCCGGTCTACGGCGACGGCCGCAACGTCCGGGACTGGCTGCACGTCGAGGATCACTGCCGGGCGATCGAGCGGGTGCTGGCGCAGGGTCGTGTCGGCGAGACCTACAACATCGGCGGCGACAGCGAGCGCAGCAACCTCGAGGTGGTGGAAGCCATCTGCGGGATCCTCGACGCGCTTCGGCCGGGCCCGGGCGGCCGCGGGCATTCCGAGCTGATCGAGTTCGTGAGCGACCGGCCCGGGCACGACCGGCGCTATGCCATTGATGCCCGCAAGATCCGCGAGACGCTGGGCTGGCAGCCGCGGGAGAGCTTCGAGAGCGGGCTGCGCCGAACGGTCGAGTGGTACCTGGCCCATCCCGGCTGGTGGCAGCCGCTGGCCGAGGGCGCCATACTGCGCCGGCGGGGCCGGGCGCAGGCGGGATGATGCCGGGGAGGAGAGAACCATGGAGGCGGTCGAACCCATGCGCATGCTGATCGCCGGCGGCAGCGGCCAGGTGGGCAGCGAGTTGCAGCCGTTGGCCCGGAAGGCGGGCTGGGCGGTGGCCGCGCCGCCCTCCGCCGAGCTCGACATCGCCGATGCCCGCAGCGTCGCGGCGGCCTTTCGCGAACACCGGCCGGACCTGGTGGTCAATTGCGCGGCCTACACCGCCGTGGATGCTGCCGAGGACGATTGCGCACGCGCCTTTGCCGTCAATCGCGACGGTGTGGCCCGCCTGGCGGAGGCCTGTGGCGAGGCGGACGTGCCGCTTTTCCACCTGTCCACGGACTACGTGTTCAACGGGCTCGGCGACGGTGCCTACACGGAGGCGGAACCCGTCTCGCCGCTGGGCGTCTACGGTCTGTCCAAGTGGCAGGGCGAGCGTGCCCTGGCCGGCCGCCTGGCCCGGCACCTCACCCTGCGGGTGAGCTGGGTGTTCGGGGCCCGGGGTGGCAACTTCGTCAAGACCATCCTGGGGCTCGCCTGCCGGCGTGATCGCCTGGCGGTGGTCGACGACCAGCACGGTTGTCCCACCCCGGCCGCGGCGATCGCCGCGGCGCTGGTGGCCCTCGCCGACCGATACCGGGCGGCCGGGGAGCTGCCCTGGGGGCTCTACCACTATGCCGGCCGGCCGACCGCCAGTTGGTATGATCTGGCCCGGCAGGCACTGGACCTGGCCGAGGCCGAGTGGGGGATGACCATGCCGCCGGTGGAGCCCGTGGACTCCGGGCACTTCCCCGCCGTGGCCTTTCGGCCACCGGACTCCACGCTCGACAGCACGCACTTCGAGCGGACCTTCGGCATCGCGGCACCGGCCTGGGAGCCGGCGCTGCGGGCGATGTTGCAACAATGGCGGCCACCGGAAGCGGCCGCCGCGCGATCACCAGGGGACGAGGCTTGACTGAACGTATCGGCGAACTGCTCATCGAGGCGGACAAGATCCGCCGGGCCGACCTGGAGCGCGCCCTGCGCGCGCAGCAGGAGGCGGGTGGCCTGTTGGGCGAGATCCTGGTCAAGCTGGGGCTTTTGCCCGAGCGCGACCTCATGGAGGTGCTCGCCCGGCAGCTACAGCTGGAGCTCGTCACCGAGAAGGACTTCCCGCGCATGCCGGTGCTCGAGGACCTGCTCAAGCCGGCGTTTCTCAAGGAATCCGGCGTGTTGCCGCTGGACGAGGACGGCGAGACCGTGACCGTCGCCATGGCCCGGCCCCAGGACGCGTTCGTGGTCCGCGCCATCGAGATGGCCACCCACCGGCGGGTGCAGCCCGTGCTGGCGCTGCCGGCGGAGATCGAGGCCGGCCAGGCCCGGTTGTACGCGGCCCCCGAGGCCGATGCCGAGCAGGAGGAGGCCGAGCTGGGCGCGGATCTCGAGGACATCGAGCACCTCAAGGACCTGGCCAGCGAGGCCCCGGTCATTCGCCGGGTCAACCAGATCATGAACCGCGCCCTGGAGAGCCGGGCCTCGGACATCCACATCGAGCCCTTCGAGGGCGAACTCAAGGTCCGCTACCGCGTGGACGGCGTGCTCCGCGAGGTGGACTCGCCGCCCGCCCAGCTCGCCCCGGCGATCATCTCGCGGATCAAGATCATGGCGCGGCTCAACATCGCCGAGCGGCGCCTGCCGCAGGACGGGCGCATCCAGCTCCGGCTGCAGGGCAAGACCATCGACCTGCGGGTGTCCACGGTACCCACCATGCACGGCGAGAGCGTGGTGATGCGGATCCTCGACCGCGAGCGGGTGGAGCTCGACCTGCAGAAGATGGGCTTCTCGCGCGACAACCTCGACCGCTTCCTGGACGCGCTCTCGCTGCCCCACGGGGTGATCCTGGTCACCGGCCCCACGGGCAGCGGCAAGACCACCACGCTGTATGCCTGCCTGACCCGTCTGAACACGCCCGAGCGCAAGATCCTCACCGTCGAGGACCCGGTGGAATACCAGCTCGTGGGCATCAACCAGATCCAGGTGAAATCCAGGATCGGCATGGACTTCGCCAGCTCGCTGCGGGCCATCGTGCGCCAGGACCCCGACGTGATCATGATCGGCGAGATGCGCGACCTGGAAACGGCGCGCATCGGCGTGCAGTCGGCGCTCACCGGCCACCTGGTGCTCTCCACCGTGCACACCAACGATGCCGGTGGCGGCGTGACGCGCCTGCTCGACATGGGCGTGGCCGACTACCTGCTGACCTCCACCATCAACGGCATCCTCGCCCAGCGGCTGGTGCGGCGCCTCTGCCCCGACTGCCGGGAGGCCTACACCCCGTCGGCGGAGATCGTCGCCGATCGCGGTTTGGAGGCCTTTGCCGACGGCCCCATCCGCCTCTTCGAGCCGGTGGGCTGCGAGGCCTGCGGCCACACGGGGTACCGCGGACGGACCGCGGTCCACGAGTTCCTCGAGATGAGCGACGGCATCCGCCGGCTGATCCTGGACCATGCCGACGCCAGCACGGTGCAGGCGGCGGCCCGCCGCGAGGGGATGCTGACGATGTACGAGGACGGGCTGCGCAAGGCCATGGCCGGCGAGACCACCATCGAGGAG
>JAAZVP010000002.1 GCA_018623495.1 Halothiobacillus sp. | reverse complement strand
CCTTTCACGGCGGTAACAGGGGTTCGAATCCCCTTGGGGACGCCACAATCAAAAAGCCCGGTCGGCCCCGTGCCGGCCCGTGATGAAGGTTTCCTGTCCCCTTCGTCTAGCGGTTAGGACACCGCCCTTTCACGGCGGTAACAGGGGTTCGAATCCCCTAGGGGACGCCATATCGAAAACCCCGGCCATCGCAAGATGGCCGGGTTTTTTTTTGATGCCTTCGCCATTTCCCACCGATGCCCGCGGTCGTCGCGTTTCTCGACCTGGGCCACCTCGCCAACCGAATGGGGCATTTGCCCCGAGTCCGGCTCTCGCGTCGCCCCCAAGTGACTGATTGTTCGTAAAGGATGTATTGGCACGCGTCTTGTTAACGGTCCCCCGGCTCGATAACCATAACGACAGAAGGGGGAATGATGAGTGGACGAATCTCTTGCCGGTACGCTGCATCGATGGGGATGGCCGTTCTCGCGGGCCTGCCCGGCTACCTGAGCGCGCAGCCCGCCACCAGTCTCGGTGCGGTCACCATCGAATCCAGCACCATCAGTGATCGTTTCACCGACCAGCGGTCCAACCCCTCCAGCACCGCAGTGATCCAGGGCGAGGCGGTGGACCGGGCCCACCCCGAGAACATCCAGCAGTTGCTGCAGGGCGTTCCCGGGGTGACCACGGAGGTCCAGGGGGGGCGACTCGCTCAAGATCCACATTCGCGGGGTGGAGAACCAGCGTTTCATGGGCGAGAAGCCCGGGGTGGCAGTGGTCATCGACGGCGTCCCCGTCTTCGAGCGCACCGGGCGGGTCAACATCGACCTGGACAACATCGAGTCCGTGCGGGTGATCAAGGGCGGGGCCTCCTATCTCTTCGGCGAGGATGCCCTGGCCGGGGCGGTGGTGATCACCACCAAGCGCGGTGCCCGGCACGGCGTCAAGCTGGCGGCGGAGCGGGGTGCCTTCGGGTTCGACAAAAAGCTGGCCCGGGCCGGCTATGCCCGGGGTGACGTCAACGCCCATGTCCAGGTCTCCCGCCGCCAGTCGGATGGCTATCACTTCCAGTCCTACTACAAGGCCGACTACGCCAACGGCAAGCTCCAGTACCTGATCGACGACTGGAGCGATCTCACCCTGGGCTTCGAGGTGGCCGACCGGGACAAGGACAGTCACGGCACGGTTCGGGGAGTGACCCAGGCCGAGGAGGACCCGGAGAGCGTGGAAGGGCGGGATTATGCCCGCATGTTCGACGTGGCCCTGGACAAGGTGTTTCTCACCTACAACCGGGATTTCGTCTCGGGCGCCAACTGGATGGCCAACGTCTACCGCTTTGCCGACCACACCGAATTCGTATCCGCTCCCCAGAAATACGACGAGAACGGCGACCCGGTGGAGGACGTGGATGCCTATACCCAGGGCAACGACTACCACCAGGTCCAGCGGGGGGTGAAGAGCGAGCTGCGCATGGGCGCAGAGCGCACCGGCTGGCTGTTCGGCGTGGATCTCCGGGACAACCGTTATGCCAACGAGCAGGAATACATCACCGACTTCAAGCGCTCGCCGTACTCCCGCACGGTCTACGAGGCCGGGACGATCACCGAGGACAACGAGACCGAGGAGGCGGTCCAGGCCCTGTATGCCGAGTTCAAGTACCGGCCGGCCCCGGATTGGACGCTGACGGCCAACGGCCGCTATGACCACATCCGTCTGGACTACACCAGTGACCTGCAGGACCTGGAATTGGACCGGACCTTCGAGGTGCCCTCCTGGCGGTTGGGGGTCAACCACGACCTGAGTGACCGGCTGGCCCTGTTCGCCAACGCCTCCACCGGCTTTCGCACCCCCACCATCGAGCAGCTGTTTGCCGGCAGCATCAGCCCCTTCGGCGACACGGCCAGCAACCCGGACCTGGATCCCGAGCGGGCCCTCAACCTGGAGTTCGGCCTGCGGGGGATGGGCCACCTGTTCGGCCTGCCGGTCAACGTCGAGGCCGCGATCTTCGAGATCCAGCGCGACGACTACATCATGCCGGTGGCGGGGCAGTATGCCGATCCCGAGTCCGGCACCACGGACCAGTATCAGAACATCGGCGGCATGCGTAACCGGGGCCTGGAGCTGGCCGTGACCAGCGACGCCTCGCGGCGGCTGTCCTTCGACCTGGCCTACACCTACCTGGATGCCCGCTTCACCGACTACGACAACTTCAACCTGATGCTGGGCAAGCGCTGGCGCAACCCGACCATCGTCCACTACGACAACACCGGCAATGACGTGCCCCGGGTGCCCGAGCACCACCTCAACCTCACCGTCACCGGCCGGGTCAACGAACGGCTCACCCTGAGCGGCGAGCTGGATGCCACCTCCCGTTACTACGCCGACGAGATCAACCAGGAATCCATCGACGGCCGGGGGATCGTCAACCTCCTGGCCAACTACGACTTCCGACAGGGCGGCGCCGACTGGTCGCTGTTTGCCCGCATCGACAACCTCTTCGACGAGGACTACTACAACACCGCCCGCGGGTTCTACGACAGCAATGCCGACGGCACCTACGACGAGGAGGACCTGTCGCTGGTGGTCAACCCCGGGCGGGTGTGGCGTATCGGCGCATCGGTGGAGTTCTAGTCATGGCAGGGAAAACAATGCGATGGATGCCGGTGCTCCTGGGCCTGGTGCTGGCCGGCGGCGCCCGCGCCGAACTGGTCTGGCAGCCGGCCGGTGGGGATTCGCCGCGGCATGGCGGCTACGTCCTGAAAGGGGCGACGGATGCCGAAACCCGCCTGCTGACCGCCGACCTGGGCAGCCGGGAGTTGACCCCGGAAGACGGGCTGTTTCGCCCGCCCCGCACCGGGCAGAACAACTACCACGCCCTGGTGGCCAGCCAGCAGCGGGAGGGACGGACCGAGACCGCCATCCGTTACGTCTTTCGCCACGGCCGCCCCACCGGCCACAGCCCCTCCGAGCTGACCGGCCTGGAGAAGACTAGGCTGGAGATCGTCCCCGATCCGCTCCCCCGGGAGCACCAGCGCTACCGGGCGGGCGAGGAGGCCGCCTTTCTCGTCCGATTCGACGGCCGGCCGCTGGCCGGGCAGGCGATCATCCTGACGACCAGCCATGGAACGGCGATGGAGGCGGTCACCGACCGCCGGGGTCGGGCGGTGTTCACCCTGCCCGACGACTTCGAGACCACGCGTCCCGGCCGGCGGGCCAATCGCCCGGCAGAGCTGGTGCTGACCGCCGAGACGGAAGGCCATGTCACCACCCTGAGTGCGGCCTACCACGTCGATCCCGGCCACTGGCAGCGCACCGCCCCCGGCCTCGGTGTGGCCCTGGTCGGGATGGTGGCCGGGGTCGCCGGCTGGGGCGGCGTCCGCCGCCTGGCCCGACCCGACCGCCGCCAACGTCACCGGGGGAGGAAATAGACCCATGTTCGCATCGCTGAAAAACCTCTCGCTGTTGCGCAAGCTGGTGCAGCTGGCCGCCTTCGTCTTTCTCGTCTACGGGTCGCTGATCGTGGGCTTCTATGCCGCGGACAAGGTCAGCGGGGCGCTGCCGGCCCTGTCCTGTGCCTATGACCAGCAGAATGCCGACTACTGCGTGCTGATCCCCTTCCAGCACCAGGTGGATCACCGGGTCGGGGCGGCCCTGGTGGCCGGGGAATCGGTGATCAAGGCCCTGATTCCGTTTCTCACCACCCTGGGCACGTTCCTGGTCCTGTTCGTGTTGCTCAACAAGGCCTTCTGCGGCTGGATCTGCCCGCTGGGGTTCTTCCAGGAGGTGACCCACATGATCGGCCAGAAGCTCGGCCTTGCCCGGATCACCTCCCTGGATGACCGGGTGGTGGATCGGCTGCGGCCCGTGAAGTGGCTGATGCTCGGAGGGCTGGTCTTCGGGCTGCCGCTGATGACCGGCCTGGGGCTGACCGGGCATGCCTTCGGGGACGCCTTCTGCAAGGTCTGTCCCAGCCGGATCATGACCACGCTGGCCACGGGGGATGCTTCCCAGCTCTACGTGGATACCTCCGGCCCGGGGTATTTCGTGCTGTCGGTGACCGCCGATTTCCTCTTCGGGCTGATGATTGCCCTGGGCCTGGTGATGCGCCAGCCGTTCTGCCGGATCTGCCCGATGCTCGCCCTGCACGCCGTGTTCCGCAAGCTGGGGCTGGTGCGACTGGTCAAGAATGCCTCGCCGCGGTGCGACCGCTGCGGGCTGTGTGCCAGCGCCTGTCCCATGGACATCCGCGAGATCCACACCGAGATGGAAAACCGCGATGTCACCTTCCCGGACTGCACCCTGTGTGGGCGCTGCGTGGAGTTCTGCCCGGACCAGGACGTGCTCCAGATCCGCTATGCGGGTCTCAAGGTCTTCTCGGCCAGCCCGCAGTACTTCAAGAAGCGCAAGGCCGCCCAGGGCCGCTGGGAGGCACAGACGCTGGGCGGGGTGATCCGTCCGGCCGACGACAAGGAGTCCTCCCGTGGGCGTTGATCCCGGATCGATCGGCTTCCTGGCCGCCGCCGTGCTGGGCCTGTCCTTCGGGGCCGGGGCCTGCACGCTGACGTGTCTGCCCTACGTGGGCCCGCTGATGCTGGGCGGGGCGGGGGATTCCCGCTCGGCCTGGCGGATTGCCGGGGTCTTCTCCCTGGGGCGGTTGGCGGGTTATGTCGGCCTGGGGGCGGCCGCGGGAATGCTGGGGGCGTGGGTCGAGGGTTGGCTGGAACATCCGCTGGCCCGCCTGGCGCTCGCGGCGGTGGTCTTGTGGCTGGCTCTCGGCCTGTGGCGCCGCCGGCACGCGGGGTGTGTGACCGGGCGGATGCCGGGGGTTCGCCCGCCCGAGCGGATCGGGCCGGGGACCCGCGGACCGTCGGCCCCGGGGGTGTTCCTGCTCGGCGCTGGCATGGCGGT
The DNA here is from genome assembly GCA_018623495.1 of Halothiobacillus sp. Classification (GTDB taxonomy): domain Bacteria; phylum Pseudomonadota; class Gammaproteobacteria; order JAAZVP01; family JAAZVP01; genus JAAZVP01. The sequence continues at coordinate 83,712 of JAAZVP010000002.1, read as the reverse complement.
GACGCCCTGCCTGCCCCTGGCGACCGTGATCGCTGCTGCCGCGGCCAGCGGGACGCTCATTGGAGGCAGCCTGCTGGGGCTGGGGTTCGGTCTGGGCGCGGTGGTGATCCCGGGGGTGATCCTCGGTTTCGGCCTGGGGCGGGTCAGTGTGGAGATCCGGCGTCAGCTGCAGCGCTGGCGGCCCTTCATGGAGCGGGGCAGTGCGGTGATGCTGGTGGCCATGGCATTGGCCACGGGCCTGGGGTGGGGGCTGTGAAGGAAGGGGCCGCATGGAGATGCGGCCCCGAAGGGGCTATTGGTTGCCGCCCTCGCGTTCCCGCTTGATGCGTTCGTACTGCTTCTGGATGTAGTCGATCCGGGCCTGGGCGTCGGGCATCTCCCGGAGTTTCTCCACGTGTCTGGCCTGTTCCTCGTCGGACATCAGGCTCCAGTAGTACATCATCCGCCCGGGCTCGTCCTCGCCCCAGGGGTGTTCCCCGGCCCGGCTGGTGCCGGCCCAGTCCGAGATGCCGCCGCCGATCTCCCGGGCGCGGCGCTGGATCAGCCGGTAGTGCGCGGCTTCCTGCTGGACTCGTTCTTCCTCGGGAAGGATGCTCATGAGGCCGAGATAGGCACTCTTCTCCTCGGGGGTCATCAGCATCTCGCCGTAGACCCTGGGCTGTTCGGCCGCAGCGGGCTCGATCCTGCGGCCCTCGACCTTGGCCTTGGCCTCGATGAACTCGTAGAGCTTGGTCAGGTAGGCGAGCCGGTCCTCGGCCCTGGGCAGGCTGCGCAGGTAGGCAGTGTGGTGTTCGCGTTCCGCCGGGGTCATGTGTTTCCAGATGGCGGTGGTGTAGCGGCCCCAGTCGACGGGTTTCTCGCGCGTCTCGGAGTAGCCGGTCCAGGATTCCAGCGAGGCGCCCGATTCGCGAATGCGTTTCCGGATCCTGCGGTAGTGCTCCTGGTCGAATGCTTCGAGCGCGTCGGGGTCCTCGATCCGGCTGCGCTTCTGGTGGTACTCGGCGATTTCCTCGGTGGTCATGAATTCCGAGCCGTAGACCGGGCTCTGCAGCTGGCCACTTGCCGGGGTGGCCACCAGGGCCAGCAACATCGCCAGTCCGCCCAACAGGCTGGATGTGGGTCGCATGGCTGCCTTCCTCCTCGTCGGTGATTGGGGGTTCCTTTTTTCTGCCGGGGTGCCCGGTTGTGAAACCTCCCTGTGTCATCGAGTATAGTCAGAAGCAGCGCAGTGGCGCGGCCCGCCAACCACGGAGGAGGGTGCATGGCAGCGGTCAGGCGAGTGGTGCTGGACATTCTCAAGCCGCACAAGCCCAACGCCCTGGAGTTCGCCCGGGTGTTGGCGGAGCAGGGCCCGGGCTACCGTGTGAGTGTCACGGTGGAGGGGGTGGATGCCCGCACGGAATCGATCGTGGTGGTCGTGCACGGCGAAGACATCGATTTCGACGCCATCGAGGCGGCCATCCGCGACATCGGCGGCGCGCTGCAGAGCATCGACGAGGTCGAGGTGGTCGGCGGCGGCACATGAGGGCGCTCTGGCGGCGAATGCAGTTCCTGGCCGCCCTCTCGCAGGCGCAGCACATCGGGCGGCGCTATTTCGTCACCAACGGCTTCGATGGCGCCCTGGCGCAACTGGGGCCTTGCATGGGGTTCTTCGTCAGCGGTGACGTGCGCCTGGGCACCGTGATCAACGCCTGCATCGGGGCCGGGGTTGCCCTGGGGGTTTCCGGGGTGAGCAGCACCGATGTCAGCGAGGCCGCCGAGCGCCGCCGCGAACTGCAGGACCTCGAGGCCGCGATGGTGGCCTCGCTGGAGGCCTCGGCCCATGCCCGGGCATCGCGTTACCTGCCGGTGATGGTGGCGCTGGTGAGCGGGGCGGCGCCGCTTCTGGTCTCCTTGTGCATCCTGCTGCCGCTATGGGCCGCGGCGGCGGGGTTGCCGCTGCCGTTACGGCCCCTGGAGGCGGCCATCCTGGCGGCCTTCGCGGTGATCTTTCTGCTCGGGGCCTTTCTCGGGCGCATCGCCGGCACCTTCTGGCTGTGGATGGCCTTGCGCACGCTGGTGATCGCGCTGGTCACCGCGCTGGTGGTGTTCTGGGTCGGGCATCGTTGATCGAGGTCGGACATGGCCAGCAACGTCCAGTCTCTGCATCCCCGCTCGCTGCGCCACCTGCATCACAGCCTCCAGCACCTCGTGGCGGGGCGGCTGTGGGTCAAGGTGCTGCTGGCCCTGGTGGCCGGCCTGGCCACCGGGGTCCTGCTGGGGCCCAGTGTCGGCTGGGTGGCGACGGATACCGCCACCGTGATCGGCGCCTGGTTGGCCCTGCCGGGGCAGGTCTTTCTCGCCCTGGTGCAGATGATCGTCATGCCGCTGGTGATCGCCTCGATCATCCGCGGCCTGGCCGCCAGCGAGAGCCGCGAGCAGCTGGCCCGGCTGGGCACCCGTGTCTCGGCCTACTACGTCTTCACCACCCTGATGGCGGTCAGCATCGGCATCGCCGTGTTCTCCCTGGTCCAGCCCTCGGTGGAGCTGGGCACTGACGCGCTCCGGTCGCTGGAGATTTCCGTCGACGACCTGGCGATCCAGCCCGCCGCGGCCCCTACCGCCGCGGAGCTGCCGGGGCGGATCGCTGGGCTTTTGCCCACCAACCCACTGGGCTCCATGGCCGAGGGCCAGATGCTGCACGTGGTGCTCTGGGCCATCATCACCGGCATCGCCATTCTCATGCTGCCCGCGGAGCAGGCCAAGCCGCTGCTGAGCCTGATGGGCTCGATCCAGGCGGTGTCCATGACCATCGTCCGCTGGGCGATGTGGCTGGCACCACTGGCCGTCTTCGGCCTGATGGCCAAGCTGGCGATGACCCTCGGCATGGACGTGCTGGCGAGCATGGGGCACTACGTCTTCACCGTGGTGCTGGGCCTGGCGCTCCTGCTGGCCGTGTACATGGCGATCCTGCGACTCGCCGGGGGGATGGAACCCCGGCGCTTTCTGCGCGCGGCCCGCGAGAACCTGTTGCTGGCGTTTTCCACCTCCAGCTCGGCGGCGGTGATGCCGCTCACGGTGAAGACCGCCGGCAGCCTGGGGGTGCGCTCGAGCATCGCCCAGTTCACCATCCCCATGGGCACCACCATCAACATGGACGGCACGGCGCTCTACCAGGTGATCGCCGTGTTCTTCCTCGCGGCGAGCTTCGGCGTCGACCTGGCCTGGCAGGACGTGCTGCTGGTGATGGTCATGGTGCTCGGCGCCTCGATCGGTTCGCCGGGCACGCCGGGGGTGGGGATCGCGATACTGGCCATGACGCTGGAGAGCGTGGGCATCCCCGCGGCCGGCATTGCCCTGATCCTCGGGGTGGATCGCATCCTCGACATGAGCCGGACCATGTGCAACGTCACCGGCGACCTGGTGGCCGCGGTGGTCATGGACCGCTGGGTGGGTGGCTCGCGGGGGCACATCGACGAGGCGGTCGAGGAGCAGCAGCTCGACGCCCAGCGCGCGCGTACCGGCGAGGATGTGATTGTCCACCCGGCAAGCGGCCATTCCTCTTCCTGAAAAGGAAAGGCCGGGGCAAACGCGCTACACTGCCGCCCGGTTCACGCTGGTGGTTCGCCAATGAACGTCCCCTTTTCCGTCCGGCCCGGTGCCGGCGAGCGTCTCGCCCCCTGGGTCTTTCTCGGCCTCGCGCTCCTCTTCACGCTGCCCTTCTGGCTCACCGACCTGGATCTCGCGGTGATGGCGTGGTTTCGCCAGCCCGGTGCCGAGAACGAGTGGCCCCTGGAGGACCACGGGTTCTGGCAGATGCTCTACCACGGCGCACCCTTGCTCACCGGTCTGCTGCTGGTGGGCTCGCTGGCGGCGGTGGCGCTGGGTGGCCTGCGTCCGCGCTGGCGGCGCTGGCGCCTGCACGGGTTTTTCGTCTTCGCCACGGTGTTGCTGGGGCCGGGCCTGCTGGTCAACGGCGTGTTCAAGGAGCACTGGGGCCATCCCCGGCCCCACCAGGTGGAGTCCCTCGGCGGAGAGGAGGCCTATCAGCCCCCGTTGCGCTACAACGCCGCCAGCGACGGCAAGTCCTTTCCCTGCGGCCACAGCTCGGTGGGCTTTGCCCTGGCGGCCTTCTGGCTGCTGCTGCGCCACCGGCGCCCGCGGCTGGGCCGCGCGGTGCTCGGCGGGACCCTGCTGCTGGGGGGGGTGCTGGGTGTCGGCCGGATGGTGGCCGGCGACCATTTCCTCTCGGACGTGCTCTGGTCGGCGTTGATGAGCATCGGCGTGGCCTGGGTGCTCTACTACCACGTCCTGAACGTCCCGCGACGCGAGCGCCGGGCCGCGCCGAGTCGGCCCCGCCACCAGCGGCCCTGGCTGGCAGGTGCCGCCTATGCCGGTGTGGGTGCCGTGGTGCTGGGCGGAGCGCTGCTGGCGATGCCGGTGGACGATCGCTGGGAGATCGCGCGCCCGGCGCCGGCGGCCGTCGACCGGCTCTCCCTGGAGGTGGATGCCGGGGACGTGGAGCTGGTGTTTACCGAGGGGGGTTCCGGCCTGCAGCTGTCCGGCGACCTGCGCGGCTTTGGCTGGCCGGGCAGCGGCGTGGAGCGCGGTCTCGCCCGCGAGGGGCGGGTCTGGCGCTACCGTGTCGAGCACGCCGGGGTGTTCACCGAGCGCGAAACCCACCTGACCCTGCGCCTGGAGCCGGGTGCCTTCGAGCGCGTCACGGTGGCCACGGGCGAGGGGGACATCGAGTTGCATCATCCGCAGGGCATGGCCCTCCCCGAACTGGAGCTGGAAGCGCCCGCGGGCGAGGTCCGGCGCTAGCCCGGGACCGGGGCGGTTTCCTCCGGGGCGCAACGGATCGGGCGTCGCGCCCGCGCCGGTTCAGTGGTGGCGGTCCAGGGAGACGATGCGGAAGGGGAGGTCGTCGGCCCAGCGGTAGATCTCGGTTTCCGGGCCGGTGGCGCAGCTACTGCAGCCGCCGCTGCCGCAGCCCGAGCCGCAGCGACCGGAGACCGGCACCACCCGGCCCTTGCGGATCCAGGGGCGCAGGGCGCCGCGCACCGCCGACTCGGGCATGTCGAAACGGTTGGCGAGATCGCCCAGGGTCACCTCGCGGTGGGTCTCGAGGTAGTCGCGGATCTCAGCCAGCATGGAGGGCGTCCTGTTGCGTGCCCAGGCGTCGGCCCAGCCGGCGCAGGACGAGGACGAATCCCGCCAGTATCCCCACCAGCCCGACGATCCAGGCCAGCGAGCTGGCCGGGTGGGCGGGCAGGGTGGCCGCCTGGTAGAAGAGGGTGGCGGCGATGAAGGCGAGCCCGGTGCTCCAGCCGACGGCGAAGGTCGCCCAGCCGGCGCTGGTCTCGCGGTAGATGGCGCCGGTGGCGGCCACGCAGGGGAAGTAGAGCAGCACGAACAGCAGGTAGGCGAAGGCCGGGATCGCCCCGCCGAACTGGTTCGCCAGGGTGCCGAACAGCTGGCTGTCCACTTCCTGGGCGGCGGCGGCCGCGGCGCCCCCTTGGCCGGCCTCGTCCACCAGGCCCAGGCCCAGGGGGTCGAGCAGGGCATCGCCGAGCGCGGCGAGATTGGCGGGGATGGTGGCGAAGGCCTCGGCCACGCCGCCGAGCACGTCGACGTCGGTGGGGTCGCCCGGCGCTTCGGTCTCGGCGTCCAGCCGCCCGTAGACCGCATCCAGGGTGCCCACGACCACTTCCTTGGCCAGCAGGCCGGTGATGATCCCCACCGTGGCCGGCCAGTTCTCCTCCTCGATGCCCATGGGTGCGAAGACCGGGGTCACGGTCTGGCCCACCGCCGCGAGCATGGATTCGTTGCTGTTCTGGTGGTCGAAGGAGCCGTCGGTGCCCCAGGAGGTGAGCACGTTGATCACCAGCACCATCAGCACGATCAGCTTGCCGGCATCCTTGACGAAGGCCTTCAGCCGGAACCCGCTGCGGGTGAGGATGCCGCGCACCGTGGGTCGCCGGTAGGCCGGCAGCTCCATCAGCAGCGGCTCGGCCTCGCCCGGCAGGAGGGTGTGGCGCAGCATGAAGGCGGTGGCGATGGCCACGGCGATGCCGATGAGGTAGAGCAGCAGCACGATCAGGCCGCCGTGGTCGGTGAAGAAGGCGGCCACGAACAGGGCGTAGACCGACAATCGTGCCCCGCAGGACATGAACGGCGCCATCATCACCGTCATGATGCGTTCGCGGGGGTTGTCCAGCGTGCGGGTGGCCATGATCGCGGGCACGTTGCAGCCGAAACCCACCACCAGCGGTACGAAGGCCTTGCCCGAGAGCCCCAGGCGACGCATGAAGCGGTCCATGATGTAGGCCACGCGCGCCATGTAGCCCGAGTCCTCGAGAAAGGAGAGGAACAGGTAGAGAAAACCGATCACGGGCACGAAGGTGGCCACCACCTGGATGCCGCCGCCGAGGCCGTCGGCGACCAGTACCCGCAGCCAGTCCGGCACGCCCACGGCCGCCAGGGCCGCGCCCACGCCGTCCACCAGCAGCGCCCCGGTCACCAGGTCGAAGAAGTCGATGAACACCGCCGAGAGGCTGATGGTGAAGGAGAACATCAGATACATCACGCCGAGGAAAATGGGCGTGGCCAGCCAGGGGTGCAGGATGACGCGGTCGATGCGGTCGGAGCGGGTCTTCGACAGTCGCCCGCGGGTGCTCACGCAGCGCTGGGCCACCTGGTGGGCGAAGGTGTAGTGGGCGTCGGCGAGGATGATGTCGATTTCCTCGGCGAAGGCCGTTTCCAGCCCCTCGCGGTGTTCCTCGGCCTGCCTGCGGATCTCGGGCGGGACGAACAGCTTTTGTGGCTGGTCGCCGGCCAGCACGGCGTAGGGGATCCAGCGCTCGCCGGCCGGGCGTTCCACGCCGTGTTCCGAGAGGGCCTCGCCCAGGGCATCGAGGGCCTCCTCGACGGATTCGGGGTAGAGCACGCGCGCCTGGTCGGTCGCGCTCGCACCAGCGCGCTCCACCAGCGCCTGCTTGAGCGCCTCGATACCCTCGCCCTTGTGACCCACCACCGGGACCACCGGGCAGCCGAGCATGGCCGACAGGCGCTCGATGTCGACGACCTCGCCCTCCTTCTCGGCGACGTCCATCATGTTCAGGGCCACCACCACGGGGATGTCGAGCTCGAGGAGCTGGGTGGTGAGGTAGAGGTGGCGTTCGAGGTTGGCGGCGTCGAGGATGTCGAGGACCACGTCCGCCTCGCCCGAGAGCAGGTAGTCACGGGCGACGGCGACATCGGTGGAGGTTTCGTCGATCTCGGCGGAATAGAGGCCGGGGAGATCGACCAGCTTGACCGTGGTCCCGGCGTGCTCGAACTCGCCCCAGGTTCCCTCGACGGTGACGCCGGGCCAGTTGCCGGTGGTCTGGCGGGAGCCCGTCAGGGCGTTGAAGACGGTGGACTTGCCGCAGTTCGGGTTGCCGGCGACGGCGACCGTGGGGTGGCTCATACGACCTTCTGGACCATGATCTTCTCGGCCATGCAGCGGCCGATGGCGATCCGGTCCCGGCCGCAGGCGACGATGCAGCGGCCGCATTCCCCGCCACCCCGCGGGCAATGCATGACTTCCAGCTCGCAGCCGGGGTGCAGGCCGAGGCCGCAGAGCTTGCGGCGGCAGCGCTTGCCCTCGCCGAGGGAGACGATGCGGAAACGGTCGCCGCGGTCGGCGTTGACCAGTTCGATGGGCATTTCCTCGGTGGCGGCGGTAGCGGTCTGCATGAGAATGGTTCTCTCGTTGATAACCAGTCGCGTTCAGTCTAGCAGCGGGTCATGGCGCTTTAGAAGGGCTGAATGCAAATTATTTTCAATTTAAACCCGCGTGTAACATAGGATGATTCTATCGCAGTCATCGGCCCGCTGTATGTCCCAAAAGGCGGGGCCACATCTATATAATGCGGCGGCTCACGCCTCAATCCCGAGAAAGACAGCCATGGCATCCGCGACCCCCGCACTCGAGCACAGCGAGCATCCCGTTTTCCACCTGAGCCATACCGACCTCGATGGCTATGGTGCCCAGTACATGATCCAGGAGGCGGGGCTGCGGGCCCGTTTCTTCAACGCGGACTACCACGAGATCCCGCGGGCGATCGGCCGCCTGATGGAGGCCGTGGAGCGCCAGGCCGGCGAGGCCACGGTGCTGGTCACCGACCTCAACCTCACGCCGGAGCAGGCCGCCGACCTGGAGCGGCGCGTCGAGGCCCTCGGGCCCCGCGTGCACCTCCAGCTCCTCGATCACCACGGTTCGGGTCGGGAGGCCGCCGAGCGTTTCGACTGGTACTTTCTCGACACCGAGAAATGCGCCACGCTGCTCACCTTCGAGGCCTGCGCCCACCTGATGGACGCCCGCCACCGCGAGCGCATGGAGCAACGGGCCCGGTTCATCGACGTGGGCGACCGCTGGCTCAAGGACAGCGAGGACTTCACCCGCGCGATCTTTCTCATCGGGCTGGTGATGGAGAACGATCACCTCGCTCCCACCCTGACCGACCTCAAGCGGGCCTACCGGTTCAACCTGATCGACGGTTTCTTCGATCGCATGGAAGAGGGGCTGACCCTCGAGGCCCTGGAGCGCTCGCTCTACGACATCCGCAAGGGTTTTCTCAAGGGCCGGGTGGAAAAGCGGATCTTCAACGATGCCGAGCTGCCGCTCAAGGACAAGTACCACCGCATGTCCGCCGAGCTCCTCGACCTCGACGACGTGCCGCTGCTCGAGATCGACGGTCACCGTGCCGGGCTGTTCTTCAACTGGCCGCACGATGTCTTCCGTGGCGTGATCATGGAGCTGATGGAGCGCCAAGGGCGGATGGACATGGCCATCCTGGTGCGGGGCAACGGGCGGATGTCGCTGCGGGCCAACCCGGGCACCGACGTCAGCCGCATCGCCGCGGAGTACTTCAGTGGCGGGGGCCACCCCGGCGCGGCGGGCGGCACCCTCGGGGACGTGCGCCTGAAGAACCTCAAGCACGCCGTCAACGTGATCCGCGAGGCCACCGGCGGTCAGCGGATCAAGACCGGGTAGGGTTTCCGCGCCCCGCGGCCCGGCGGTGCTGTGGGGCTAGGAGCGGCGTTTCTGCACGGCGCGCAGCTGGACCCAGACGCGCCTGAGGGCGTCGATGCGTACCGGGAAACGAGAGTCGATCAGCGGCTGCAGGCGACGCTTGAGCTCGGGATACTCCTCGGCGACGTCGCGCAGCCAGTGGTGGTCGCGCATCGAGAGGTACTGGTCGACGAAGCGGACGTGGGCCATCAAGAGCGCGGCCACCTTCTCCTCGGGGAAGACCACCAGCAGGGCCGCACCCACCACCACCAGGACCCCGAGGGCCGGGTAGCCGCCCGGCCCGTAGCCCGACTGCGCGCCCTCGAGCAGCTGGAACCAGCTCAGCAGCATGAACAGCCCGGCGGCGAACAGGCCGCTCGCCAGCACCGTGCGGTTGGACTCGAGCACGTCGTGGAGGTGATTGAGCTGGCGGACCAGCGGGGGTTCGTAGGGTTGCGGTTGGCCCATGCCTGGAATCCTGTCGCCTTTGAAACGTCTGACCGGGGGCCGCCGCCGGTGTTCCCGGCCGGCCGTCGCCGATTGTCCCTGGCCGGGTGCCGGCTGTACAGCCGGCACGACCGGATCACTCCGCCGGCGGCATGAGCCGCAGCCAGAGGTAACCGGCGGTACCGGCGATCAGTGACGCGGCGAGAATGCCGGTCTTGGCCAGCAGCAGGGTCTCCGGCTGGTCGCTGAAGGCCAGCTCGGTGATGAAGATCGACATGGTGAAGCCGATGCCCGCCAGCAGGCCCACCCCGATCAGGTGGCCGAAGCGCGTGCCCGCGGGCAGCTCGCCGATGCCCAGCTTGAGCGCCATCCAGGAAAAGCCGGCCACGCCCACCAGCTTGCCGACCACCAGCCCGAGTATCACGCCCATCACCACGGGGTGGCCCAGCGTGGTGCCCAGGCCGTCCAGCTCCACGGGCACACCGGCGTTGGCCAGGGCGAAGACGGGAATCACCAGGAAGGCCACCGGCAGGTGCAGGCCGTGTTCCATGCGCTGCAACGGCGTCTCCACCAGTTGCACGCCGTTGGCCAGCGTCTGCAGCATGGAGTGCTGGTAGGCATTGCGCATGATGTTCACGCCCGGCTCGTGGGCGTGGTCCATGCGGTCGGCGAGGTCACGGACCTTTTCGGTGAACAGTCCCGCGTCGAGCTTGGAGGTCGCGGGAATGGTGAAGGCGGTGAGTACCCCGGCGAGGGTGGCATGGACGCCCGACTTCAGCAGGGCCAGCCAGAGCAGCACGCCCAGCAGCACGTAGCCCACCGGCTTGCGCACGCCGGCGAGGTTGAGCATCACCAGTAGCGCCAGGATCAAGGCCCCCGCGCCCAGGGCGGCCAGGTTCAGGCTCTCGGTGTAGAACAGCGCGATCACCGCCACCGCGCCCAGGTCGTCGACGATCGCCAGGGCCACCAGGAAGGTCAGCAGCGACTTGGGGACCCGGCTGCCCAGCAGCACCATCACGCCCACGGCGAAGGCGATGTCGGTGGCCATGGGAATGCCCCAGCCGGCCGGGGCGACACCGCCGGCCACCAGGGCGTAGATGCTCGCCGGCACCACCATGCCGCCCACGGCGGCGACGATGGGCAGGGTGGCCTGGCGCAGGTCGGCGAGCTCGCCCACCAGCACCTCGCGCTTGATCTCCAGGCCCACCACCAGGAAGAACAGGGCCATCAGGCCGTCGTTGATCCAGTGGTGCAGGGTCTTGTCGATGACCCAGTCGCCGTAGCCGACCACCACGTGCGTATGCAGGACATGCTGGTAGGCGTGGTAGAGCCCGGAGTTGGCCATGATCAACGCCAGCACGGCCGCGATCATCAGCAGGGCGCCGCTCGCCGTCTCCTGGTGGATGAATTCCTCGAACGGCGTGAGTACGCGGGCGAAGACCCGCTCCAGGGGTCTGGTTTCCTGCTGCGGGGACTCGAAGTGCTGGGGGCTGCCGGCCATGGGCTTGTGGTCTCCTCGGGGCGGGGCCGTTGGTCACCTGACGCTAGCGTTATCGGCGCCGATTTTCCAGTCTCGGGGGCTGGCGTCGGGAGCGATAAAGCACTAGTCTCGGGGTGGTAATTTTCCAGTCACATGACAGAGGAGGTCATCCGATGCGGGTGATGGTGGGAATGCTGGCACTGCTGGCGTCGCTGATCGGTTCACCGGCCCTGGCGGCCGAGGACGAGGGCTTTCCCGGCCGGGAGGTGTTCGTCAACCTCGAGCCCATCGAGCTGGACCAGCTGAACGCGAACTTCGGTTCGGTGGTGGTGGTCGACGTCCGCTCGCGCTTCGAGTACGAGACCCTGCACATCAAGGGCGCCGAGCATATTTCCCTCTACGATCCCGCCTTCGGCAAGCGTTTCCGCGAACTGCGCCAGAAAAACCCCGGCGCGGCCATCGTCACCTACTGCAACGGCCGGACCTGCTTCAAGTCCTACAAGGCGGCGGAAAAGGCCCGCGCGGCGGGTATCGAGAACCTGCGCGTGTTCGACGCGGGGATCATGGAATGGGCGCGGGCCCACCCCGAGAAGTCGGTGCTGCTGGGCGAGTCGCCGGTGGACCCCGCCGACCTGATCGACGGGGACGCCCTCGCCGCCCACATGCTCGATCCCGAGGCGTTCGCCGACCGGGTGGCCAACGGCAACCCCATGGTCCTCGACATCCGCGGGCCGCGCCAGCGCGACGGAGTGGGCCTGTTCGTGTTCAAGGAGCGCAACATCTCCCTGGATGCCAAGGAGCGCATGCGGGCCTACCTGGAAAAGGCGGCCGCCTCGGGGCGTCCGCTGCTGGTGTACGACATGGCCGGCAAGCAGGTGCGCTGGTTCCAGTACTATCTCGAGGACCTGGGCATCGAGAACTACCACTTCATGCGCGGCGGCGTGAAGGCCTTCTTCGAGGAAGTCATCCGCGGCTGAACGGCCGCGGCCCGGCGTTTCGCCAGGTGGCCCGGAAATCGCGGCTTTTGCCGCTCCCGGGGGGGGGCGTTTCCACGGCAGGCTCCCGGGAATCGTTTCCGCCGGGCCCGGCCGGCGGCTCAGCCGATCAGTGCGCGCACGTGTTCGCAGGCGCTGCGCGCCAGCGAGGGAATGGTGTAGCCGCCCTCGAGCATCGAGACCACCCGTCCCCGGCAGTGTTGGTCGGCGATCTCCACCAGGGCCTCGGTGAGCCAGCCGTAGTCGGATTCCCCCAGGAGCAGGTGGGACATGTCGTCCTCCCGGTGGCCGTCGAAGCCCGCCGAGATGAACAGCATCTCGGGTGTGAAGGCCTCCAGGGCGTCGAACCAGGCCGAGCTCACCGCGGCGCGGTAGGCCTCGCTGCCGGTGGCGGCCTTGAGCGGCACGTTGATGATGCGTTCGCTGTGGGTGTCGGCGCCGGTGAAGGGATAGAACGGGTGCTGGAAGGCCGAGCAGAGCATCACCCGCGCGTCGTCGCGGAAGATGGCCTCGGTGCCGTCGCCGTGGTGGACGTCGAAGTCGACGATGGCCACGCGCTCCAGCCCGTGGTGCTCCAGCGCATGGGCGGCGGCCACGGCCACGTTGTTGAACAGGCAGAAGCCGGCGCCGCGATCGGGCCCGGCATGGTGGCCCGGCGGGCGCACGTTGGCGAAGGCGCGGGAGAACGCCCCGCCCAGTACCCCGTCCACGGCGCGGATGCCCGCCCCGGCGGCCCGCCGGGCAGCGGGCAGGGTGGCGGGGTCCATGGGCGTGTCGTCGTCCAGGGTCACGCGCCCCTCGCTCGGCGCCAGCGCCAGCAGGTGGTCGATGTAGGCGCCGGTATGGACCCGCTCGAGCTGCTCGCGGGTCACCTCCGGCGCATCCACGAAACGCAGCACCATCTCCAGCCCGGAGGCGATCAGTTGGTCCTCGATGGCGGCCAGCCGGTCGGGCCGGTCCGGGTGAATGCCGCCCGGGGCGTAGTCGCGGCAGGCGGGATGGGAAATGATGGCCACTGTCATCGGTTTTCAATCGCTGCGTGTTGGACTGACACTGTTCCCGGAATCCAGCCAGGAGGCCAGCGCTCGCCATGGGAGCCCATTATCTCAGCCGTCTCTTCTCGCCCCGCAGCATCGCGGTCATCGGCGCCAGCGAGCGTCCCGAGTCCGTCGGCATGCGGGTGTTCGCCAACATGCTCGAGGCCGGTTTCGACGGCGAGCTCTACGCCGTCAACCCCAAGCACGACGAGATCCAGGGGCGGACCTGCTACCCGTCGGTGAGCGAGATCGGCCAGCCCATCGACCTGGCGGTGATCGCCACCCCTGCGCCCACCGTCCCCGACATCATCCACGAATGCGGCGAGCACGGCATCGCCGGCGCGGTGATCCTCTCGGCGGGTTTCGCCGAGACCGGGCCCAAGGGCGAACGACTGCAGAACAACGTGCTGGAGTCGGCCCGTCACCACGGCCTGCGGATCATCGGCCCCAACTGCCTGGGCATCATGCGCCCGGAGATCGGGCTCAACGCCACCTTCTCCAAGAACGACGCCCTGCCGGGCAACCTGGCGCTGGTGTCCCAGTCGGGGGCGCTGTGCACGGCCATCCTCGACTGGGCGGAATCGCGCCAGATCGGCTTTTCCGCGGTGGCCTCCCTGGGCGATGCCGCCGATGTCGATTTCGGCGAGGTGCTCGACTATCTCGCCGTCGACCCCCGCACCCACAGTATCCTGCTCTACGTGGAAGGGGTGCGCAATGCCCGCCGGTTCATGAGTGGCCTGCGGGCCGCGGCCCGGATGAAGCCGGTGGTGGTGATCAAGTCGGGCCGCCATGCCGAGGGCTCGCGTGCGGCGATGTCCCACACCGGCGCCCTAGTGGGCGGGGACGACGTCTTCGACGCCGCCCTGCAGCGGGCCGGCGTGGTGCGGGCCACCACCGTGACCCAGCTCTTCTCCGTGGCCCAGGTGCTGGCCAGCGGCAGTCGCATCCGCGAGAACCGCCTGGGCATCATCACCAACGGCGGCGGGCCGGGGGTGATGGCCACCGACCGGGCGGTGGAGATGAACGTGCGCATGGCCGAGCTCGGCGACCAGACCATGGAGCGCCTCGAGGGCTTTCTGCCCGAGCAGTGGTCCCACGGCAACCCGGTGGACATCCTCGGCGACGCCACCCCCGAGCGCTACCGCGAGGCGGTGGCCACCTGCCTGGAGGACGACGGCGTCGACGGCCTGCTGGTGATGCTCACCCCGCAGGCCATGACCGACCCCACCGGCGCCGCCGAGGGCGTCATCGAGGGCGTGGACGCCTCGAAAAAGCCGGTGCTCACCTGCTGGATGGGCGAGGAACAGGTGCACGAGGCCCGCCAGCGGTTCGCCGACCGGGGCATCTCCCACTACCCGGCGCCGGAGTCGGCGGTGGAGGCCTTCGCCTATCTCGCCACCTACCACCGCAACCAGAAGCTCCTGGTGCAGGTGCCCGAATCGCTGGGGGAGCGCCAGGAGCCGGACGTCGGCGGCGCGCGGCTGATCATCGAGCGGGTGCTGGCCGAGGGGCGGCGCTCGCTCACCCTGCTGGAGTCCAAGGCGATCCTGCGCGCCTTCCAGATCCCCGTGGCCCAGGCGGTGATGGCCCATACCGCCCAGGAGGCGCTGGTGGCCGCCGAGTCCATGGGGTTCCCGGTGGCCATGAAGATCAGCTCGGCGGAGCTGTCGCACAAGTCCGACATCGGCGGCGTGCGGCTGGGGATCTCCAACGCCCAGGCGGTGCGCAGCGTGTTCAACGAGATGATGGCCGCGGTGCGCGAGGCCGCCCCCGAAGCGAAGATCGACGGCATCACCGTCGAGCCCATGGTGAAAAAGCCCGCCGGCCGCGAGCTGATGCTGGGCGTGATCCGCGATCCCGTCTTCGGCCCGGTGATCTCCTTCGGCGGCGGTGGCACGGCGGTGGAGATCCACCGCGACCGGGCCGTGGAGCTGCCGCCGCTGAACGCCTACATGGCCCAGCGGCTGATCGAGCGCACCCGCGTGGCTCGCCAGCTGGACCGGTTCCGCAACCTGCCGGCCGCGGACCTCGAGGCCATTGAGCGGACCCTGCTGCGCATCTCGGAAATGGTCTGCGAGCTGCCCGAGATCCGCGAACTCGACATCAACCCGCTGATCGCCGACGAGGCGGGCGTGATCGCCGCCGATGCCCGGATCGCGGTGGACTATCCGCCGGTCACCCCGGATCGCTACTCGCACATGGCCATCCACCCCTACCCGGTGCACCTCTCCGAGGAGATCCAGCTGCCCGACGGCCAGGATATCGTCATCCGGCCCATCCGTCCCGAGGATGCCGATATCGAACAGAGCTTCGTGCGCAACCTCTCCGAGCAGTCCAAGTACATGCGTTTCATGCAGGCGCTGCAGGAGCTCACCCCGGAGATGCTGGTGCGCTTCACCCAGATCGACTACGACCGCGAGATGGCCTTCATCGCCGTGACCGGGGGCGCTGGCGAGGAGACCGAGATCGGCGTGGCCCGCTACACCATCCAGCCGGACGGCGAGAGCTGCGAGTTCGCCATCGTGGTGGCCGACGACTGGCACCACCGGGGCATCGGCTCGCACCTGATGGATGCCCTGATGCGCGCGGCCCGGGCCAAGGGCCTGCGGCTGATGGAGGGCGAGGTGCTTGCCGAGAACCGGGTGATGCAGCACATGGTCGAGCGGCTGGGCTTCGTCACCCAGAAGAGCCACTACGACGACGATGTGGTGGTGGTGAAAAAGCGGCTTTAGCTCAAGGTTCGGACGAGACGGACGGCGTGGCTCGGTCCGGGGCGCCGGGACGTCCCCTCACCCTGGCCCGCTCCCCGGCGGGGAGAGGGAAAGAGGGGCGCCCCGGCCATCCAGGCGCTTCAGGTGCATTCGTCGAGCCCCGGACATCGCCGGGTCCAGTCGCCTTCTAGAACAGCGGGACCAGCCTGTAGCCCTGCTCCTGGTAGCCGATCAGGGCCACGAAGCCGTCGGCCGTGAGATGCAGGCCGGGCATCAGGGTTGCGTTGTCCACGCCGAAGACCTCGGTGGCCACCGCGCAGACCTCCAGGCGAACCCCGAGCTCGGCCAGGTCGGCGACGTTCTGCTCGATCTCCATCATCGTCGCGGCATGGTTGTCGGCGATCGCCGGCGCCGGGTCGGTAGTGAGGTACTTCACCGTGGGGCCGATAAAGATCATCACCAGGTCGGGGTCGACCCCCTGGCGCTCGAAGCCCGCGTGGCTGTTCTCCACGATCTGCAGGTAGGTGGCCAGCTTCTGCGGGTCATCGAAGTCGAAGAAGAATACTCCCTTTGCCTCTTCCACGCCGGTGAGCGCCCGGGCATCGTCGATGCCCGGGGCCGCGTGCAGCGGCGAGGCCAGCAGCAGGGTGGCGAGGAGCGCGGGGAGGAGGGCGAGGCGGTTCGTGCGCATGGGATTCTCCTGGGTAGAACGAGTGTTCTAACCCTAGCGCAAAGCCTTCCCGAATGCATGGCCTCCGGCGACGTCAGGCGGCGACGGCGCGCCAGCCGGCTTCCCAGGTCTGTTCGAAGTAGCTGTCGAGGGCGTCGGGCAGGGCGCCGTCGAGGTGCAGCTGGATGATGCGCACCGCGCCGCCGAACAGTGCCGAGGCGGCCACCCAGGTGTCCATCGGGCGGATCTCGCCGTCGTCCATGCCCTGGCGGATGAACTCGCGGGTGATCTCGAAGGGGCGGGCGGAGCAGATGGTGCGCTCGTGGGGCATGAACTCGCGGTGGCGGGCGTAGAGGATGAAGATCATCATCTCCGGGTGGTCCCCGGCGATGTCGAACATGTCCTTCATCACCGCGCGACATCGCGAGCGGCAGTCGCCGTGGTCGGCGACGATCTGCTGTACCGAGGCCTCGAAACGCTCCAGCAGGCTGTGGAAGAGGTTGCGGGCGAGGTCTTCCTTGTTCTCGAAGTGGTGATAGATCGAGCCGATGCTGATACCCGATTCCTTGCGGATATCCTGCAGCGACGTGTTGAAATAGCCCTTGCGGGTGAACAGGCTCAGGGCCGTGTCCAGCACCCGTGCCTTGGCATCACCCGCCGGGACCGTTTGAAAACGTGGCTCAGCCATCCTTCAACGATATCCCACCGTGGCCGGTGATGCCAGTGCGGCGCCCCCGCCCGGGGGTCACTGGTTCTTGAGGGCCTTGACCCAGGTCTCCATCGCCTCGGTGGCCACGGGCATGGGCGGCTCGAGGAAGTTGACCACGAACTTGTCGCCCATGTCGGTCACGCCGATGGAGCGCGGGCGAACCGACATCACGTCCGGCCCGGGCAGCTTGATGCCGAAGCAGAAGACGAGGTTCTTGGCCGCCTCGATGCCCTCGGCGATCTCGCCGTTCTCCAGGCCGCTGGTGTGGGCGTAGTGGTCGAAGGTGGCGATGTAGGTCGCCACGGGGTGGGCGTCCACCCTGGACTTGAGCTCGTCGATGATGGCGTCGACGCTGTCGAAGGTGGTCTCGTTCTTGCCGATCTCGAGGGTGAAGACCGGGTACTTCTCCTGGAGCATGAACTGTTTCATGGTCGGATTCCTCGCAAGCGTTTCCAAAGACAATGCCCGCGACTATAGCAGCTGCATAATGATTATCAATGCCGCATAACCAAAGGTTTCTCCGGCCGGCATGACCCCGTCCCCGCGGCGGTCTATCATGGTGCCATGCGCGTATTCATGCTCATCGGTCTGATCGGGCTGCTGGCCGGTTGCGGCGATGACGGCGGCGGCGGCCGGGCCGCCTCGGACGAGGGTTTCGGTCGCATGTTCTACGCAGACCAGGGCGAGACCGCCGCCACCCCCGAGATCGAGGGTCGCGAGCCCGTGCCCGCCGACGCGCCGGCCTCACTGGCCTCCCAGGAACAGCTGGGGAACCGGGCCACCGGCCAGGCGGTGGACTTTTTCCGGGCGGTGGACCTGGAGCTCGTCCACGACGGCCTCGCCGTCGACATGCGCGAGTACCGGCCGGTGGGTCCGGACCAGGTCTACATGGATGCCTGCCTCCGCCCGCGGCCCGACGGCACCCTGTATCTCAGTGCCCGCGACTCGCAGACGCTGATCGAGGGGGCGGCGCGCCTCAAGCAGATGATGCGCCGCGGGCGCGAGATGATGCGGGTGAGCCCCGGGTTCACGCTCGATTCCATGGAGGGCATGGCGATGTCGGCCCTCGAACGGCGGCCCACCCTGGATGTCGACCAGATCTGTGCCCGCATGATCGTGCGGGTGGGTCATGAACCGCCACCACGGTCCCGCGAGGCGTCGAGCCCGGCGAGGAATGCCGGCACCGCGCAGCCCAGCGCCGCCGGCTCGTAGCCGCCTTCCAGCACCGCCACCAGCGGAACCCCGAGCCCCGCCAGCTGCTCGCCCAGCCAGCCGTAGTCCGCGTCGCGCCAGCCCAGCCCGCCCAGCGGATCGTCGCGGTGGGCATCGAAACCCGCCGATACCAGCACCAGCCCGGGCCGGAAATCGACCAGCGCCGGCCGGCAGTGTCGTTGCCAGGCCCGGCGCAGGACGCGGCCCTCGCTGCCACGGGGCAGCGCCACGCTCGCGGGGCCGACGGTCTCCGCCGCCGGCCAGAGCCCTTGCTGGTGCATGCCCACTTCGAGCACCCGCCGGTCGTGGCCGAGGATTGCGTGGGTGCCGTTGCCCGGGTGGACGTCGAAGTCCACCACCGCCAGGCGCTCGATGCCGCCGGTCTCCAGCGCATGCAGGGCGCCCACGGCCAGGTGGTTGACCAGGCAGAAGCCCATGGGCTGGCGGGTGGCGGCGTGGTGGCCGGGGGGACGGGTGGCGGCAAAGGCCGCGGCGAAGTCGCCGGCAAGTACCCGGTCGATGCCCCGCATGACGCCACCCGCGGCCCGCCGGCAGGCAGGCTGGGAACCTCTGCACGAATCGATGGCGTCTCTGGCTTGCGGGTTTGTTCGCAATCGAGGCGCCGGGCCGAAGGCGGGCTGATTGCCCGTCGAGGACCGGGCACAACCCGGCAGGAAAGCCGGGTTGCACGCCTTTGGGCGCCCGCAGGGTGCCGCACACGGATGTGCGGCATGAACAAGAGTGCGGGCAAACCCGCAAGCCCCATTCGGGCGGGCCGCCAAGGGCCCATCTGCTGTGTTGCAGCTCTGGTAAAGGGCGACGGCCATTCACTGCGAGCTGCGCCTTGCATCTGGACCCTTGGCGGTCCCGCAGAGGCGCCATCGATTCGTGCAGAGGTTCCCTAGATTCGGGTCCCAGGTAGGTGTCGGCGTCCACGGCCAGCGTGCCGCGCCCGGGTGCCTGCTCGGCCAGCGCCCGGAGGTAGCGGGGATCGTGGGCGCGTTCCAGGGCGGCATCCTCGGCCGCCGGTGCGGAAAGGCGGGCGATGCGCCCGGCCGGCAGCCCCGACGCCGCGCGTTCCAGAACCTCCAGGCGCGCGGGGTTTTCCGGGTGCCAGCCGCTCGGGGCGTGGGCGAGGCAGTCGGGGTGGCTGATCCAGGCGACGGTCAAGGCAGGCTCCGCGGGGTCATCGCCAATGGAGCGAGCAGGCGCCCCGTGGCGGGCTCGGCGCACCCCGTGCGCAGCCGGCTCGCGGGGTGGCCATTCGCGGCCGGGAGGTCGATCCCGCCCGCTTCAGGCCTCGGGCAGGTTCTCGTCCTCGACGATCTCGCGGTAGGCATGCCAGCTGGCATGGCCGATCAGCGGCAGGGTGAACACCAGTCCGGCCAGCAGGGTGACCATGCCCGCACCGATCAGCAACGCGATGAGGGCCGCCCAGATCACCATGGCGGCGGGGTTGTGGCGTACCGCGCGCAGGCTGGTGACCACGGCGCGGACCACGTCCACCTTGCGGCCGTTGATCAGCGGGATGGAGACCACGCTGATGCAGAAGGCGAAGACCGCGAAGACCAGGCCGGTGGCCGTGAAGGTGGCGATGAACGCCAGCCCGTGCTCGCCGTTGACGATCGCCCCCACCAGCGAGCCCCAGCCGCCGACGGCCAGTTCCACGCTGCCGAAGAACATCCCCACCATCAGCGCGCTGGTGCGGAACCACAGGCCCATGGTGAGCCCCAGGACGATGGCGAAGATCGCCAGGCTGGCCGGGTTGTGGCGCAGCCCCCGGAAACCCGTCAGGAAGGTGACCTCGCGGTCCTCCTCGAGCTCCTGGCTGAGCTCGTAGAAGCCGATGGAGAGAAAGGTTCCCACCAGCAGGAAGCCGGTCATCATCGCCAGCGTCAGGCGCGGCTCGAAGCTGGCCATGGCCAGGATCAGGTAGCCCATCACCACGTACAGCGCGCCGTAGGCCAGGCTGGGCCCGGGCGCGTTCATCATGTCGCGCATGCCCAGGGCGAGCCAGCGGAAGGGTTCGGTGGGTTCTACCTGGCAGACGCCGGGCCAGTCCCGGGTGGGGCGAACGACCTCGCGGGTGTTTTCGTGACGCGACGAGGGAGAGGCGAAGGTGGGCATGGCGAATCCTCCTGCGAATCGGTATCGCACCGGATCGAGCGCGGGGCGCGGTTGCGCCCCTCGTTCGAACCTTAGTACACCGCTCGGGAATTCGCAGGTCGCCGGCCTCAGAGCTCGTGGATCTCGAGCTCCGGCAGGTCGCCGTCGGCCTCCAGCAGGCTGCGGTGGGAGATGATCCCCAGGTTGGGCTCCACGCCGCCCAGCCAGCGCTCGGCCGCGCCGCGCACGTCGTCGAGGGTGACTTCCAGTACCCGTGCACGGATCTGCCGGCGCTTTTCCGGCGTGCGCCCGTGGAGGCTGTTGTGGAAGGCCTTTTTCGCCTCGCCCGCCGGCGAGCCGGGCTTGTCCATCTGGCTGACCACGCCGAGGATCGCCTCCTCGACCACGCGCCACTCGTGGCGTTCCTCCATGATCCAGTCCAGCGAGGCGGCGAAGTCCGCCAGCGTGCCGGACAGGCGCGGGTCGCGGTAGGAAAAGAAGCGGAAGGCACCGCCGTCGGCGTCGTAGCCGGCGCCGGCGCCGTAGGCACCGCCCTGTTCGCGGATCGCGCGGTGCAGAAAGCCGTTGCGCAGCAGCCCGCCGAGCACCATCAGGGCCGGGGCGTCGGGATGGTCCACCGGCGGGGCGGGGTAGGCCGCGGCGCAGAAGTTCACCTGGGTGTTGGTGGTCCAGGCCTGGCGCACCGGGGTCTCCACCCGCCCGGGACGCAGGGCGTGGCGGTCCGCGCCCCCGCCGAGGTCGCCCCAGTGGCGGCCGAGGGTCTCGGCAAGCGGTGCCCGGGTGCGCGTGTCGGTCACCGCGACCAGCTGGCGCGGGGCCTCCGGCAGGGCATCGCGCAGGGCCTCCAGGCGCCGGGCCAGGCCGCCGATGTCGCCGGCCGCCTCCAGCGCCTTGATCGCCCGCGTGCCCTCCAGCCCCTGCCAACGGTGGGCGAAGTGGCCGGTGGGCGAGAGCCCGCTGGCGGCCAGCGTCATGGCCAGTGCATGGCCGTTGCCGGTGACCGCCTGCTGGCGCTGGAAGCTCAGCTGGGCGAGCAGTTCGCGCAGCCGGTCGTGTTCGTCGAAGCGCGCGCTCTCGATGGTCTCGCGCATCAGTTCGGCCAGGGGCTCGCGGTTGTCCGCCAGGGCCTTGCCCGAGAGGGTGAAGGTGCCGCGGGCGCGCTGGGTGTCGTCGATGGCACCGCGCAGCGAGGCCCCGGCGCCGATGCCGCCGGTGTAGCGGCCCATCAGGGCCTGGGTCTCGAGGTAGTCGCGGCCGCCGGAGCCCACCTCGGGCAGGACATTGGCGAACAGCGGCATCAGGTCGAGCAGTTGCGGATCCAGCTCGGGCAGGTCGAAGACCAGCTGCTGGTAGACCAGCCCGTTGGTCCCGCGCTCGTACCAGGTGCCCGGCAGATCGCCGATGTCGTGGCGCTCGCCCTCGGGGATGGCGAGCTCGGCGGCCACGTCCTCGAGACCCACGCGGGGCAGGGGGCCGGGGTCCTCGGGGGCGTTCTGGCGCTCGGCGAGCGCCGCGGCCCGTTCCACGATGCGCTTCCGGTCGGTCTCGTCGAGCCCGGCCTTCATCTCGGCGAGGCGCTGCTTCTCGGCCTCGGCCCGGGCCCGGGAGAGGGTGGTGTCGGGTTCCAGGGTCAGGCGCACGCGGTGGGGGTTGTCCAGCAGCAGCCGCCGGGCCAGCCCGGGCACGAAGCCGGGGTCGCGGACCTTCTCGCGCAGTCGCTTGAGCGCCGCGTCGAGGTCCAGGGTGGCGATGGGGTCGCCGCCGTGGAGCGCGGTGGGCAGGGCATGGACGATCAGCTGCAGGCCGTAGGGGAAGCCGTCGCCGGTGATCTCGCGCTGGCCCAGTTCCAGCTGGTGGAAGACCGACTCCACCATCTCGGGGTCGACGCCGTTGTCCGCCACGTCGCGCAGGGTGTCGAGGATCAGCTGCTCCACCGCCTCGGCGTGCTCGGGCTCGGAGCCCTCCAGGCCGGCGGAGAAGAACATCTCGTTGTTGGAGTCCTCCAGGCCGCACATGGGCGAGGGCGCGGTGCCGAGGTCGCTGGTCTCCAGGGCCTTGAGCAGGGGCGAGGCGGAATTCTCCAGCAGCACCCCGCCCAGCAACTGGGCCTCGAGCACGGCATCCGGGTCGCTGTTGTGGCCCAGCAGCCAGCCGGTGACCACGTGGGTGCGCCGGGCGGTTTCTTCCTCGTCCAGGGCGTAGCGCTCGGTGACCGCCACCGGCTGCGTGTAGCGCTGCTCGTCGGGTACCCCGTCACCCACGTCCCGCGGGCCCTCGAAACGGTGCAGGGCCAGCGCCTCGAAGCGCGACTGGAGCTCGTGGGCGGGGATGTCGCCGTAGGTCATGAACACGGCGTTGGACGGGTGGTAGTAGTGGCGGTAGAACGCCACCAGCTGGTCGTGGGTGAGCTCCGGGATGGCCTCCGGGTCGCCGCCGCTGTTGTGGTGATAGGTGGTGGTGGGATAGAGATGCCGGGTGAGCGACTGGAACAGGGTCGCCACCGGCGAGCTCATCGCCCCCTTCATCTCGTTGTAGACCACCCCGCGGTAGACCAGGTCGGTCTCCGGGTCGTCGGGGGTGGCGAATTCCACCCGGTGGCCCTCCTGGGCGAAGTCGAGCTCGTCGAGGTTGGCGAAGAAGACCGCGTCGAGGTAGACCGACAGCAGGTTGTCGTAATCCTTGCGGTTGACCGTGGCAAAGGGATAGGCGGTCCAGTCGCTGGCGGTGAAGGCGTTCATGAAGGTGTTGAGCGACCGGCGGATCATCATGAAGAAGGGATCGCGCACGGGGAAGCGCTCGGAGCCGCAGAGCACGGTGTGCTCGAGGATGTGGGCCACGCCGGTGGAGTCGGCCGGCAGCGTCTGCAGGCCCACCAGGAAGACGTTCTGCGGATCGTCGGCGGCGATGTGGTAGTGGCGCGCGCCGGTGCGGCGGTGGCGGTATTCCTCGACGGTGACGTTGATGGCGTCGACGGGAATGCTGCGCAGGTGCTCGAACGTGGAATGGCTCTGGGGCATGGACATCGTCTGCGTGGATGAGTGGATGGGGAAACGAGGCCGGGACTGTGGCATGGTCCCGGCATGCCGGGCAACTCAGCCGCGGCGAACCAGGAACAGGACCGTCTCGCGCACCCCGCGCTCGTCGGGCGCGCTCGTTTCCCGTTCTTCAAGCGACCAGCCCGGGGCGAAAAGGTTCTCGATCTCGGCGGTGGCCACGGAAAAGGGCGGCCCCGAGCCGGAGTCGCCCGGGCGTTCGAGCGAGACCAGCAGCATCCGCGTTCCCGGCGGGCTCAGGCGGGCCAGGTGGTCGGCGTAGTCGCCGCGCATGGACGCGGGCAGGGCCACCAGCGCCGCCCGGTCGTAGATGGCCAGGGGCGCGGCCAGATCCTCCGGCCGCAGACGGAAGAAGTCCCCGCAGCAGAGTCGCAGCCGCTCGCACTCGTGGTGCTCGAAGGCCCCTTCGCGGCGGACCCGGGGCGCCGGCAGGGGGTTCTCCGCGAAGAACTGGCCCACGGCCAGCGGGCTCAACTCGACCCCGGTGACGGCGTGGCCCCGCTCGGCCAGCCACAGCAGGTCGCGGGACTTGCCGCACAGCGGGACCAGCACGTGGCTGTCGGTCTCGGGCACCAGCCGCGGCCAGTGCGTCTCCAGGCGGGGATGGACCGCGTCCCGGTGAAAGCCGATGCGCCCCTCCTGCCAGCGCTGGTGCCAGTGCTCGGGGTTCATCGGTCGTTTTCCTCCGGGCGCCAGATGCCGAGGGCCTCGGTGGACGGGCGACGGGCGGCCAGGCGCTGCTCGGCCACGCCGTCCATGAAGGCCCGCAGGCCGTCGAGCACCGCCTCGCGCTCGCCGGCTTCCATGTCCCGCTCGCCGACCATGAAGCCGGCCAGGCCCGCGAGCAGGTGCAGGCGCACGTGGGCGTCGCGGCTCTCGGGGGCGTGGCGGGCGAGCACGGCCTCGATCTCGTCGAGCATCTCGCGGGTGATGGCGATGCCGCTCATGGGCGTTCTCCGGGTGGGTGAGCGGGGGAATGATGACAAAAATTTGACTCGCGGGGCACCCGGCGGTACACTGCGCAGCATCAATTGCGGGGTGGAGCAGTCAGGTAGCTCGTCGGGCTCATAACCCGAAGGTCACTGGTTCGAATCCAGTCCCCGCTACCAAACAGCAGGGCGCCGGCCGCGAGGCCGGCGCCCTTTTTCGTGGCCGCGGGAAAACCGCCCGGGTATCGGGGGCAAGCCGGGAGTCGACGGGCGGAGCCTGCTAGAATCAAGCTCTGATGGGGACGGGCAAGGTGCTGGGCGGGGTGCTCGCCTCGCGGCTAGTCGGCGAAGGCGAGGCGGTCGGCGACCGTCTCCAGGGCCGCGGCGGCGCATTCGGCATCCTTGTCCCCGCCGGGGGCGCCGCTCACGCCGACCGCGCCCACGAAGGCGCCGCCCGCCTCGATGGCGAGTCCCCCTTCGAGCATCATCACGTCGTCGACGTGGTTCATTTCCATGCGGATGTCGCCCCGGTTTTCCCGGAACGCGCCGGAGTCGATGCGCGAGAGCACCACGCCGTTGGCCTTCTCGCGGGCGATCTGCATGGTGAAGCGCGAGGCGTGGGTGTCGCGCAGCACCGCCTGGGGATGGCCCGAGCGGTCCACCACCACCGCCGAGACCTGGTAGCCGCGCTCGCGGCAGTCGAGCACCGCGGCGCGGGCGATGTCGTCGGCGATCTCCATGCCCATGCGCTTGACGTCGACGAAGTTGCCGGCGTTCGCGCAGCCGATGGCCAGTGCCAGGCCGGCGATGCCGCCGGCGAGCCGGGTCCTGAACGGGATCATTGGTCGCCCTCCCGGGGTCTGGATGCCTTCCGGGAGCATAGCCGGCCCGACCGCCGGCGGCCAGCCCCGGACCGGCTGGCCGGGGCCGGGGGACGGTGCAGGCCCGGGGAGCCGGCCGCGGTCGCTCGCCAGGCGTGGTGCCCCGTCCGGTTCCGGCACGTGGGCGCCGTGGCTCGCGGGGCCGTCGATGCCGGGAAAGCGGGCCGGGCGCCGGGTGAAGGGACCTGGGCTCAGTCGTGCAGGTAGTGCTGGTCGATGTCGTTGAGAAAGTGCTGGAAGGGGCCGCGAAAGCCGTTGGCGCGCTTGCGGGCGTAGAGGTGGTTGGTCTCGCGCTTGTGCTTGAGCATCTGCTCGACCCGGTTGCGGGCCTCGGCGGTGCGAAAGCCCAGCCCGTCCTCCTGCAGGCGCATCAGGCAGCGCCGGTAGGTGGTCTCGGCGCGCTGGTGGGCGTCGCCGGCATGGCAGAGGCTGGTGCTCATCACCCGGTATTCGTGCAGCGGGTCGCCGATGATCGGCACGCGCGGCAGGTGCTCCATCAGGCGCAGGTTGAAGAGGGTGTCCTCGCCGAAGCGCACGTCCGCATCCCAGCCGCGGGGGATGTGGCGGCGGTCGAAGACGAAGATCATCGGTACCGAGATGTGGGTGTAGAGCTCGGGGTCGAGCTCGAAGTCCTCGCCGCCCGCGGCGAAGGCGTCGCGCAGCGGGTCGCCGGTGGTGTCGTCGACCACGCGGGTGTTGTCGCCGGCGATGCCGTGCGTGCGCGCCAGGGGCAGGAGGCGCTCCAGGCGGTCGGGGTAGAACAGGTCGTCGGCGTCGAGGGGGGCGATGAACCGGCCGCGGGCGGCCTCGAGGGCGACGTTGCGGGCGGCACCCGGCCCGCGGGCGACACCGCCCGAATCGAAAAAGCGCAGGCGGGGATCATCGGCCAGGCCCACGGCGTCGAGCAGCCGGCGATAGTCGCGGCCGTCGTCGCCGACGATGAGCATCTCCCAGTCGTCGAAACGCTGGTCGAGGACGCTGCGCACGGCCCGGGGCAGGGTGTTCGCGGCGCGGTAGGCGGGGGTGATCACGGATACGGTCGGCATGCCGGCGCTCGGTGACGGATCCGGGCCCGATTCTCGATGCCCCCGGTGACCCGCCGATGACCGGCCGATGACGCTTCGCTGACCGTGGCGGGTCTCGGTGGGTTAGACTCGGGGCAGGTCCATGCCGTGGCGGCGCTGTCGATGCCCGTGTCTTTCCTGACTCGCTACGAGCTGAGCAACGCGATCCAGACGCTGCTGCTGGCGATCCTGATGGTCGTCCTGCTGGGGGTGATCGGCTGGCTGGTGGCCGGGCGTTCGGGGCTGCTGTGGTCGCTGTTCGCGGGCGGGTTGCTGGCGCTGTTCAGCCCGGTGATGTCGCCCCGGCTGGTGCTGGCGATGTTCGATGCGCGGCCGATTCCCCCGGGGCGCCTCCCCGAGCTGGAGCGGGTCAACGCCGAGCTCAGCCGGCGGGCCGGACTCGAGCGGCCACCCCGGCTCTATTACCTGCCCTCGGTGTTGATGAACTCCTTCGCCACCGGTCGGCCGGCGGATTCCGCGGTGGCCCTTTCCGACGGCCTGCTGCGTCGACTGGGCGAGCGCGAGATCGTCGCCATCCTGGCCCACGAGATCAGCCACATCCGCCACCGCGACCTGTGGGTGATGGCCCTGGCCGATATCGTCGGCCGGCTGACCGCGATGCTCGCGCTGGTGGGCTACCTGTTGGCGCTGGTCTACGTGCCGCTGTGGCTGGCGGGCGAGGCGGCGATTCCCTGGCTGCTGTTGCTGGTGTTCATTCTCGCCCCCAACGTCAGCGCCCTGCTGCAACTGGCGCTCTCGCGGCTGCGCGAGTACCGGGCCGACCTGGGGGCGGTGGAGCTCACCGGGGATGCCGAGGGGATGGCCCGCGCCCTCGAGCGCATCGAGCACTACGAGACCCACTGGCTCTACCGCCTGTTGCTGCCGCATCGGCGCAATCCGCTGCCCTCGATCCTGCGGACCCACCCGCCGACCTCGGAGCGGGTGGCCCGCCTGCGGCGCCTGGCCGGCGGACCCGGGGGCGCGGGCGGCGGGCTCCACCGCCGGCCCATCGAACCCCACGTCGACGAGCCGCCGGGCCCGCGGGAGCGGTTTCACGGGCCGTGGTTCTGATGCGCTACCATACGCCCACGCAGAAATCCCCGGAGCCCGCCATGTTCTACCCCCTCGTGCGCCGCCTGTTGTTCACCCTGCCGCCGGAGACCGCCCACGACTGGTCGCTGCGGCTGGCGGACCTGGCCGGGCACGAGCCTTTTCGCGGCTGGGTCGGGGGGGCGGCCATCGAGGCCCCGGTGCGGGTCATGGGGCTCACCTTCCCGAACCCGGTGGGCCTGGCGGCGGGCCTGGACAAGAACGCCGACCACGTGACGGGGCTGGGGGCCATGGGCTTCGGTTTCATCGAGGTGGGCACGGTGACCCCGCGGCCGCAGCCGGGCAATCCCCGGCCGCGGCTTTTCCGTCTGCCGCAGGCGCGGGCGATCATCAACCGCATGGGTTTCAACAATGCGGGTGTCGACCACTTCGTCGAGCAGGTCCGGCGGGCGCGCTACCCGGGTGTGCTGGGCCTCAACATCGGCAAGAACTTCGACACCCCCATGGAGCGGGCGGTGGACGACTATCTCTACTGCCTGGAGCGGGTCTACCCGCATGCCGACTACGTCACCGTCAACATCTCCTCGCCCAACACGGTGGGCCTGCGGGACCTGCAGCAGGGCGCGGCCCTCGATGGCCTGCTCGAGCGCCTCAAGGCCCGCCAGGCGGAACTGGCCGAGGCGCACGGCCGGTACGTCCCGCTGGTGATCAAGGTCGCGCCCGACCTCGAGGACGCCGAGATCGACGACATGGCCGCCGCCTTCCTGCGCCAGGACGTGGACGGGGTGATCGCCACCAACACCACGATCACGCGCGAGGGCGTGGAGGGACTCGCGCACGCCGAGGAGCAGGGGGGATTGAGCGGGGCGCCGGTCAGGGCGCGCTCGACGGCGGTCCTGCGGCGCTTCGCCGGGGTCTTCGCGGGGCGCATCCCGCTGATCGCGGCGGGGGGCATCATGTCCGGCGAGGACGCGGTGGAGAAGATCGAGGCGGGTGCCCGCCTGGTGCAGGTCTACACGGGCTTCATCTACCGGGGGCCGGCCCTGGTCCGCGAGATCAACGAGACCCTGCGGGCCCGCGGCCTGCCGGGCTCCCACGAACCGGGCTGATGGTACGGGCCGGGGCGCCCGCCACGGAATCGTCGCCCGAACCGGTGCCGTCCATGGCGCGCGGGTTGCTTCCGATCGAGGCGCCGGGTCGATTGCCCGTCGAGGACCCGGGCCATCCGAAAGAGGGGAAATGGCGCCCCCGGCAGGATTCGAACCTGCGACCGATCCCTTAGGAGGGGATTGCTCTATCCAGCTGAGCTACGGGGGCGCGGAGTCAGGCGGAGTCTAACATGGCTCCGCCGGCCGCGGGAAAAGGCCGCCCCGCGCGCGGGTACGCTGCTCGCCCGCCGGGCTCTGGTACACTTGGCGGCATGCGTTTCGATCTCGATCCCCAGGCCTGCCGGGCGCCCCGGGCGGGCAGTTTCGCGGCCCTGATGGAGCTCTACGAGCTCAACTACATGCGCCTGCGCCGGCTGATCCCCGCGGTCGGCCAGCTGGAGAGCCACGCCGTCTCCCGGGTGGCGGACTGCCTGCCGCTGCACGTGCAGGTGAGCGAGCGCTGCCGCTATACCACCATGCTGAGGATGACCTACCTGTTCAGCGAGGGCGAGGGGAGCCGGGCGCTGCCGGATCTGCGGGTGCGCATCTATCACGACGCGCGCACCGCCGAGGTGCTCAGCCGCGTGGTCCACGATCGTCGCAGTCACCAGCTCATCACCCGTCCGGCCACCAGCCTCGAGACCCGCTGGGCGCTCAACCGCTTCTTCCATCGCTGGCTGGGCTACTGCCTCCACCGGGGGCATCACTTCGGCCCGCGGCCGGCGCAGGCGCGGCGGCCCGCCTTGATCGGCTGATCCGAACGATTCCTTCACAAGGCCTGTACAAGAAAGTCTGAAAAAATACTTGACTGAATTGGTCCGCTTAAATATATTCCTGACTGAAACGATCAGGAATGAGGAGGCTCGGCATGATGAGGTTGTCAACCAAGGCGCGCTACGCGGTCACCGCCATGATGCACCTCGCCCAGTACGAGGGCCGGGGTCCGCTCACGCTGGCCGATATCTCCCAGGAGCAGGGCGTTTCACTGTCCTACCTGGAGCAGCTGTTCGCGCGGCTGCGCAAGCACGGTCTGGTCAAGGGCGTCCGCGGCCCCGGCGGTGGCTACCGCCTGGCGCAGCCCGCCACCGAGATCAGCATTGCGCGGGTGATCGACGCGGTCGACGACCGCACGCCGGCGGAGCGCGAGCGGATGTTCGCCCCGCACCTGCGGGCGATTCGCAGCGAACCGCACAACATGTGGAACGACTTCAGCAAGCGGCTGTACGACTTCCTGAACGACATGACCCTGGCGGAGTTCGTCGCCGAGCACGGCGACGCCATGGACGAGCGCTCCGCGGCCTGACGCCAGCGGGTCGTTGCGGTGAGATCGGTCGAGCCCCCGGAGATGGGGGCTTTTTCGTTGGTCCCGGTTCAGCGTGGCAGGCGCTGGCGCACCAGCCGGGCGAGGCGGCGCCGGGTTGCCGGGTCGGCGTGCCGGCCGTAGCGCAGGCGGGTATAGAGCTCGGCCACGAGCCGGGTGCGGGTGGCCAGCTCGGGGTGTTGCCGGGCCACCCGCTCGGCCAGTGCCCGGGGGCCTTCCTCGGCCCTACGGGCAATGCCGCGGCGTTCCAGCCGCCGGCAATAGCGCAGGAACAGGCGGTCGAGTTCGTCGGCGGGTCTGGGGGTCGGCCGGCGTGTCGCCCAGCGGCGATAGGCGGCGAAGGCCAGCAACAGGGCGATGGTCGAGGCGGCCACCAGCACCAGCGAGTGCACCGGCAGGTGCAGGCGTTCCAGCAACCGGCGCTGGAGGCTGAAGTCGAAGCCCAGGACCCAGCGCGTCCAGCGGTAGTCGAGCGCGTCCCATAGTTGGCCGACGCGCCGCGTCCAGGCAAGGTCGGTGGCCGCGGCGACCGCGGCGGCGGCATCTCCGGGGCGCTCGACGCCGGCCTCCACGCGCGCGGTGCTGATCCAGGTGGTGGGGTCGACGCGTCGCCAGCCGATCCCCTCCAGCCAGACCTCCGCCCAGGCATGGGCATCGCTCTGGCGCACCAGCAGGAAATCCCCCGCGGCGTTGTACTCCCCGCCCTGGTAGCCGGTGACCACCCGCGCCGGTACGCCGGCGGCGCGCATCAGCAGCACCAGGGCCGCCGCGTAGTGCTCGCAGTAGCCCTCGCGGGTGGTGAACAGGAAGCGGTCCATGCCGTTCTCGCCCCCGAGGGCGGGCGGCTGGAGGGTATAGCGGTACGGGCCCTCGGCGAAGTGGCGGCGGGCGATCGCCAGCAGGTCGCGGTCGTCCACCGCGCGCTCGCTCCACTCGTTCGCCAGTTGCCGCAACCGCGGATTGCCGTTGGCCGGCAGCGCCAGGCCGTGATGGCGGTCGAGGGCGGTGAGGCTCTCGGCGAGGGTGTCGTCCAGGTGGCTGCTGGCCTCGTAGCTGATGCGGCGGTGGACGTCGCGATCGCGCAGCAACTGGAGGTCGTCGGTGAGCGCGGCCTGCGCGGGAATCGAGGCCGGCTGGTCGAGGGCGAACAGCCACCGTCGATGGTGGGGTTCCAGGGTGACGGTGTAGTCGACGGTGGCGCCCGGCGTCCCGGGTGGCTGGCGGCGCCAGCGCCGATTGTCCCGCGGGCTCCAGGCGCGGCCGTCGTAGTGCCAGAAGACGGGCCCGCGCCAGTAGAGGTCCTCGCTCGCCGGGATACCGTCGTCGAACGCCACCCGGAAGGCCGGCTCGCGGGATTGGGCCAGGTCGGTGACGCTGCCCGGTGCCATCCGCTCGCTCAGGCCGGTGACGCCACGGCCGGGATCCGGGGTGCCGCCCCAGAGGCCGCCGGCCGGGCGGGGCACGATGACGAACAGCACCAGGGCCAGCGGCAGCGCGCCCACCAGCAGGCGGCCGGTGGTGCGCAGGTGGTGGCGGTAGCGGCGGGGCTGCTCGGCGCTCAGGTCGCCGAGTGCCGCGGTGAGCAGAAAGATCGGCAGGAAGGTGTAGAGGGTGACCGGGATGCCCTGGTCGAAGAGAAACAGTGTGAGCACCAGGAAATAGCCGAGCACGGTGAGCAGGAGGTAGTCACGCCGGTCGCGGGCCTCGAGGAGCTTGAGGGTGGTCATCAGGGTGAGCAGGGCCACGCCGGCGTCGCGGCCGGTGAAGCTGCCGAAGGCGAGGCTCACGCCGGCGAAGCCGGCGGTGGCGAGTGCCGCCAGCCACCAGCGGTTGGGGGGCGGCCATTCGCGCACCAGGCTGAGGGCATTCCACGCCAGCCCGGCGAGAAACAGCGCCGAGACCCAGGGGGCCAGGTGCAGCACGTGGGGCAGCAGGGCGAGCCCCAGCGCCAGCAGCAGGCGGTGGCGTGGCAGCCGGGGATCAGCCACGGGGTGCCTCCGGGTGGCAGGCCAGTGCTTCCAGGCAGCGGTGGCGATGCGGGCGGCCCGTGCCGGGGGGGACCGTCGCGGCGGGCAGGCGCAACGCGTAGGGTCGGCCGCCGCGCTCGCATTCCAGTACCCAGCGGGCGAGCTGGGAGAGCCGGGCCTCGGTGTCGGACCCGGGCAGGCGGTCCCAGTCCAGCCAGCAGGCGCTGCCCTCGCGGCCCTCCCAGGCCTTGCTCAGGGTCTCCTGGCTGCGCGCCGAGGCCTTCCAGGCGATGCGCGAGGGTGGCTCGCCGGGCAGGGCGGGACGCACGCCGGCGAAGTCGACCTCGGATTGCCGGCCCTGCTCGCCCTCGCGCCCCGGTGCCGGCGCGCAGTCGGGCACCGCGTGGCCGGCAGGGGCCGGGAAGACCAGGATCTCCGCGTCGAGGTCCAGGCTCCGCCGGGCGTGGAACAGGCCCAGGGGGTAGAGGGAGTGGATCTCCACGGTAATTCGCCGGTGGCGGCCGCGCGGCAGCGGACCGAGTGCCAGCCGGGGGTGGCAGCGGGCGTGGAGCGTGGTCAGGGAGCAGGGTTCCCCGCGGTTGTGCAGCGCGAGCTCGTGGGCCGGCCGGCTGGCCTCGGCGGCCAGTTCCAGGGCGATCGGGCGGCCGGCGAAGCCCTCGGCCGGCGCTTCGGTGGCGAGCTCGACGGCGGCGACGTTGGCGTGGGCCAGTGGCCAGGCGGCCAGGGCCATGCCGGCCAGCAGGAAGGTGAAGAAGAAGCCCACGTTGGCGCCGTAGTTCATCGAGGCCAGAAACATCACCACCAGCAGCCCGAGAAACAGCAGGCCGGTGCGGGTGGGCCGGGCGCGGGTGCCGCCTCGGGTCACGGCGTCTCCGGGACCAGGGGCACGGCCCGCTGCAGCAATTCGGCGACCTCCGCGTCGCCCAGCTCGCCGCGGGTGGGCAGGCGGTGGACGGCGACGCAGGGCAGCAGGGCCTGGACGTCCTCGGGGGCGACGAAGTCGCGCCCGTGGATCATCGCCCAGGCGCGGGCCGCGGCCAGCAGGGACAGCCCCGAGCGCGGCGAGAGCCCGGTCAGGAAGTGCTCGGAGCGTCGCGTGTAGTCCAGCAGCCGCTGCAGGTAGTCCAGCAGCGGCGGGGCCGCATGGACCTGCCGGCAGGCCGCCTGCAGGCGGACCAGGTCGCCGGGCGCCAGGCAGGTGGGCAGCGAGGCCGCGTCGGCCCCGGCGTGGCGGCCTTCGAGCATGGCCCGCTCGGCCGCGTGGTCGGGGTAGCCGAGGTCGATGCGGAACATGAAGCGGTCCAGCTGCGATTCGGGCAGCGGGTAGGTGCCCACCTGTTCCAGCGGGTTCTGCGTGGCGACGACGAAGAACGGCCGCGGCAGCACGTGGCTCTGGCGGTCGACCGAGACCTGGCCTTCCTCCATGGCCTCGAGCAGTGCGCTCTGGGCCTTGGGCGTGGCGCGGTTGATCTCGTCGGCGAGCACCACGTTGGCGAACAGCGGCCCCGGATGGAAGACGAAGCCGGCGCGTTCGGCGTCGTAGACCGATACCCCGGTGATGTCGGCGGGCAGCAGGTCGCTGGTGAACTGGATGCGCTGGAATTCCAGTCCCAGCACGCGGGCCAGGCTGCGGGCCAGCGTCGTCTTGCCCACGCCCGGCAGATCCTCGATCAGCAGGTGCCCGCGGGCGAGGATGCAGGCCAGTGCCAGGCGCACCCGGCGCTCCTTGCCCAGCAGGGCGCGGCCGAGGGCCTCCACCAGGCAGTCGATGGATTCGCGGGCCTGGCGGGGGGTGAGCTCGCGGGTCGTGCCCGGCAGGCTGGATCGATCGGTCTCGGCTTGCATCGCGGCCTCGGACGGGAGTGGGCGTGGCGGGCGGTGACCGGGGCGCGTTCGGCGCCGATGTCATCACTGCCCGAAATCGGTTAAGATACCAGCCTTCGCGCGCGTCGGTCAGGGATATCCCGGCCACCGGCGCCCAAACCGAATGTGCGGCTCGGTCCTCGAGGGGCCTGCGCGCGGATCGGCAGCGTCCATGGCCTGCGGGGCAGCCCGCAGCGATGCCGCCGGCCCGCGCGGAGGTTCCCGGATCGAGCCTTATTTGATTGAAATCCCAGAGATTGGCTCGCGAGGTAGTCGGTAATGCAAGTGAGTGTGGAATCGTCCAATGGTCTCGAGCGGACCCTGAAGGTGGAGATCCCGGCCCAGGAGGTCGACGAGGCCGTGGATACCCGGCTCAAGGACATGCGCGGGCGCGTGCGCATGGACGGCTTTCGGCCGGGCAAGGTCCCGCTGCGCGTGGTCAAGCAGCGCTACGGTGGCCAGGTGCGCCAGGAAGTCGCCGCGGAGTTCATGCAGAGCAGCCTGGGCCAGGCGGTGAGCGAGCAGGAACTGCGCACCGCGGGTTCGCCGCAGATCGAGATCGTCGCCAACGAGCCGGGCGAGGACCTGGTCTACCAGGCGACCGTGGAGGTCTACCCCGAGATCGAGCTGGGCAAGCTGGATGGCGTCGAGATCGAGCGCCCGGTGGCCGAGGTCACCGATGCCGACATCGACAAGATGATCGAGACCCTGCGCGAGCAGCGCAAGGACTGGCAGGACGTCGAGCGCGCGGCCCAAGAGGGTGACCGGGTCACCGTCACCTTCGAGGGCCGCATCGACGGCGAGCCCTTCGAGGGCGGCAAGGCCGAGAGCATGCCCGTCCAGCTGGGCGAAGGCCGCATGCTCAAGGACTTCGAGGCGCCGCTGGAGGGCATGTCCGCAGGCGAGGAGAAGACCATCGAGGTCGCCTTCCCCGAGGATTACCACGCCGAGAACCTGCGCGGCAAAACCGCCCGGTTCGACGTCAAGGTGGAGAGCGTCGCCGAGCCCCGCCTGCCCGAGGTGGACGGCGAGTTCATGCAGGCCTTCGGGGTCGACAGCGGCGACATGGACGACTTCCGCGCCGAGATCCGCAAGAACATGGAGCGCGAGCTCAAGCAGGCGGTCAAGAAGAGCGTCAAGCAGCAGGTGATGGATGCGCTCGTGGAGATGCACGACGGCGTCGAGCTGCCCCAGGCGCTGGTGCGCGAGGAGTCCGAGCGTGTCCGCGACCAGATGGTCCAGCAGATGGGCGGTGCCCAGGCCAAGGACCAGCTGCCGCTGGAGCTGTTCGAGCAGGAGGCCCGTCGCCGCGTGCTGCTCGGCCTGGTGGTCGCGGAGCTGGTGCGCGAGCACGAGCTGGAACTGGACTCGGAGCGTGTCGACACCCTGCTCGACGACATCGCCGCCAGCTACGAGGATCCCGAGGAGGTCATCAAGCACTACCGCGCCAACCGCGAGCTGATGTCCAACCTCGAGGCGCTGGCGCTGGAGGAGCAGGTGGTCGACTTCGTCGCCGAGCAGGCCCGGGTCAGCGAGAAGCAGCGCTCCTTCGACGAGGTGATGAACCCGCAGGAGGAAGCGGCCGAGGGCGAGGACGCCGAGTAAACCGTCGCAATCGGCCGGCGCGGGTCGGTCCGCGCCGGCAATCCCATCCCAACGCCGAGGGTTATCAATGACCAGCGACACGCAATTCGATGGCGCGCTCGGCGCGCAGGCAACGGGCCTGGTCCCCATGGTCGTGGAGCAGAGCGCCCGTGGCGAGCGTGCCTACGACATCTACTCCCGCCTGCTCAAGGAGCGAGTCATCTTCGTGGTCGGTCCCGTCGAGGACCACATGGCCAACCTGATCGTCGCCCAGCTGCTCTACCTGGAGTCGGAGAACCCGGACAAGGACATCTCCGTCTACATCAATTCGCCGGGCGGTTCGGTCAGTGCCGGCCTGGCCATCTACGACACCATGAAGTTCCTCAAGCCGGACGTGTCCACCCTGTGCGTGGGCCAGGCGGCCAGCATGGGGGCCGTGCTCCTCGCCGGCGGGGCGCAGGGCAAGCGCTACTGCCTGCCGCATTCGCGGATCATGATCCACCAGCCGCTGGGCGGCTTCCAGGGCCAGGCCTCGGACTTCAAGATCCACGCCGAGGAGATCCTCAAGGTCCGCGAACGCCTCAACCGGCTGCTGGCCGAGGACACCGGTCAGCCGCTGGAGACCATCGAGAAGGACACCGAGCGTGACAACTTCATGAGCGCCGAGCAGTCCCGCGAGTACGGCCTGATCGACGAGGTCCTCACCCGTCGCTGAGGCAGCCGGCCGGTCGCCGGGGACGATTAGACCCGCCGATCACGGGTCCTTTCGCCGCCGCGACTGGGCTAG
This sequence comes from Halothiobacillus sp., assembly GCA_018623495.1. Lineage (GTDB taxonomy): Bacteria > Pseudomonadota > Gammaproteobacteria > JAAZVP01 > JAAZVP01 > JAAZVP01. The sequence continues at coordinate 47,619 of JAAZVP010000002.1, read as the reverse complement.
GCTGCAAGCATGCACCGGCCGGGAAACGCCCCGCGAACTAAACATTTCCGCCATTCGGCCGTCATAGGGAACAGAGGCGCGGAGACGGGGGTGTCCCGGCGCGACGCATTGCCGTCGCCTTGCAAGCAAGGCCAAATGACGGCAGTGTTTCAGCCAGACGAATGTTGAGGTCAGCTCGATGACTGAAGGCACTGAAGACAAAGGCCAGGACAAGATTCTCTACTGCTCGTTCTGCGGCAAGAGCCAGAACGAGGTCCGCAAGCTGATCGCCGGTCCCTCGGTGTTCATCTGCGACGAGTGCGTCGAGCTCTGCAACGACATCATCCGCGAGGAGATTGAGGAGCAGGGGGCCGAGGGCGGCGGCAAGCTGCCCACGCCGCACGAGATCAAGTCCGTGCTCGACGAGTACGTGATCGGCCAGGAGCAGGCCAAGAAGACCCTCTCCGTGGCGGTCTACAACCACTACAAGCGTCTCGAGCTGCGCGGCGACGTGCGCTCCACCGACGACGAGGTGGAGCTCTCCAAGAGCAACATCCTGCTCATCGGCCCCACCGGCTCGGGCAAGACCCTGCTCGCCGAGACGCTGGCACGGCTGCTGGACGTGCCCTTCACCATCGCCGACGCCACCACCCTGACCGAGGCGGGTTACGTGGGCGAGGACGTGGAGAACATCGTCCAGAAGCTGCTGCAGAGCTGCGACTACGACGTCGAGAAGGCGCAGAACGGGATCGTCTACATCGACGAGATCGACAAGATCTCGCGCAAGGCGGACAACCCGTCGATCACCCGCGACGTCTCCGGCGAGGGCGTGCAGCAGGCCCTGCTGAAGCTGATCGAGGGCACCGTGGCCTCGGTCCCGCCGCAGGGCGGGCGCAAGCACCCGCAGCAGGAGTTTTTGCAGATCGACACCGGCAACATGCTGTTCATCGTCGGTGGCGCCTTCGCCGGCCTGGACAAGATCATCCGCGAGCGCTCCGAGAAGGGCGGCATCGGCTTCGGTGCCGAGGTCAAGAGCAAGGAAGAGTCGCGCTCGGTGGGCGAGATCCTCGCCGAGGTGGAGGCCGACGACCTGGTGCGCTATGGCCTGATCCCCGAGTTCGTGGGCCGGCTGCCGGTGGTGGCCACCCTCGAGGAGCTCACCGAGGACGCCCTGGTGCAGATCCTCACCGAGCCCAAGAACGCGCTCACCAAGCAGTTCACCAAGCTCTTCGAGATGGAGGACGTGGAGCTCGAGATGCGTGACGACGCCCTGCACGCCGTGGCCCGCAAGGCCATGGAACGCAAGACGGGGGCCCGCGGGCTGCGCACCATCATCGAGCACGTGCTGCTCGAGACCATGTACGACCTGCCCTCCATGGACGGTGTGGCCAAGGTGGTGGTGGACGACGCCGTCATCCGCGGCGAGGCCAGGCCCTACATCGTCTTCGAGGGCGGCGAGCAGCAGGCCACGGCCAACAACCAGTAGATCCCTCCCGGGTGCGGGCCAGCGAGGGACCGGGGCGTCAGGCCCCGGTCCCTTTTTTCATGGGCACGGCATCGGCGGGGTTGTTTTTGCCGCCCGCTGCCCCCAACTTGAGAACCATGAGGGCCGCCGGTCGAGGCCGGGGCCCGTTCCAGACGCAATCACGAGGTCGATCCGTGGCGAGCAACGAAAACACAAGCAAGGTGATCGCGGGCCGGTCCCAGGTCGTGCCGGTCCTGCCCCTGCGCGACGTGGTGGTCTACCCCCACATGGTGATTCCGCTCTTCGTCGGGCGGGAGAAGTCGATTACCGCCCTCGAGAACGCCATGCAGGACGACAAGCAGATCCTGCTGGTGGCCCAGAAGAACGCCGAGGTGGACGAGCCCGCGGCCGACGACATCTATCGCGTGGGTACGCTGGCGACCATTCTCCAGCTGCTCAAGCTGCCCGACGGCACCCTCAAGGTGCTGGTGGAGGGTGGCGAGCGGGTCGGCGTGGCCGACCTGGTGGAATCGCAGGGCTTCTACACTGCCAGCATCTCCAGGGCCGAGGAGTCCGGCGTCGTGGATGAGCGCGAGGCGGAGGTGCACACCCGTACCCTGCTCGATGCATTCGACCAGTACGTCAAGCTCAACAAGAAGGTCCCGCCGGAGATCCTCACCTCGCTGCAGGGGATCGACGACCCCTCGCGGCTGGCCGACACCGTCGCCGCGCACATGTCGCTCAAGCTCGAGGAGAAACAGAACATCCTCGAGATCTTCCACGTGCGCGAGCGCATCGAGCACCTGATGGGGCTGGTGGAGTCCGAGCTCGACATCCTGCAGGTGGAGAAGCGCATCCGCGGTCGCGTCAAGCAGCAGATGGAGAAGAGCCAGCGCGAGTACTACCTCAACGAGCAGATGAAGGCCATCCAGAAGGAACTGGGCGAGCTCGAGGAGGCCCCCAACGAGACCGAGGAACTCGAGCGGCGCATCGAGGAGGCCGGGATGCCCAAGGAGGCCCGGGAAAAGGCCACCACCGAGCTCAACAAGCTCAAGATGATGTCGCCCATGTCGGCCGAGGCCACGGTGGTGCGCAACTACATCGAGTGGCTGGTGGACTACCCGTGGAAGAAGCGCTCGCGCATCCGCAAGGACCTGGCGCGGGCCGAGGCGGTGCTCGACGAAGACCATTACGGCCTGGAGAAGGTCAAGGAACGCATCCTCGAGTATCTCGCTGTGCAGCAGCGGGCGAAGAAGGTCAAGGGCCCGATTCTCTGCCTGGTGGGCCCGCCCGGCGTGGGCAAGACCTCGCTGGGGCGCTCGATTGCCCGTGCCACCAACCGCAAGTTCACCCGCATGTCGCTGGGCGGGGTGCGCGACGAGGCCGAGATCCGCGGTCACCGGCGCACCTACATCGGCTCGCTGCCGGGCAAGGTGGTGCAGAACATGGTCAAGGTGGAGGCCCGCAACCCGCTGTTCTTGTTCGACGAGATCGACAAGATGGCCCAGGACTTCCGCGGCGACCCGGCATCGGCGCTGCTGGAGGTGCTCGACCCCGAGCAGAACGACACCTTCAACGACCACTACATGGAGGTGGACCTCGATCTCTCGGACGTGATGTTCATCGCCACCTCCAACAGCATGAACATCCCCGAGCCGCTGCTCGACCGGATGGAGGTCATCCGCCTGCCGGGCTACACCGAGGAGGAGAAGACCAACATCGCCGAGCGCTACCTGGTGCCCAAGCAGATCAAGGCCAACGGCCTCAAGGAAGACGAGCTCAAGATCCAGCCGTCGGCGATCCGCGACGTGATCCGCCACTACACCCGCGAGGCGGGCGTGCGCAGCCTCGAGCGGGAGATCGCCAAGATCTGCCGCAAGGTGGTCAAGTCGCTGGCACTGGATAAGAAGGGCAAGAAGCGCCAGGTGCAGATCTCCTCGCGCAACCTGGACAAGTATCTGGGCGTGCGCCGCTATCGCTACGGCAAGGCCGAGGAGAGCGACCAGGTCGGCCAGGTCACCGGGCTGGCCTGGACCGAGGTGGGCGGAGAACTGCTGAGCATCGAGGCGGCGGTGATGCCCGGCAAGGGCAAGCAGAGCCAGACCGGGCAGCTCGGCGACGTGATGAAGGAATCCATCCATGCCGCGATGACCGTGGTGCGGTCGCGGGCCGAGGCCCTCGGGCTGCCGGCGGACTTCCACGAAAAGAACGACGTCCACATCCACGTGCCCGAGGGCGCCACCCCCAAGGACGGCCCCAGCGCGGGCATCGGGATGTGCACCGCGCTGGTCTCGGCGTTGACCCGGGTGCCGGTGCGAGCCGAGGTCGCCATGACCGGGGAGATCACCCTGCGGGGCGAGGTCCTGCCCATCGGCGGCCTCAAGGAGAAGCTGCTGGCGGCCCTGCGTGGGGGGATCACCACCGTGCTCATCCCGGCCGAGAACGAGAAGGACCTGGCCGAGATCCCCAGAGACGTCCGCTCGCGGCTCGACATCCGCCCGGTCAAGTGGATCGACGAGGTGCTGGACATCGCGCTCGCCGGTCGACCCGGCCAGGAAGCGGATGTCGCCCCCGATGCCGCGCCGGTCGCCGGCAAGCGCAAGCGGTCCGGACGCACCGCGCAGCGCCACCACTGATCCGCGCGGCGCCCGCGCCCTTCCGGGACCCCGGACGACCGCCAGGTCGACCGGGGTTTTTTCTTTGGAAGACAGGGACTTCCCCGGTGGGCCGGTGACGCGCGAACGCTCCCGGCGCCCGTTTCAGGAGCGTGAAATCCGCATGCCGACGCGGCCTGCGCGATGTTGACACCCCTCCGAGCGTTGGTATAAAAACGAATCCGTGACCGGGAACCCGGGCGAGGCAGGGTGACCCCGAGATGTCTCCGGCTGACATTCGCACGCCGGGATGGGCGCCGCCCCCGAAGTGTTGTAAGGTCCGGCCCAGGGGTTCGTTGGTCGGCTTGACTGGCGTGGGATGTCAGCCAGAGCCATCCCGGGGTCGCCGGGTGTCGCCCCGCACCGTTGATGGTGCCGGCGCCAGCCAGGATTCCATAACAACATCAACAAAAGACCAGGGAATCGCCAGGGGGTAACCCCAGGGTTTCTTCACCGACTGCCCATCTTCTTCGCCAATCCGCCAAATCATAAGGAAATTCCGAATGAACAAATCCGAGCTGATCGAAGCCATTGCCGAATCCGCGGACATCTCCAAGGCCGCTGCCGGGCGCGCCGTCGACGGTTTCATCGACGCCGTCGAAGACGCTCTGAAGAACGACGAGCAGGTGACCCTGGTGGGCTTCGGCACCTTCCTGGTGCGCGAGCGCGAGGCCCGCACCGGCCGCAACCCGCGGACCGGCGAAACCATCGACATCCCCGCCTCCAAGCTGCCGGCCTTCAAGGCGGGCAAGGCGCTGAAGGACGCCGTCAACTGAGACGCGTCGATCGAGGGGAGTGCCGGCCGGGCATTCCCCGGGGCGGGGTTTTCGATTAGAATGCAACGCTCCGCACCGGACTGGTAGTTCAGCTGGTTAGAATGCCGGCCTGTCACGCCGGAGGTCGCGGGTTCGAGTCCCGTCCAGTCCGCCAGACATCGGAAAGAGCGCCCTCGGGCGCTTTTTTTGTGTCCGGCTGCGTTCATCGCCGGGCACCCGTATAATTGCGACCCGGGCCGCGGGAGACCGGCCCGGTAGCCCATACCGTCGAGCAAGAGTGGTCGAAGATGCTTCTAGCGATTCGCGAGCGCCTGACAGGCTGGATTGCCTATGTGATCGTCATCCTCATCAGTATCCCGTTCGCCCTCTGGGGGATGCAGCAGTACTTCGGCGGCGGCGAGGATACCGTGGCGGCGAGCGTCAACGGCGAGGAGATCTCCATGCGCGCCTTCGACCGCGAGTATGCCCGCCAGCGCCAGGCCATCCTCAACAACTTCGGCGGTAACATGCCGGCCGGCCTGCTGGAGCGCATGGACCTCAAGGGCCAGGTGCTCGAGCAGATGATCGAGAAGACCCTGCTCGCCCAGGTGGCCCGGGAACAGGGCCTGCGCGTTTCCGACGCCGAGCTCGCCCAGGTGATCCGCTCCTTCGAGGCGTTCTCGCAGGACGGCCAGTTCGACAGCGAGGTCTACCAGGCCCAGTTGCGTTCCCAGGGCATGACCAGCGCCGATTTCGAAAACCGCATGCGCCGCGCGCTGGTGATCCAGCAGCTCCAGGCCGGCGTGCGCCAGACGGGGTTCGCGGTCCCGCGGACCATCGACTACATCCAGCGGCTGGTCGACCAGCAGCGCGAGGTGGCCTATATCCGCCTGGCGAAGGAGAACGCCGCCGGCGAGGTCGAGATCAGCGAGGCGGATGCGCGCGCCTATTTCGAGGACAACGCCGATGCCTTCCGCGCCCCGGAGCGCGTCAAGCTGGCCTACCTCGAGCTCTCCGCCGAAAAGCTCGCCGAGACCGTCCCGGTTTCCGAGGACACGGTCGAGCGGCTCTACGCCGAGTACCAGGAACGGATCCGCCAGCAGGAGGTTCGCGAGGCGAGCCACATCCTGTTGAAGCTGCCCGAGGATGCCGGCGAGGCGGAAGTCGAGGCAGCCCGTGAACGGGCCCGTGAGCTGCGGGCCCGGATTCAAGCAGGCGAGGCGTTCGCCAAGGTGGCCCGCGAGGTCTCCGACGACCCGGGGTCGGCCCAGCGGGGCGGCCGACTGGGTGTCGTCGAGCGCGGCCAGATGGTGGAGGCCTTCGAGAAGGCGCTCTACGCCCTCGAACCGGGCGAGATCAGCGAGCCCGTGCGCACCCGGTTCGGCCTGCACCTGATCCGCGCGGAGGACGTGCGGGCCAAGGAACCCGAGCCGCTGGCCGAGGTACGCGAGAAACTGGTCGCCGAATACCGGCTCAAGGAAGCCGAGAACATGTTCTTCGACCAGGCCGAGCAGCTGGCCACGATCACCTACGAACAGCCCGACAGCCTGCTGCCGGCCGCCGAGGCCATGGGGCTGGAGATCCAGCACAGCGACTGGGTCAGCCGCGAGAGCGGTGAGGGCATCGCCGCGGATGCCCGCGTTCGCAAGGCCGCGTTCAGTGACGAGGTCCTCGAGCAGCGCCTCAACAGCGAGATGCTCGAGCTCGGCGCCAATCGCGTGGTGGTGATCCGGGTCGAGGAACACGAGCCCGCCGCACCCCGCGAGTTCGAAGAGGTTCGCGAACAGGCCACCCGCCAGCTGCGCGAGCAACGGATCCGCGAGCGGCTGGTGCAGACCGCCGAGACGGTCACCGAGCGCTGGGCCTCCGGTGCCGTCCCGGAGAAACTGGCCGGCGAGGTGGGTGGCCAATACGTGGCCCCGGTGACCCTCGAGCGCGGTGCCGGTGACCGGCCGCCGGCGCTGGTCAACGCGGCCTTCGCCATGGGCCGTTCCACCGAGGGCGAGTCGGCCTTCACCAGCGTCCGGCTGGGCAACGGCGATCGCGCCGTGTTGCGGTTGGTCTCGGTGGCCGATGGCGACCCGGCCCGGATGTCCGAGGCCGACCGGGAGCAGCTCGCCCAGCGCCTGGCCTCGCAGAATGGCGGCGACGAGTACGCCGCGGTGCTGCGGGCCCTCAAGGCCGCCGCCGACATCGAGCGCAGCGCAGATCTCGACTGACGGCTGCGGGCCCGTGGCGAGTGCGAAAAAAGGCCCGCGCCATCGGCGCGGGCCTTTTGCTGTCTTGCCGGACCCGGTCGGGGTGGATCGGGTCAGTACTTGCGGGTGAAGTAGATCGCCACCCCGATGGCGACGCCCATCACGGCCGCCATGATGATGCTTGCCAAGAGCATGGTTGGACTCCCCGGTTTGAGTGGATGAGCGAGGGCGGTTGGGTCCCTCCCGCCACCACGAAATATTTATCCTAGATTAAACGGGCTTTATCTTGGCGGCAAGCCCCTTCGATCTTCCCGGTCACCTGTGCCGAGCCTAGCAGGTTCGGACCGCGCGGGACCGGCCGTTGGCGCCGGCCTTCCCGGGGCGGGGAGAACCCGGTCGGCCCGACAGGCTCACTCGGCGAGGCCGACGGTGTTGTAACCGGAGTCGACGTAGATGTTCTCGCCGGTGATGCCGCCGGCGAGATCCGAGCAGAGGAAGGCCGCGGTGTTGCCCACGTCCTCGATGGTGACGTTGCGCCGCAACGGGGCGTTGTCCTCGACGTAGCGCAGGAACTTGCGGAAGTCGCCGATGCCGGCGGCGGCCAGGGTGCGGATGGGGCCGGCCGAGATGGAGTTCACGCGGATGCCGCGCGGGCCCAGGGAGGCGGCCACGTAGCGCACGTTGGCCTCCAGGCTGGCCTTGGCCACGCCCATGACGTTGTAGTTGGGCATGGCCCGCTGGGCGCCCAGGTAGCTCAGGGTGACCACGGCGCCGCCGTCGCGCAAGCTGTCCCGGCCCGCCTTGGCCAGCGCGGCGAGGCTGTAGGAGCTGATGTCGTGGGCCAGCTTGAAGCCCTCGCGGGTGACGTTTTCCAGGTAGTCGCCCTGGAGCTCGTCCTTGTTGGCGAAGGCCACCGAGTGGACGAGGATGTCGAAACCGTCCCAGTGCTCGCCGAGGTCGGCGTACATGCGCTCGATGTCCTCGTCGCTGGCCACGTCGCAGGGGATGACGATCTCCGAGCCGCAGGCGCCGGCCACCTTGGCGACCTTGTCCCTGGCCCGCTCGGTGATCGGGAGGTAGGTGAAGGCCAGCTCGGCCCCCTGGTCGGCCATGGATCTGGCGATGCCGGCGGCGATCGAGCGGTCGTTGGCCACGCCCACGATCAGGGCGCGCTTGCCCGAGAGAAAGCCCATCTGTGTACTCCTGCTTATTGTCGGTTGCGTCAAACCTCAAATAGTATGTCAGGCCATCGGGACGGACAAACCGGGAGGCGCGGAAACAGGGTGAGGATACGCTGGAGACAGAGCAGGGCGATGGCCGGCCTGGTGCTGCTGGCAGGCCTGGTACTGGCCCCCGGGGCGCGGGCCGAGCACGCCATGGCCCTGGGCTACGAGCCGGCCTATCCCGCCGGTTTCGCGCACTTCGATTACGTCGACCCGGACGCCCCCAAGGGCGGGCGGCTGGTGATGTCGGCCTTCGGCTCCTTCGACTCCCTCAACCCCTTCCTGCTCAAGGGGCTGTCCGCCGACGGTCTGGGTACGCTGGTCTTCGAGACCCTGATGGTCAAGAGCCTGGACGAACCGTTCTCCATGTACGGGCTGCTCGCCGAGGACATCGAGCTGGCCGGGGACGGGCGCTCGGTGACCTTCACCCTGCGTCCGGAGGCGCGCTTTTCCGACGGCAGCCCGGTCACGGCCGCCGACGTCAAGGCCTCCTTCGACTGGCTCAAGAGCGACAAGGCCCATCCCCAGTACGGCTTCTACTGGAAGGACGTGGCCTCGGCCGAGGTCCTGGGCGAGCGGCGCGTGCGTTTTCATTTCGCCCGCAAGAATCCCGAGCTGCACATGATCATCGGCGAGATGCCGGTGTTCTCCCGCGAGTGGGTGGGTGATCGACCCTTCGACGCCGTGGTCACCGATCCGCCCATCGCCAGCGGGCCCTACGTGGTGGACGACTATCGTCTGGGCAAGTCCATCACCTACCGCCGCGATCCCGACTACTGGGCGAAGGATCTCAACGTGCGCCGGGGGATGTTCAATTTCGACGAGATCACCTACAAGTATTACAGGGACCGGACGGTGGCGCTGGAGGCCTTCAAGGCCGGGGAATTCGACTTCTTCTTCGAGAACCACTCCAAGCGCTGGGCCCGCGACCACGTGGGCCCGGCCTACGACTCGGGGGCGATCGTCAAGGCCGAGCTGCCCCACAGCAACAACGCCGGCATGCAGGGTTTCGTGTTCAACACCCGCCGGCCGATCTTCGCCGACCGGCGCGTGCGCCGGGCCATCACCCTGGCCTTCGATTTTCACTGGGCCAACCAGAACCTGTTCTACGGCCAGTACACCCGCTGCGACAGCTGGTTCTCCAACAGCCCCCTGGCCGCCCGGGGCGAGCCCGAGGGGCGCGAACGCGAGCTCCTCGAGCCCTTCCGCGAGCAGCTGCCCGAGGCGGTCTTCGGGCCGGCCTGGGCGCCACCGGAGACCCCCGACTACCGCGCCCTGCGCGAAAACCTGGTGCAGGCCCAGGGGCTGCTCAAGGCCGCCGGCTGGCACCTGGAGGACGGGGTGCGCAAGAAGGACGGTGAGCCGCTGCGGTTCCGGATCCTGCTGGTCTCCGAGGGATTCGAGCGCATCATGGCGCCGTTCGTCTACAACCTCTCCAGGCTGGGGATCGACGCCAGCTACCGCACGGTGGACCTGTCCATCTACCAGCGCCAGCTCAACAATCATGATTTCGACATGCTGGTCTACTCCTTCGGCCAGTCCCAGTCGCCGGGCAACGAGCTGATGAATATGTTCCACTCCTCCAGTGCCGACCGGACCGGTTCGCGCAACCTGATGGGCGTGGCCGACCCGGTGGTGGACGCGCTGGTGGAGGAGATCGTCTACGCACCGGAACGCGAGCACCTGGTGGCCGCCGCCCGGGCCCTCGACCGGGTCCTGCTGGAGGGCCACTACGTGGTGCCCAACTGGTACATCGACAAGCACCGCATCGCCTACCGGGACCGCTTCGGCCGGCCGGAGACCCTGCCGCTCTACTACGAGCCGGTTTCGTGGATGCTCTCCACCTGGTGGGCCGAGGGCGAACGCGGCACCGCGGCCGGGGAGGGCGACTGATCCATGGCCGGCTACATCGCCAAGCGCATCCTGCTGATGGTCCCCACGCTCTTCGGCGTGATGCTGATCACCTTCGTGGTGACCCAGTTCGTCCCCGGCGGGCCGGTTGAGCAGCTGGTCGCCCAGCTCCAGGAGACCGGCGAGGGCGGCGAGGCCGCCACCGGCGGGGGCGGCGTCTACCGCGCCGACCAGGGGCTGGACGAGGAACAGCTGGCCTCCATCCGCGAGCTCTACGGCTTCGACCGCCCGGCCCACGAACGCTTTCTCACCATGATCGGCAACTACGTCACCTTCGACCTGGGCGAGAGCTACTTCCGCCACCAGTCGGTGATGGAGCTGATCGCGGACAAGCTGCCGGTCTCCATCAGCCTGGGGCTGTGGACCTTCTTCATCACCTATCTCACCTGCATCCCCCTGGGGATCGCCAAGGCGGTGCGCGACGGCACGACCTTCGACGTGGTCACCAGCACGCTGGTGCTGGTGGGCTATGCCATCCCCGGCTTCGTGTTGGGGATCGTGCTGCTGGTGCTCTTCGGCGGCGGCAGCTTCTGGGATGTCTTCCCCCTGCGCGGGCTGGTGTCGGACGACTGGGCCGAGCTCTCCTGGATCGACAGGATTAAGGACTATCTCTGGCACATGGTCCTGCCCGTCATCGCCTCGGTGGTGGGCAGCTTCGCGGTGATGACCATGCTCACCAAGAACGCCTTTCTCGAGGAGATCGGCAAGCAGTACGTCCTCACCGCCCGGGCCAAGGGCTGCTCCGAGCGCCGGGTGCTCTATCGCCACGTCTTCCGCAACGCCATGATCCCCCTGGTGACCGGCTTCCCGGCGGCCTTCATCGGCGCGTTCTTCACCTCCTCGCTGCTGATCGAGACCATCTTCTCGCTCGATGGCCTGGGCCTGCTCTCCTACGAGTCGGTGCTGGCCCGTGACTATCCCGTGGTCATGGGCACGCTCTATCTCTACACCATCCTCGGGCTGGTGGCGAAGCTGCTGGCGGATCTCTCCTACGTGCTCATCGATCCGCGCATCCAGTTCGAGTCCATCCAGCGCTGAGTACTCGGGTCACGGTATTGCCCGGCGGGCCCTGCTGCATGCCCTCGACGAGGCCGGCTATGCCGGGCTCAGCGGGGTGGTGGCCCACCACGAGTCGGAGCGCGGCGAGCTGGAGGCCGCGGGGGCGGACCTGGTCTTTTTGCCGTTCGCGGATGCCGCCACCAACGCCGTGGCCCGCATCCGCGGGCGCCTCGACGGCGATCAGTCGGCGGTGACGATGCGATAGCTCCGGTGGCAGGCCACGCAGCTCGAGGTGGCTCGGCTCAGCTGCTCCAGGGTGTGGCGTGGGTCGCCCAGGGCCTCGGCGTCGCGCGCGATCGCCTCGAAGGCCTGGTGGGTGCCACGACCCATCTGCATGAAGCCCCCGGGCAGGGCCTGCCTGACCGGCTCCGGTGTGCGACGCACCGCCGCCATGCCCATCGGTTTCGCGGCCCTGGCCACCCGTTCCATGTCCTCGGCCAGGGTGGCGTCGAGGATGGTGTCGATGGCCTCGACGAACTGGCGCATCTCGCCGAGCACCGCGGCCCGCTGCGGGGCCTCGAGCTCGATGGGCTGGCGGGGGTCTTCACCCGCCTGCGCGACGGGGACGAGCAGGGCGGTGGCCAGGGCGGCGACGGGGATCATGCCTCGCATGGAAATACCTCCTGTGGGATTCGGGTCCGGGCAGCCAATGTAAGGCTCCCGTTGCGTCGCGGAAAGTGTTACAAATGCAAATCACTGTTGTTGTGTTTGTGACGATCAATGGATGACCTGAGGACCTTCGTCGCCGTGGTGGAGGGCGGCAGTTTCAGCCGTGCCGCCCGCCAGCTCGACCTGCCCCGCGCCACGGTCAGCCGGCGCATCGCCCGGCTCGAGGCGCGCCTGGGGCTGCGACTGGTCGAGCGCAACACCCGCCACATGCGCACCACCCCGGCCGGCGAGGACTACTACACGGCGGTGGCCGACTGCCTCCAGGGTCTCGACGATGCCGAGGCCCGCCTGGCCGAGGACGAGACCGCCCTGGCCGGGCCGGTGCGCATGACGGCGCCGGTGACCCCCGGGGCCTTCTTTCTCGCCGACTGGGTGGGCGACTTCCTGCGCGATTACCCCGGCGTGGACCTGGACCTGCGCCTCACCGACCGGATGGTGGACCTGGTGGCCGACGACGTGGACGTGGCCCTGCGGGCCGGGCCGCTGGAGGACACCGGCCTGGTGGCCCGGACCATCGGCTTCACCCGGCGGCTGGTCTGCGCGGCGCCCTCGCTGGTGGAGGCCCGCGGCCGGCCGCGGTCGCCGGCCGAGCTGGCCGAATGGCCGGCGGTCCGCTTCACCGCCGCCGGCGGCGACGCCGGGCGCCACTGGCCCCTCCGGGGACCGGGCGGGGCGCGCGCCCAGGTGGCCATCCGCGGCCACTGCACGGTGGACGAGATGAACCTGGTGCGCCGGCTGGCGCTGGCCGGCAGCGGGGTCGCCCTGATCCCGGAGTTCGTCTGCGGAGCGGACCTGGCGGCGGGCCGGCTGGTGCGGCTGCTGGAAGACTGGGAGGGGCCGGGGGCGCCGTTTCACCTGGTCACCACCGGGCGGCGCTTCCGGCCACGCCGGGTGGAGGCGCTGGTCGACCACCTCGCCCGGCGGGCCGCCGCCGAACCCTGGCTGGAAGCGGCCCGGCCCGAGCGCTGGCGCGGATGATGGGCCACGTTCAGCACCGCCCACCAAGCTGGTAACCTTCCGTGATCGGCAATCCAACGGGGAGCAGGGGCCCTTGAGACCCACCGCGGTAGTCAAAACCGGGGCGCGGCCGGCGGCCGCGCCGGAGCGCCAGGCCTGGCGGCGCTTCCGTGCCCACAAGCGCGGCTACTACAGCCTGTGGCTCTTCGCCATCCTGTTCGTGTTGGGCATGCTCGCCCCGGTGCTCTCCAACGACGAGCCGCTGGTGGTGAGCTACCAGGGCGAACTCTACTTCCCCATCGTCCAGAGCTACCCGGAGACCGCCTTCGGCGGCCCGCTGGAGACCGAGGCGGACTACCACGACCCGTTCGTCCGAGAGCGGATCACCACGGACGGGAACTGGGCGATCTACCCGCCCAATCCCCACAGCTTCGATTCCATCAACTACTTCGTCGAGCACCCCAACCCCGCGCCCCCCTCGGCGGACAACTGGCTGGGCACCGACGATCGCGGCCGTGACGTCCTCGCCCGCCTGCTCTACGGTTTCGTGGTCTCGGTGCTCTTCGCCCTGGCGCTGACGGTGATCGGCACCGGCATCGGCATCCTCGCCGGGGCCCTGCAGGGCTACTTCGGCGGGCGCTTCGACCTGTTCTTCCAGCGCTTCATCGAGGTCTGGGGTTCGATGCCCGAGCTCTACCTGCTGATCATCTTCGCCTCCATCTTCGAGCCCAGCATCTGGCTGCTGCTGGTGCTGCTCTCGCTGTTCGGCTGGATGGGGCTGTCGGACTACGTGCGCGCCGAGTTCCTGCGCGGGCGCAACATGGACTACGTGACCGCCGCCCGGGCCATGGGGGTGACCGCCCCGGCGATCATGTTCCGCCACCTGCTGCCCAACGCCATGGTGCCGGTGCTCACCTTCCTGCCGTTTCGCATCAGCGGGGCGATACTGGCGCTGACCAGCCTGGATTTTCTCGGCCTGGGCGTGCCGCCGAGCACGCCGAGCCTCGGCGAGCTGCTCTCCCAGGGCAAGGAGAACATCGAGGCCTGGTGGCTGTCGGTCTCCACCTTCGTGGTGCTGGTGGGCACGCTGCTGCTGCTGATCTTCATCGGCGAAGGGCTGCGCGAGGCGCTGGACGTGCGCCGGAGGGTGCGCACATGAGCGATCCGCTGCTGCAGGTGCGGGACTTGCGGGTGCGCTTCGGCCACGGGGAGGGCGGCTCCCAGGTGGTCCACGGCGTGGACTTCGCCGTCGGCCGGGGCGAGAAACTGGCGCTGGTGGGCGAGTCCGGTTCCGGCAAGTCGGTGACCGCGCTCTCGGTGATGCGCCTGCACGACCCCGGCAAGGTGGAATATCCCAGCGGCGAGATCCGCTTCGACGGCCGCGAGCTGCTGGGGCTGCCCGAGTCGCTGATGCGCGGGTTGCGCGGGCGCGAGATCGGCATGATCTTCCAGGAGCCCATGACCTCGCTCAACCCGGTGCAGCCGGTGGGCCGCCAGATCGCCGAGACCCTGGTGCTCCACGAGGGGATGGGCAAGACCGCCGCCCGCCGCCGGGCCGTGGAGCTGCTGGAGCTGACCGGCATTCCCGAGCCCGGCCGGCGTGTGGACGCCTTCCCCCACATGCTCTCCGGCGGCCAGCGCCAGCGGGCGATGATCGCCCTGGCGCTGGCCTGTCGGCCCAAGCTGCTGATCGCCGACGAGCCCACTACCGCCCTGGACGTCACCATCGAGGCCCAGATCCTCGACCTGCTGGACTCGCTGCAGGCCGAGTTCGGCATGTCCATCCTGATGATCACCCACGACCTCAACCTGGTGCGGCGTTTCGCCGACCGGGTGTGCGTGATGCAGGCGGGCGAACTGGTGGAGCAGGGCGAGGTGGCCGGCCTGTTCCGGCGGCCCGGTCACCCCTACACCCGCCAGCTGCTGGCCAGCACCCCCGAGCGGATGATCACCGACGACCGCCCGCCGGCCGGCGAGCCCCTGCTGGAGGGGCGGGCGCTGAACTGCCACTTCCCCGTCCGTCGCGGGGGCCTGGTCCGGCGCCGGGTGGGCGAGGTCCGGGCGGTGGACGACGTCGACCTCGCCGTGGCCCCGGGCGAGACCCTGGGGATCGTCGGCGAGTCCGGCTCGGGCAAGACCACCCTGGGCATGTGCCTGCTGCGCCTGCAGGCCTGCCGCGGCGAGATCCGCCTCGCCGGCGAGTCGCTCACCGGCCTGCGCGGCCGGGCCCTGCGGCGCCAGCGGCGCTACCTGCAGGTGGTCTTCCAGGACCCCTTCTCCTCGCTCTCGCCACGCATGACCGTGGAGTCCATCGTCGGCGAGGGCCTGCGCGTGCACCACCCGGAGATGGACCGCGAGCAGCGTCGCGCCTCGATCGCCGAGATGCTCGCCGAGGTGGGCCTCGAGCCGGCGATGATGGAGCGTTACCCCCACGAGTTTTCCGGCGGTCAGCGCCAGCGCATCGCCATCGCCCGGGCGGTCATCCTGCGCCCGCGGCTGGTGCTGCTCGACGAGCCCACCAGCGCCCTGGACGTCACCGTGCAGAAACAGGTCCTGGCCCTGCTCCACGACCTCCAGCAGCGTCACGGCCTGAGCTATCTGTTCATCAGCCACGACCTGCGGGTGGTGCGGGCGGTCTCCCACCGGGTGCTGGTGATGAAGGACGGCCGGGTCGTGGAGAGCGGGACCACCGAGGAGCTGTTCACCGCCCCGGAGCACCCCTATACCCGGCGGCTGCTCGAGGCCGCGGCGGTGGAGGATCCCGCGTGAGCGAGCGGGCGCCCTGGCCCGATGCCGGGATCGAGCTGGTGTCGCTGGATCTCGACGACACCCTCTGGGCGGCCGCGCCGGTGCTGGGCCGGGCCAACCAGCGGCTGTTCGAGTGGCTGTGCGCGCATGCCCCGGCCAGCGTGCGCGGCTTCGACGCGGCCGGCTTCCAGCGCCACTGCAAGGCCCACGCCCGGGCCCACCCCGGGCTGGCCTTCGATCGCTCGGCCCTGCGGCGCAACTGCCTGCGCGAGCTGCTGGGGCCGGCGGCCTCCGAAGCGCTGGTGGAGGCCGCCTTCCGGGTCTTCTGGGAGGCTCGCCAGCAGGTGGTCTGCTACACCGACGTCCCCGAGGCGCTGGCGACGCTCTCCCGCCGGGTCCGGCTGGTGGCACTGACCAACGGCAACGCCGACATCGCCCACATCGGCCTGGACCGCTACTTCCACGCCGCCTGGACCTCCGAGGCCCTCGGCGTCTCCAAGCCCGACCCCGCGGTCTTTCGCCGGGTTCTCGACGAGGCGGGCGTGGCGCCGGACCGGGCGCTGCACGCCGGTGACCATCCCGAGCACGACATCCTCGGGGCCCGCCGGGCCGGGTTGTGGTCGGCCTGGGTGGACCGCAGCGGCGCTGCCTGGCCATTGGAGATCGAGCCGCCGCACGTCCGGGTGGACGACCTGGCGGGCCTGGCCCGGCTGCTGCGGGGCTCCCGGGCCCCATGCGGGGTGGCGCCGAGAGTGGTATGATGCCGGCTTTCCGAAAACCTCTGGATCGGATTTTTTGAACCAGGCGAACCCAAATCCCGTCATTCCCCGCGACCGGCATGCCGTCTCGCGGGCCAATATCAGCAAGAACGCCCTCAAGGTCCTCTACCGGCTCAAGGATGCCGGCTACCGGGCCTGCCTGGTGGGTGGCGGTGTCCGCGACCTGCAGCTGGGGCGCGAGCCCAAGGACTTCGACGTGGTTTCCGACGCCTCGCCGGAGCAGGTGCGCGAGCTGTTCAAGAACTCGCGGATCATCGGCCGGCGCTTCCGGCTGGCGCACGTCACCTTCCGCGGCGAGATCATCGAGGTCGCCACCTTCCGCGGCGACCAGTCGGACGTGGACGCCAGCGAGGAAGGGCGCATCCTGCGCGACAACACCTTCGGCACCCTCGAGCAGGACGTCTGGCGGCGCGACTTCACCGTCAACGCCCTCTACTACGACATCAGCGACTTCTCGCTGATCGACTACACCGGCGGGCTGGACGACCTCGAACACGGCCGCCTGCGCATGGTGGGTGATCCCGAGGTGCGCTACCGCGAGGACCCGGTGCGCATGCTGCGCGCCATCCGCTTCGCGGCCAAGCTGGGTTTCCGCATCGAGGAGGGTACCGAGGCACCCATCTTCCGCCTCGGTTTCCTGCTCGGGGACATCCCCCCGGCGCGCCTGTTCGACGAGGTGCTCAAGCTGTTCCAGAGCGGCCACGGCGAGAACTCCTTCGAGCTGTTGCGCCGCTACGACCTGCTGGCCTGGCTGTTCCCCGACCTCGACGAGCTGCTGGCCATCGAGCGCGACGAGGGCGACGTGCACCGTTTCGTCAGCCTGACGCTGGAGAACACCGACGCCCGGGTGCTCGAGGGCAAGGGCGTCAATCCCGGCTTTCTCTACGCGGCGCTGCTGTGGGGCAACGTGGCCCGCGAGACCGAGCGCCTGCGCGAGCAGGGCATGCCCGAGGCCCCGGCCATCCAGCAGGCCGGGCGCATGGTCACCGACGCCCAGGTGCAGAGCACGGCCATCCCGCGGCGCTTTTCCCAGGTGATGAAGGACATCTGGGCCCTGCAGCCGCGCTTTCGCAAGCACAGCGGCAAGCGGGCGCTGTCCCTGCTGGAGCATCCCCGTTTCCGCGCCGCCTACGACTTCCTCTGCCTGCGGGCGCGGGCCGGCGAGGCGGGCGTCGCCGATGACTGCACCTTCTGGACCGATCTCCAGGAGCTCCCGCCCGAGGAGCAGCACAAGACCCTGATGCCGCGCAAGAAGCGCCGGAAGAAGAAGGCCAACTGAGCACCATGCGGGTCTTCGTGGGCATCGGCAGCAACCTCGATGGCCCCACCGAGCGGGTCCGCCGGGCCTGCCGGGCCCTCGACCGCCTGCCGGGGTCGGGGGTGGCTGCCTGCTCGAGCCTCTACACCAGCCCGCCCATGGGCCCGCCGGACCAGCCGGACTTCGTCAACGCCGTGGCCGAGCTGTTCACCGACATGGAGCCGGCCGCGCTGCTGCGGGCCCTGCAGGGCCTGGAGGCCGAGGCCGGGAGGGTGCGCGGCCGCCGCTGGGGCGAGCGCACCCTGGACCTCGACATCCTGCTGGTGGAGGATCGCGTGATCGACACCCCCGAGCTGGTCGTTCCCCACCCGGGCATCACCGAGCGCAGCTTCGTGCTCCACCCGCTGGCCGAGATCGCCGCCGACGTGGAGGTGCCCGGCGCGGGCCGGGTGGCCGCACTGGCCGCCGACTGCCCGCCGGCCGGCCTGCAACGCCTGGAACCCGCCCCGGCGAAGGGGGAGGCCGGGCAGAGGAGGGCGCCATGAACCACAAGCCGGTAACCCTGACCGCCCTGCGGCGCATGAAGGCCGAGGGCCGCCCCATCGCCATGCTCACCGCCTACGATGCCAGCGTGGCCCACCACGCCGAGGCCGCCGGGGCGGACGTGTTGCTGGTGGGCGATTCGCTGGGCATGGTGGTGCAGGGCCATCCCGACACCCTGCCGGTGACCGTGGACGACATCGTCTACCACGCCCGGGCGGTGGCCCGCGGTTCCCGCCGGGCGCTGCGGGTGGCGGACATGCCCTTCCTCAGCCACGCCGATCCCGCCGGGGCCCTGGCGACCGCCGCCCGCCTGCTCAAGGAGGGCGGGGCGCAGATGGTCAAGCTGGAGGGCGGTGGCCAGGCGGACGTGGTCGGCGCCCTGGCGGACCACGGCGTGCCGGTCTGCGCCCACCTGGGCCTCCAGCCGCAGATGGTGCACAAGCTGGGGGGCTACCGGGTCCAGGGGCGCGACCAGGAGGCCGCCGAGCGGATGCTGGCCGACGCCCGGGAGCTGGAGGCCGCGGGGGCCGACCTGCTGATCCTGGAGTGCGTGCCCCGGACCCTGGCGGCACGCATCACCGCCGCCCTGGACATCCCGGTGATCGGCATCGGTGCGGGCGCGGAGGTGGATGGCCAGGTACTGGTCAGCCACGACGTCCTCGGCCTCACCCCCGGCCGGCCGCCGCGGTTCGCCGCCAACTTCCTGCGCGGCGCCGACGACATTCCCGCGGCCCTCGCCGACTACGTCGCCGCCGTGCGCGAGCGGCGCTTTCCCGCCGACGAACACGGTTTCGACTGATCCCATGGAACGCCTCGACGACATCCCGGCGGTCCGTCGCCAGCTCCGCCAGTGGCGCGACGCGGGCGAGCGCGTCGCCCTGGTGCCCACCATGGGCAACCTCCACGAAGGCCACCTGGCACTGGTGGAGGCGGCGCGCGCCCAGTGCCCGCGGGTGGTGGTGAGCATCTTCGTCAACCCACTGCAGTTCGGTCCCGGCGAGGATTTCGACCGCTACCCGCGCACCGAGGAGCAGGACGCACGCCGACTGGAGGCCCTGGGCGTGGACGGCCTGTTCCTGCCGGAGGAGCGCGTGCTCTATCCCCGCGGGCGCGAGACGGTCACCCGCATCCACGTCCCCGGGGTCTCCGAGGGCCTGTGCGGGGCCGCCCGCCCGGGGCATTTCGACGGCGTGGCCACCGTGGTGGCCAAGCTGTTCAATATCGTCGGCCCGGATGTCGCCGTTTTCGGCCGCAAGGACTACCAGCAGCTGTGCGTGATCCGGCGCATGGTCGCCGATCTTGACCTGCCGGTGGAGGTGGTGGGCGTGCCCACCGTGCGCGAGGCGGACGGGCTGGCCATGAGCTCGCGCAACGCCTATCTTTCCCCCGAGCAACGCCGCCGTGCGCCGGCCCTCCACCGCGTGCTGGTGGAATCGGCTGAGCGCCTGCGGGCCGGCGAGCCCGTGGCCTCCGTCGAGGCCGCGGCCAGCGCCGCGCTCGCCGAGGCCGGGCTGGAGCCGGAGTACGTGGCCGTGCGCCGCGCCGGTGACCTCGCCCGGCCGGCGCCGGGCGAGGCGCGGGTGATCCTCGCCGCCGCCCGCCTCGGCCGGGCCCGCCTGATCGACAACCTGGCAGTGGAAAACGATTAGCGGCTCGCGGTCACTGACTCGGTAGGCAGGCCCGGGCTCTGCAAGGCCCCGGGCAGAAGCCGCATTCTTGACGGGACCTTTCTACCGTGGCCGTGATGAAAAGAAGGGCAGCCCACGGGCTGCCCTTTGCGGTTTCCTGGGACCGACCTGCTCCTCAGCCGGTGTTGCGCATGCCCGCGGCGATGGCGTTGATGGAGCGCAGCAGGGGCTCGAGCCAGCGGTCGCGCTCCTCGTCGGAGAGTGCCTCGTCCCGGTAGCGCTTGAGCAGGGTGATCTGGATGTGGTTGAGCGGGTCGAGGTACGGGTCGCGACGGTGCATGTTGCGCGCGAGGTGCGGATCGACGTCCAGCAGGGCCTCGCAGCCCGAGGCGTCGAGGACCTCGGCGACGGTGCGCTCGTGCTCGTCGCGGACCATGCCGAAGATGTGCCGCGCGCTCTGGCGGTTGGGGCTGAGGTCGGAGTATTCCTCGGCGATGGTCATGTCGCCCTTCATCAGCGACATCTGCGAGTTGCTCATCAGCAGGTGGAAGAAGGGCCAGCGCTCGTTCATCTCCCGCAGCAGGTGCTGGCGGTCGGGGTTGCGTCGCTTCCATTCCTGCAGGGCGGTGCCGATGCCGTACCAGCCGGGCAGGGTGTGGCGGGCCTGGGCCCAGCCGAAGACCCAGCCGATGGCACGCACCGAGGCCTTGGAGAGGTCGCCCTTCTTGCGGTGCGAGGGCCGCGAGCCGATGTTGAGCATGCCGATCTCGGTCACCGGGGTGGCATCGTAGAAGTACTCGATGAATCCGTCGGTGCGATCGGTGAGCTCGCGGTAGCTGTCCTCGCCGATGGCGGCGATCTCTTCCATGGCCTCGAGGAAGGCGGGTTCGTCCTCGGGCTTCTCGGTGACCATGTAGCGGCTGGCCTTGAGCAGGCCGGACACGCCCATGCCCAGCTCGTAGATGGCGGTCTCGGTGTTGCTGTACTTGGAGGACAGCACTTCGCCCTGCTCGGTGAACTTGATCTGGCCCTGGACGGTGCCGGCCGGCTGGCCGAGGATCGCCTCGTGGGTGGGCGCGCCGCCCCGGGCGATGGTGCCGCCCCGGCCGTGGAACAGGCGGCATTCGACGCCCCGGCGGTCGGTGAGCTCGATGACCTTCTGCTGGGCCTCGTAGAGGTTCCAGACCGAGGCGAGCACGCCGCCGTCCTTGCAGGAGTCGGAGTAGCCGAGCATCACTTCCTGGCGGTTTCCGGAGGCGCGCAGCAGCTCGAGGTAGGTCTCGTTGTCGAGGAGCTTGGAGAGCACGATCTCGATGTGGCCCAGGTCCTCGACGGTCTCGAACAGCGGCGAGATCTCCAGTGCGCAGTGCCACTTTTCGCCGTCCCGGCCCGCCAGGCCGGAGAGGTGGGCCAGGTACATGACCTCCATCACGTGGCTGGCCGAGTGGGTCATGGAGATCACGTAGGCGCCGAAGCACTGCGGGCTGATCTCCTCGCGCATCTCCACCATCACGCGAAAGACCTCGAGGGTCTCGCGGTTGGCCTCGTCCAGCTCGGCGAGGTCGGGCAGGCGGTGGTCGCCTTCTCGGATCACCCGGCCCAGGTATTCCAGGCGCTGATCCTCGTCCATGGCGGCGTAGTCGGCCTGCGGGTCCACCCGGGAGAGGATGTCGGTGACCGCCTCGGTGTGGCGGGTGGACTCCTGGCGGATGTCGAGGTGGAGCAGGTGGAAGCCGAAGCTTTCCGCCAGGCGGATGAGGTCCTTGAGCTCGCCGTTGGCCAGGGCGCCGTCGCCGTGGCTCAGCAGCGATTCGTGGATGGCGTAGAGGTCGTCGAGGAACTCGCGCTCGCTGGGGTAGGCGCTGCGCGGGCGTTCGACGCCGGTCGCGCCTTCCACCAGGCGTTCGAGGTAGGCGAGGTTGCGCTCCAGGCGGTAACGCATCACGCGCAGCTTGCGCCGGTAGGGCTCCTCGGCGTAGCGCCGCGGGTTGTCGCCGATGACCTCTTCCACGATGCCGGCGTCCCGGTCGAGACCGATCTCGGTCTCGGAGAGTTCGGGGCAGACCTTGGCAGAGTGGGTGAGGACGTTGCCCAGCTCGCCCACCCGGCGGATGTATTCCTGGATGATCTCGCGGGCCTGCAGGCGCACGGCCAGGGCGGTGGTCTCGGGCTTGACGTTGGGGTTGCCGTCGCGGTCGCCGCCGATCCAGGAGCCGAAGCGCAGGAAGCTGGGCACGCGGATCGGCTGCTGCTGGCTCTCGGCGGGGTAGATGCGGGCCACGGCCCGCTCGACGTTGCGATAGGTGCGCGGCACGGCCTCGAAGACGCTGTTGCGGAAGTAGTACAGGCCGTACTTGATCTCGTCCTTCACCCGCGGCTTGTGCGGGCGTACTTCGTTGGTCTTCCACAGCACCTGGATGAGGCCGCGGATCTCCTCGACCAGGTCCGCCTCCTGTTCCTTGTTCAGGTAGGGGTTGTCCAGCTGCGTGGAGGTGACGAAGATCCGGCGCAGCAGCTCCATGATGGAGCGGCGCTTGGACTCGGTGGGGTGGGCGGTGAAGACCGGGGTGTAGACCGCCCGGTCGAGCACGTCCTGGACCTGGGTGGCGTCGAGGCCCTCCTCGGCGAACAGGCGGAAGGTCTCGTCGAAGGACCCCTGCCAGAGCTTGCCGCCCTTGGAGATCTGGCGACGGCGCCGCTTGTGCTGGAACTCCTCCTCGGCGATGTTGACCAGGCTGAAGTAGATGGCGAAGGCCCGGACCACCTGGGTGAGGGTGGCGTCGTCGAGCTTGGAGATCAGCCGCATCAGCCGCAGGCGCTTGTCGTGATCCTCCTCCTTGCGCAGGGAGATGAAGCCCTTGCGCAGGGTCTCCACGGCGGCAAAGACGCGCTCGCCGGCCTGGTCCTTCAGTACCTCGCCGAGGAGGTTGCCGAAGAGCTTGACGCGCGAGCGCAGTTCCTTGTCACGTTGTGGATTGTATTCGCTTTGCTTGTCGGTCATTCGAACACCTCGGGGATTCCCTGGGCGGGCGACGGGTCGATGCGGCGCCAGGGACGCCGCGCCGGCGCCCCTGATAGTGAATTGTCACATCGCGATTCTAGAATCCGGTTGAAGCCGGCCGCGGACAACCCACACATTATAGTCGTCGTCATTCGGGTTGCCGGCGGCCGCGGGCCGCGGCAATTCTGCCACTGAAAGGCCGGAGTTGCCACATGGGCCTGCCGCCCGGATGCGGCTATGCTTGACTGGAGCGACGAAGAACAGCGAGGGGAGCGTCATTCGATGAGCGAGTTGCGGGAGCTGCCTGCCTGGAAGGCCTTGCAGGCCCATTACGAGGAGATTCGCGATCGGCACATGCGCGACATGTTTCGCGAGGATCCACAGCGGTTCCAGCGCTTCTCGCTGACCGTCGGCGACATGCTCCTGGACTACTCGAAGAACCGCGTGGACGAGACCACCATGCGCCTGCTCATGGACCTGGCCCGCCAGGCCGGTCTCGACGACGGCCGCCAGCGGATGTTCGCCGGCGCGCCCATCAACTTCACCGAGAACCGCGCGGCGCTGCACGTGGCCCTGCGCAACCGGGTCAACCGGCCGATCCTGGTCGACGGCGAGGACGTGATGCCGCGGGTCAACCGGGTGCTCCACCAGATGCGGGTGTTCAGCGACCAGGTCCGCGACGGCGAGTGGCGGGGCTACTCGGGCAAGCCGATCCGCGACGTGGTCAATCTGGGTGTCGGCGGCTCGGACCTGGGGCCGCAGATGGTCTGCGAGGCCCTGACACCCTACGGCCGCAACGGCCCGCGGATGCACTTCGTCTCCAACGTGGCCCCCAGCCACATCGCCGAGACCCTGCGCCTGCTCAACCCGGAGACCACGCTGTTCATCGTCTCCTCGAAATCGTTTGCCACCGAGGAGACCATGGCCAACGCCCGCACGGCGCGTTCCTGGTTTCTCATGCACGCCCCCGGCGCGCGCTCGATCAAGAGCCACTTCGTCGCCGTCTCCACCAACCGCGAGGCGGTCAAGGCCTTCGGCATCGACCCGGCCAACATGTTCGAGTTCTGGGACTGGGTCGGGGGGCGCTACTCGCTCTGGTCGGCCATCGGCCTGGCCATCGCCCTCTACATTGGCATGGACCACTTTGAGCAGCTGCTCAAGGGGGCGCATGCCATGGACGAGCATTTCCGCAACGCGCCGCTCGAGGAGAACATGCCGGTGATCATGGCGATGCTGGGGATCTGGTACGGCAACTTCTTCGGCGCCCAGTCCCATGCCGTCTACCCCTACGGCCACTACCTGCGTCGCCTGCCCCAGTATCTCCAGCAGGCGGACATGGAGAGCAACGGCAAGAGCGTGGACCGCAACGGCGAGCGCGTCGACTACGCCACCGGGCCGGTCCTCTGGGGCGGGGCCGGCACCAACGGCCAGCATGCCTATTTCCAGCTGATCCACCAGGGCACGCACCTGGTTCCCTGCGATTTCCTCGGTGCCGCCAACTCGCAGAACCCGGTGGACAACCACCACGAGATGCTGCTGGCCAACCTCTTCGCCCAGGCCAAGGCCTTCATGATGGGTCGCAGCGAGGCGGAGGCGCGGGCCGAGATGGAGGCCCAGGGGATGGACGCGGCCGCCATCGAGCGGCTGCTGCCCTACAAGGTCTGTGCCGGCAACAATCCCAGCAACGTCATCCTCTACCGGCGCCTGACACCGCGTTCGCTGGGCTCGCTGATCGCGCTCTACGAGCACAAGATCTTTTCCCAGGGCTACGTCTGGGGCTTGGATTCCTTCGACCAGTGGGGCGTGGAGCTGGGCAAGCGGCTCGCCGGCGAGATCCTGCCCCGGATCGAGGGCGATACGCCGGTGGACGAGTTCGACGCCTCCACCAACGGGCTGATCAACTTCTGCAAGGGGCTCTTCGAGTGAGCTGCCCCGGCGCGTGTTGCAGCCGGGTCGGCCACTGGATACACTCCGCCACCTTCCGGGTGGGCGCTCCCTGATCGCCGCGGGGTGGCCCGCCCGTGCCCCAGCCCCATCGACGCGAGGAGCCCATGTTTCTGCATCCGCACCAGGTCGCCAACGCCAAGGACGACATTCTCTCGGGTCTGACGGTTTCCCTGGCCCTGGTGCCCGAAGCGGTGGCCTTCGCCTTCGTCGCCGGCGTCCATCCCCAGGTCGGCCTCTGGGCCGCGGTGATCGTCGGTCTTCTGGCCGCCGTCCTCGGCGGCCGTCCGGGGATGATCTCGGGGGCCACGGGGGCGCTGGCGGTGGTCATGGTGCACCTGGTGGCCGAGCACGGGGTGGAGTACCTGTTCGCCGCGGTGGTGCTGATGGGCGTGATCCAGATCGGCGCCGGGGTGCTGCGCATGGGCAAGTTCATGCGCATGGTGCCCCAGCCGGTGATGCTGGGCTTCGTCAACGGCTTGGCGATCGTCATCTTCCTGGCCCAGCTGGAGCATTTCCAGACCGGTCACGGCCAGTGGATGCAGGGCAGCGAGCTCTGGGTCATGCTGGGCCTGGTGGCGCTGACCATGGCCGTGGCGCATTTCCTGCCCAAACTCACCGAGGCCGTGCCTTCCTCGCTGGTGGCGGTGGTAACCACCACGCTGGTGGTGATCGGCCTCGGTCTCGAGTCGCGCACGGTGGGCGACATGGCCGCCATCGGCGGCGGGCTGCCCGAGTTCCACATCCCCGCGGTGCCCTTCACCCTGGAAACCCTCTGGATCATCCTGCCGTACTCGGTGATCTTCGCCGCCATCGGCCTGATCGAGTCGTTGCTCACACTCAACCTGATCGACGACATCACCAACACCCGCGGCCAGTCCAACCGTGAGTGCATGGCCCAGGGCGTGGCCAACTGCACCGCCGGCATGTTCGGCACCATGGGCGGCTGCGCCATGCTCGGCCAGAGCATGATCAACATCAACTCCGGGGCCCTGCACCGCCTCTCGGGGATCACCGCCGCACTGGCGCTGGCGGCCTTCATCCTGTTCCTCTCCGGCCTGATCGAGCTGGTGCCGCTGGCCGCGCTGGTGGGCATCATGTTCATGGTGGTGCTGGCCACCTTCGAGTGGACCTCGTTCAAGGTGATGCGCAACGTCCCGCTCACCGACACCCTGGTGATGGTGATCGTCACGGTGGTGACGGTGTTCACCGACCTCGCCATCGCCGTGGTGGTGGGCGTGATCGTCTCCGCGCTGGCCTTCGCCTGGGAGATGGCCAAGCACATCCACGTCGAGACCCGGATCGACGAGAAGGGCAGCAAGGTCTACGAGCTCCAGGGTCCGTTGTTCTTCGCCTCCACCACCGAGTTCAAGCGCCTGTTCGACGTGGAGAAGGATCCCGACGACGTGATCATCGAGTTCCGCCGCAGCCGGGTGATGGACCATTCCGCGATCGAGGCCATCGACACCATCGCCTCGCGCTACCGCCGGGCGGGCAAGTCGCTCCACCTGCGCCACCTGAGCCCCGACTGTCACCAGCTGCTGGAGAATGCGCGCGACATGATCGAGGTCAGCTACGACGACCCCGACTACCACGTCGCCGACGACAAGCTGGCCTGATGAGACTGCTCGCCATCGAGACGGCCACCGAGGCCTGTTCCGCCGCCCTCCACCAGGACGGCGAGACCCGGGCCCGTTTCGAGGTGGCCCCGCGCGGCCATGCCGCCCGGATCCTGCCCATGGTGCGCTCCCTGCTGGCGGAGGCAGACATTGCCCTGTCCGCCCTGGATGCCCTGGCCTTCGGCCGGGGGCCGGGGGCCTTCACCGGCGTGCGCATCGCCACCTCGGTGATCCAGGGGCTCGCCCTGGGCGCGGACCGGCCGGTGATGCCGGTTTCCACCCTCGCGGCGCTGGCCCGGGGTGTGGTGCGCGAGCGCGGCGCCGGTCATGTCCTCGCGGCCATCGACGCCCGCATGCAGCAGGTCTACTGGGGCGAGTTCCGTTATACCGCCGGGCGCCTGGAGGCCCTGGGCGAGGAGCGTGTCTGCGGCCCGGCGGAGGTGACCGTCGTGGGCGAGGCGGCGGCCTGGGCAGCGGGTACGGGCTGGTCGGCCCATGGCGAGGCCCTCGCCGGGTGCCTGCCGGTGCCGGTCACCGGCATCGAGGGCGAGCGGCTACCGCAGGCGGTGGACGTGGCCCTGCTGGCGGCCGAGGTCCTGGCCGCGGGCGAGGCCCCGCTCGACGCGGCCGAGGCGCTGCCGGTCTACCTGCGCGACCGGGTGGCGGAAAAGCCTCGATCGGCCCGCTGACGGAATTTCGACACCAGGGGCGACCCCCGCTTTCCCCGGGGCCGTCAAAATCCCGATGGATCCTGCCCCGCGCCCCTTGTTCTGGTTTCCAAGTAACTGAAAGTTGGGGGATGATCTTTCCTGGCACGCCTCTCGCATGTCGAGGTCAAGCCCGATATCCGACAGAGGCGGTCAACCATGACTCCCACGTTCAGCAATTCCGCGGTCAAGTTGCCTCACCGACGTCAGACGCTGGCCCTGGAGTACTCGCAGGTCGCCGGGGAGTTGCTCTCCCTGTCCCAGGCCCTCCAGGAACACCTGGACGTCGACAAGGTCCTGGAGACCTTCTCGCACTGGATCGACGACGACGTGCCGCACTACGGCCTGCGGTTCGTGCCCGCGGGACAAGGGGCGCAGAGCGTGGTGGGCGAGGGCCGCGGCGAGCGCCGCGAGTTCGAGCTGGCCATCCACGGCGAGTGCCTGGGCAAGCTGGTGATCGGCCTCCGTCGCCCGGTCGAGGCCTGCCAGCTGGCCAAGCTCGAGCACTTCCTCGCCCAGCTGACGCTGCCGCTGCGCAATGCGCTGCGCTATCGCGAGGCCATCACCCAGGCCACGCGCGACTCGCTCACCGGGGTGTTCAACCGCAGCACGCTGGAAAGCAGTGTCCAGCGCGAGCTCTCCCTGAGCGAGCGCCAGAGCGTGCCGCTCTCGCTGCTGGTGCTCGACGTCGACCGCTTCAAGGGCATCAACGACGATTTCGGGCATCACATCGGCGACGAGGTGATCCGCGCCGTGGCCGACAACGTGAGCCAGGCCCTGCGCGAGACCGACCTGGTCTTTCGCTTCGGTGGTGACGAGTTCGTGGTGGTCATGCCGGGCAGTGATGGCGAGGGCGCGGTGCGGGTGGCCGACCGCGTGCGGCGGCGCGTGGCCGAGCGTCCCCTGGTCATGGGCAACACCCGCATCCTGATCTCGCTGTCGCTGGGCGTGACCGAGTCGCGGCCGGGTGATTGCGTGGACACGCTCTTCCAGCGCGCCGACCGTGCGCTGCTCGACGCCAAGCGCGGCGGTCGCAACCGGGTGGAGCTGGCCCGGTAATCGGTATTTCAAGACGGCCCGGGTATCGCCATAATAGGCCTGCCGTCCCGCCGCGGGGCGCCTTTAGCCGAACAATCACCCGCCTACCGCCAGGAGCGAACCGATGGCCGAGGAAACCGAAGAGTCGAAGTCGTCCCGACTGCCCCTGATCCTGATCATCGTCGGCGTGGTGGTGATCCTCGTCGGGGCGGTGGTGGGGACGCTCTTTTTCACGGGCGTCATCGGTGGTTCCGCCGAGCCGCAGCAGCAGGAGGAGGGCGCGGCAGAAAAGCCCGCTGAAGAGAAGCAGGCCCCGGCGATCTACTACCCGCTCAAGCCCGAGTTCACGGTCAATTTCCAGGACCCGCGCGCGGCCAGCTACATGCAGCTCGCGGTGCAGGTGATGACCCGCGAACCGAAGGTGGTCGAGGCGCTCAAGACCCACGACCCCCTAGTCCGCAACAACCTGCTGCTGCTCTTCTCGCAGCAGAATGCCAAGGAACTCCGCACGCGCCAGGGCAAGGAGCAGCTGCGGGCGGCGGTCAAGGAGGAGCTGACCGGGATCCTCGAGAAGCACGGGGTGGACGGCGAGGTCGAGGCCGTCTACTTCACCAGCTTCGTGATGCAGTAACGGGACGGGCCGGGCCATGGCGCAGAGTGACATCCTATCTCAGGACGAGATCGATGCCCTGCTCTCGGGGGTGGACGGCGGCGACGTCGAGACCGAGAGCGACGAGGGCCCGCGCGAAGGGGCCCAGCCGTTCGACTTCACCAGCCAGGAGCGCATCATCCGGGGCCGGCTGCCGACCCTGGAGATGATCAACGAGCGCTTCGCCCGGGATTTCCGCATCTCGCTGTTCGGGATGCTGCGCAAGGCCGCCGAGATCTCCATCGAAGGGGTGGAGATGATGAAGTTCTCGGAATACATCAACACCCTGTTCGTGCCCACCAGCCTGACGCTGGTGCAGATGAAGCCGCTGCGGGGCACGGCGCTGGTGATGGTGGACTCCAAGCTGCTCTTCCTGGTGGTGGACAACTTCTTCGGTGGCCAGGGGCGCCACGCCAAGATCGAGGGCCGGGAGTTCACCTCCGCCGAGCTGCGTGTCAACGACAAGATGCTCGATCTCGCCTTCACCGACCTGAAGAAGGCCTGGGAGCCGGTCAAGTCGCTGGACTTCGAGGTCAGCGGCCACGAGATGAACCCCCAGCTGGCCAACATCATCAGCCCCTCGGAGATCATCGTGGTCTGCCAGTTCACCGTCGAGCTCGAGGGCGGGGAAGGGGCGTTCCACATCGCCATGCCCTACTCGATGATCGAGCCCATCCGCGACCAGCTGGAGGCGGGTGTCCAGAGCGAGCGCCTGGAGATCGACGAGCGCTGGAGCAAGGCCCTGCGCCGGGAGCTGGCCACCGCGGAGGTGGAGGTCTCGAGCACGCTGGCCAAGGTGGAGCTGCAGGTGAGCGACCTGCTCAACATGCAGCCGGGCGACGTGATCCGCTTCGAGATGCCCGAGTACGTCTACCTCGAGGTGGAAGAGCTGCCGATGTTCTACGGCAAGTACGGGATCCACGGGGAGAACCACGCGGTGCGCATCGACGGGCGTGCCGGTGACGAGCCCGGCCGCGGTCGGAGCCGGCAGGGCGAGGACGACGAGTTGAAAGCCGCAGGAGTCAAGCAATGAGCGACGAAGAACAGCAGGAGCCGGAAGAGGCGCAGGCGGCCCAGGGCGATGAAGGCGGGGGTGACGAGGCCGACGACATCTGGGCGGCGGCACTCGCCGAGCAGAAGGACGACGTCGAACCCCACCAGGCCGACGAGCTGACCGGCGACCTCGAGGGCGGTGATCTCGACCTGTCGGCGATCCTCGACATCCCGGTGACCATCTCCATGGAGATCGGCCGCTCGCGCATCAACATCCGCAACCTGCTCCAGCTCAGCCAGGGCTCGATCGTCGAGCTCGACCGGCTGGCGGGCGAACCGCTGGACGTGATGGTCAATGGCACGCTGATCGCCCAGGGCGAGGTCGTGGTGGTCAACGAGAAGTTCGGCATCCGGCTGACCGACGTGATCAGCCCGGCCGAGCGCGTCAAGAAGCTGAAGTAACCCATGAGTTTCGCGCAACAGGCCCTGCGCGCCGGGGCGGTCCTGGCGGCCAGCCTGCCGGCCACGGTACTGGCCCAGGCGGGCGGCCAGGGGGTCGAGCCGCTGGAGGGCGGCTACCTGGTCAAGCTCACCCTCGGCCTGCTGCTGGTGCTCGCCCTGGTACTGGCGCTGGCCTGGCTGGTCCGCCGGGGGGGCGGTTTCCTGCAGGGCGGGCTCGGTGGCCAGCTCCGGATCCTGGGCGGCATCAGCGTGGGCACCCGCGAGCGGATCGTGCTGGTACAGGTGGGTGACGAGCAGCTGCTCGTGGGGATCACGCCCTCGCGCATCGACACCCTGCACGTGCTCGAGCGGCCCATCGAGGTCCCCGAGGGCGGCGGCGCCGAGAGCGGCGCTTTCGCCGCGCGGCTCAACGAGGCCCTGGGCCGGCGGAGGGGGTCATGAGCCGCTGGTCGTGGCTCCTCGCGCTGCTGGCCGGCCTGCTGCCCGGGGTGGTCGCGGCGCAGCCCGGGCTGCCGGCGGTGACCGTCGAGGATCTCGCCGACGGCGGGCAGAGCTACTCGCTCAGCATCCAGATCCTGGTGCTGATGACGGTGCTGACCCTGCTGCCGGCACTGCTGCTGATGATGACCTCGTTCACCCGCATCATCGTCGTGCTCGCCATCCTGCGCCAGGCGCTGGGCACCCAGCAGACCCCTTCCAACCAGATCCTGCTGGGGCTGGCGCTGTTTCTCACCATCTTCATCATGTCGCCGGTGTTCGAGACCGCCTGGAGCAACGGCATGGCCCCCTACCTCAACGAGGAGATGGGCGCCGAAGAGGCCATGGCCGAGGTCCGCCAGCCGTTTCGCGAGTTCATGTTGCGCCAGACCCGCGAGAGCGACATCGCCATGTTCGGCCGCATCGCCGGCTACGACTCCTTCGAGTCGCCGGAGACCGTGCCCTTCACCGTGCTGATGCCGTCGTTCGTCACCTCGGAGCTCAAGACCGCCTTCCAGATCGGCTTTCTGATCTTCATCCCGTTCTTGATCATCGACCTGGTGGTGGC
Organism: Halothiobacillus sp.; assembly: GCA_018623495.1. Taxonomy (GTDB): domain Bacteria; phylum Pseudomonadota; class Gammaproteobacteria; order JAAZVP01; family JAAZVP01; genus JAAZVP01. Next base: position 16,335 of record JAAZVP010000002.1, on the reverse strand, counting down.
CAGCGTGCTGATGTCGATGGGCATGATGATGCTCTCGCCGATGATCGTCTCGCTGCCGTTCAAGCTGATGCTGTTCGTGCTGGTGGACGGCTGGTCGCTGATCATGGGCACGCTGGCCTCGAGCTTCTATGCCGGTGGCTGAGGGGCAGGGAGGAGCGCGATGACGCCCGATACCGTGATCGACATCGCCCGCCAGGCGCTGACCGTGATGGTCCTGCTGGCCGCGCCGCTGCTGCTCACGGCGCTGGCCGTGGGCCTTTTGATCGGCATGTTCCAGGCGGCCACGCAGATCAACGAGATGACGCTCTCCTTCATCCCCAAGCTGCTGGCGGTGGCGGTCGCCATCCTGGTGGCCGGCCCGTGGATGCTGCGGCTGATACTGGACTTCACCCAGCGCCTGTTCGAGCGCATTCCGTCGCTGGTGGGCTGATGACGGCACGGGGTGGCACGCCATGTACACGGTGACCATGGCCGAGGCCACCGCCTGGGTGGCCCAGTTCTTCTGGCCGTTCGTGCGCATCGGCGCGATGCTGATGGTGGTGCCGCTGTTCGGCACCCAGCTGGTATCGGCGCGGGTGCGCATCTTCCTCGCCGCGCTGGTGGCCATCCTGCTGGTTCCCGTGCTCGAGCCCATGCCGGCGGTGAACGCCTTCTCCGCCGAGGGGGTGCTGATCACCATCCACCAGGTGCTGATCGGCGCGGCCATGGGCTTCATCCTCCAGCTGGTGTTCGGCGTGCTGGCGGTGGCCGGCGAGAACATCGCCATGACCATGGGGCTGGGCTTCGCCATGGTGGTGGATCCCCAGAACGGCGTCAGCCTGCCGGTGGTCAGTCAGTTCCTGACCACCGTGGCGGCGTTGCTGTTCATGGCCTTCGACGGCCACCTGATGCTCATGCAGCTGGTGGCCGAGAGCTTTCTCATCCTGCCCGTCGGCGCGCCGGCCCCGGAGCCGGACATGTATCGCCAGCTGGCGCTCTGGGGCCGGCACATGTTCATCGGCGCGGTGATGGTGGCGCTGCCGGCGATCACCGCGCTGCTGCTGGTGAACCTGGCCATGGGCATCATCACGCGCGCCGCGCCCCAGCTCAACATCTTCTCGGTGGGCTTCCCCATGACCCTGCTGGTGGGCCTGTTCATTCTCTACCTGTCGATCCCGTCGTTGGCACCAATCTTTCATGGTCTGCTCACGGATGGTTTCGAATTCGCCCGTCGAATGATCGGGGAGTGAGCCGTGGCGGAAGCGGAAAACGGTCAGGAAAAGACAGAACAGCCAACACCGAAACGCCTGCGGGAATCGCGCGAAAAGGGCCAGATTGCCCGCTCGCGCGAGCTCAACACCATGGCCGTGACCCTGGTGGCGGCGGTGGGCATGTGGTTCATGGCCCGCGACATGTTCGCCGGGCTCACGGGCGTCATGGAAATGGCGTTCCAGCCCAGCCGGGAACAGGTCTTTGACACCGCCACCGTCTACCGCTTCATCGGCCGGGGGCTGCTGGCGGTGCTCGAGATCACCGGCCCCTTCCTGCTGTTGATGACCGTGGTCGCCATCCTCGCGCCCCTGGCGCTGGGCGGCTGGAGCTTCTCGCCCCAGGCGCTGGCACCGAAGCTCGAGCGCATCTCGCCCATCCAGGGCATGAAGCGGCTGTTCTCCGCGCGCGCCGGCATGGAGCTGTTCAAGGCCCTGGCGAAATTCGTGATCATCGGCGGGGTGGGCGTGGCGCTGTTCTTCCATTTCGACGAGCAGATCCTGATGCTCGGCTACGAGGCGCCGCGGGAGGCGATCGTCCACGGGGCGAAGATCTTCGCCACGGTGTTCGTGGTGCTGGCCGCCTCGCTGGCCTTGATCGCCGCGGTGGACGTGCCCTTCCAGATCTGGGACCACACCCAGAAGCTCAAGATGACCCTGCAAGAGGTCCAGGACGAGATGAAGGAGACCGAGGGCAAGCCCGAGGTCAAGCAGAAGGTCCGCCAGATGCAGCACGAGATGACCCAGCGGCGGATGATGGAGGCCGTACCCGAGGCCGACGTGGTCATCACCAACCCCACCCACTACGCCGTGGCCCTGCGCTACGACACCGAGGGGGCCGGCGCGCCCGTGGTGGTCGCCAAGGGCCAGGACATGGTGGCCCTCCAGATCCGCAAGATCGCCCAGCACAACGGCGTGGAGATCTTCGAGAACCCGCCGCTGGCCCGCGCCATCTACAACACCACCGAGATCGACCAGGAGATCCCCGCCGACCTCTACGTGGCGGTGGCGCAGGTGCTGGCCTGGATCTTCCAGCTCAAGTCCGCGCGTGACAGTGGCGAGCAGGCCCCGCCCCGCCCGGATCCCGAGACCGAGGTGCCCGACGAGCTCTGGCGGGAAGACGACGGGGGTGACGGCGCATGAGGTTGCCGGACGTGATTCCACCCGCCCTGCGCGGCGAGGGCGGCAACCTGCGCCTCGGCGGGCTGGGCGTGCCCTTCCTCGTGGTCACCATGCTGGCCATGATGGTGGTGCCCCTGCCGCCGCTGGCGCTGGACATGCTGTTCACCTTCAACATCACCCTCGGCCTGATCGTGCTGCTGGTGACGGTCTATGCCCAGCGGCCGCTGGATTTCGCGGTCTTTCCCACCATCCTGCTGGTGGCCACGCTGCTGCGCCTGGCGCTGAACGTCGCCTCCACGCGGGTGGTGCTGCTCGAGGGCCACACCGGGCCGGACGCCGCCGGCCAGGTGATCCAGTCCTTCGGCGAGTTCGTCATCGGCGGCAACTACGCGGTGGGCCTGGTGGTGTTCACCATCCTGGTGATCATCAACTTCGTGGTGGTCACCAAGGGCGCCGGGCGCGTGTCCGAGGTGAGCGCCCGCTTCACCCTGGATGCCATGCCCGGCAAGCAGATGGCCATCGACGCCGACCTCAACGCCGGCCTGCTGACCCAGGAACAGGCCCGCGAACGGCGGGCGGAGATCAGCCAGGAGGCCGACTTCTACGGTTCCATGGACGGTGCCTCCAAGTTCGTCCGTGGCGACGCCATCGCCGGCATCCTGATCGTTTTCATCAACATCATCGGCGGGCTGATCGTGGGCATGGCCCAGCACGGCCTGTCGGCGGGGGAGGCCGGCCGGACCTACGTGCTGCTCACCATCGGCGACGGCCTGGTGGCGCAGATCCCCTCGCTGGTGCTGTCCACGGCCACGGCGATCATCGTCACCCGCGCCAACACCCCGCAGGACATGGGCGGCATGGTGGTCGGCCAGATGCTCTCCGATCCCCGCGTGCTGATGATCACCGCCGCCATCATGGTGGGCCTGGGGATGGTGCCGGGCATGCCCAACTTCGCCTTCCTCACCCTGGGCGCGATCGCCGCGGGCACCGCCTGGTTGCTCATGCAGCGTCGCCAGCAGGCCGCGGTGGCGGCCGCCGAGGCGGAGGCCGCCCCCAGCGAGGAGCAGCCGCCGGAGATCAAGGAACTCACCTGGGACGACGTCCCGCCGGTGGACGTCATCGGCCTGGAGGTGGGTTACGGCCTGATCCCGCTGGTGGACCGCAACCAGGGTGGCCAGCTGATGCAGCGGATCAAGGGCGTGCGCAAGAAGCTCTCCCAGGAACTCGGCTTCCTGGTGCCCTCGGTGCACATCAAGGACAACCTGGAGCTGGGACCCAACGCCTACCGCATCTCGCTGATGGGCGTGCCCACCGCCGAGACCGAGGTCTATCCCGACCGCGAGATGGCGATCAACCCCGGCCAGGTCCACGGCGAGCTCAACGGCATCGCCGCCAAGGACCCGGCGTTCGGCCTCGACGCCGTCTGGATCGACGCCGCGCAGAAGGACCAGGCCCAGGCGCTGGGCTACACCGTGGTGGACGCCAGCACCGTGATCGCCACCCACCTCTCGCAGACCCTCCAGGACCACGCCCACGAACTGCTCGGCTTCGACGAGGCCCAGCAGCTGCTCGACGGCCTTTCCGAGTCGGCGCCCAAGCTGGTCGAGGACCTGGTGCCCAAGACCCTCTCGCTGGGGGTGGTGGTCAAGGTCCTGCAGAACCTGCTCGAGGACCGCGTGCCGATCCGCGACATGCGCACCATCGCCGAAACACTGGCGGAGCAGGCGCCCCGCAGCCAGGATCCCGACATGTTGACCGGCGCCGTGCGCATGGCGCTGGGCCGGATGATCGTGCAGAACATCAACGGCATGCGCCCGGAGCTGCCGGTGATCACCCTCGATCCGTCCCTGGAACAGTTGTTGCTTCAGTCCGTCCAGGGCGCGGGCGAAGCCGATGTCGGCATCGAGCCGGGCCTGGCCCAGCGGCTGCACGACTCGCTGGCCCAGGCCGCCCAGCAGCAGGAGGTCAAGGGGGAGGCGGCCATCCTGCTGGTGGCTCCCGGCCTGCGCCAGTGGCTGGCGCGGCTGGTCCGCCACGCGATCCCCGCGCTGCACGTGCTGAGTTTCAACGAGGTGCCGGAAAACAAGCAGATCAAGGTGGTGGCCTCCATCGGCGAAGAGGTCCAGCAATAGCCTGATCCCCGGCGCATCCAGACGAGGGCTGATTGATGAACATCAAGCGCATTACCGCACCGGATACCCGCCAGGCCATGCGCCAGGTCAAGGAGACCCTGGGCGAGGACGCGGTGATCCTCTCCAACAAGCCGGTTGCCGAAGGCGTGGAGATCGTCGCCGCCGTGGACCTGGATGATGCCGCGCTGCAACGCCGTGCCGAGTCGGCCGGGCGCCCGGCCACCAAGCCGGTGGAGTCGCCGCGGCCGCAGCCGAGCCGCCCCGAGCCCGAGGCCCCCAGTTCCCTGCGGGCGGTTGCCGAGGCGGCGTCCGGGCCGTCGGAGGCCGCCCGGTCCGCGGGTGCGACCCGTCCGGCCGGCGCCGGCCGGGCGGCGGACGAGGGCCCGGGCGCCGCCGAGGGCCCGGGCCGCGCACGGCGGAACCGTGGGGCTGCGGAGAGCGCCGAGGTGAGCGCCCTCAAGAGCGAGCTCTCCACCCTGCGCCGGCTGATGGAGAACCAGCTGTCGGTGATGGAGTGGGGCCAGATGAGCCGGCAGAACCCGCTGCGCGCGGCCCTGCTCGAACAGCTGATGGGCATGGGCCTGGGCACCGACCTCGCGGCGCGCCTGGCCGACGGCGTGAACGAGCGCGAAGATCTCGAGCGGGCCCTGGGCGAGACCCGCGAGCTCCTCGGCGAGGCCCTCGAGCGGGAGGAGCGCAGCCTGGTGGACCAGGGCGGCGTGGTGGCCGTGGTGGGGCCGACCGGGGTGGGCAAGACCACCACCGTGGCCAAGCTCGCCGCGCGCCACATCATGCGCTACGGGCCGGGCAGCGTGGCGCTGGTGACCACCGACAACTTCCGCATCGGCGCCGTCGACCAGCTGCGCAACTTCGCCCGCATCCTCGACGTCCCCATCCATTCCGTGGGGGGACATCACGAGCTGCGCGACGTGCTCGACCGGCTCTTCGACCGGCGCCTGGTGCTCATCGACACGGCCGGCATGAGCCAGCGCGACATGCGCCTGGTGGAGCAGTTCGCCACCCTCCAGGACGTCCACGCGGAGCTGCGCACCTACCTCGTGCTTTCGGCCAACACGCAACTCGCCGCGCTCGACGAGGCCACCCGCAGTTTTCGCCGCGTGAACCTTTCGGGGTGTATCATAACCAAGGTCGACGAGGCCGCGAGCCTCGGCGGCGTTCTGGCGACCCTGATCAAGCACCGGCTGCCGGTGGCCTACCTGGGCGTGGGTCAGCGGGTGCCGGAGGACCTGGAGGAGGCCTGTCCCGCGCGGCTGGTGGAGCGCGCCTGCGAGCTCTCGGACGCGGAGCCGGAAAGCGCCGACGGCGAGGTGCTCGCACTGGCCTTCGGTGGTGGCCGATCGGCGATGCCCGCCAACTGAGCGGCGGAAAGGGCCCGCGCCGCCCAGGTGGCCGGGAGGGCAGGAATGACTGAGCCGGAATCGAACAGGGTTTCCCGATGGATCAGGCAGCAGGATTGAGAACCATGGCAGAGCCCAAGCCGGTCAAGGTGGTGGCGGTCACCAGCGGCAAGGGGGGCGTGGGCAAGACCAACGTCTCCATCAACCTCTCGGTGGCCCTGTCGCGCCTGGGCCGCAAGGTGCTGCTGATGGACGCCGACCTGGGGTTGGCCAACGTCGACGTGCAGCTGGGCCTGCACCCCAAGCACAACCTCTCGCACGTGCTCGACGGCAGCGTCACCCTCGACGACGTCATCGTCGACGGCCCCGGTGGCATCAAGGTGGTGCCGGCCGCCTCGGGCATCAAGCACATGGCGGAACTCGGGCCGCAGGAGAACGCCGGCGTGATCCGTGCCTTCAGCGACCTGCGCTTCGACGTGGACACGCTGCTGGTGGACACCGCCGCGGGCATTTCCGACAGCGTGGTGACCTTCTCCCGCGCGGCCAACGAGATTGTCGTGGTGGTCTGCGACGAGCCGGCCTCGATCGCCGACGCCTATGCCATGGTCAAGGTGCTCTCCCGCGAGTACGACGTCAGTCGCTTCCACCTGCTGGCCAACATGGTCGACTCGCCCCAAGCCGGCCGGCGCCTGTACGCCAAGATGGCGGCGGTGACCGACCGCTTCCTCGACGTCTCGCTGGGGTATCTGGGGGCCGTGCCGCGCGACGACCAGCTGCGCAAGGCCATCCAGCGCCAGAAGGCCGTCATCGAGGCCTTCCCGGGCAGCCGGGCGGCCAAGGCCTTCGAGGACGTCGCCAGCCGCATCGACAAGTGGCCGCTGCCGCAGACCTCGCGCGGACACCTGGAGTTCTTCGTCGAACGCCTGATCCAGTTCGGGGCCGCCACCGGAGGGATGATCTGATGAACGCCTACCAGATGTACTCGAACGTACAGAATGGCGGGGCCGACGACCTGATCAGCCGGCATGCCGACCTGGTCAAGCGCATCGCGCATCACCTGGTGAGCCGGCTACCCTCCTCGGTGCAGGTGGAGGATCTGATCCAGGCGGGCATGATCGGCCTGCTGGAGGCCGCGCGGCAGTTCGACGCCGACCAGGGCGCCAGTTTTTCGACCTATGCCTCGATCCGCATCCGTGGCGCCATGCTCGACGAGATGCGCAAGACCGACTGGGCGCCGCGCTCGGTCCACCGCAAGGGGCGCGAGGTGGAACAGGCCATCCGCGCGGTCGAGGAGCGCACCGGCCGGGATGCCACCGAGGCGGAGATCGCCCGGGAGATGGGCGTGGCTGCCGACGAATACCGGCGGATCGTGCGCGACTCGGCCACCGCGCAGGTCTACAGTCTCGACGAGCCGGTGACCAGGGACGGCCGGCCGCGGGAGATCCCCGGCGAGGCCGAGGCCCCCGAGCGGGCCCTGGAGGAAGCCGGGTTCCGCCAGGCGCTCGCCGAGCAGATCGGTGGGCTGCCCGAGCGCGAGAAGCTGGTGATGTCGCTCTACTACACCGACGAGCTCAACCAGCGCGAGATCGGCGAGGTGCTCGGGGTTTCCGAGTCGCGCGTGTGCCAGATCCACAGCCAGGCACTGGCACGGCTGCGCGCGCGGATGGACGACTGGATCTGAGGCCGGCGAGGGGTGGCCGCCTGCCGCCGGGTTCGCCCTTGGTGGAGCCGGCGGCTCAAGTATTTCGCCGCGTGGACGAAGCCAAGGGCATGGCGGCGAGCAAAGACACTGGATAAAGCGCACTCGATAGACGGGGGGAGATTGCCTTGAACAGAGACATGAAAATCCTGGTGGTGGACGACTTCTCCACTATGAGGCGAATCGTCAAGAACCTGCTCAAGGACCTCGGGTTTCACAACATCAGCGAGGCCGACGACGGCTCCACCGCCCTCCCGATGCTCAAGAAGGGCGGTTTCGACTTCCTGGTGACGGACTGGAACATGCCCGGGATGGACGGGCTCGAGCTCCTCAAGCGGGTTCGCGCCGACGAGTCGATCGCCGACATTCCCATCCTGATGGTCACCGCCGAGGCCAAGCGCGACCAGATCATCGAGGCCGCGCAGGCCGGCGTGAACGGCTACGTGGTCAAGCCCTTCAACAAGGCGACGCTGCAGACCAAGATCGAGAAGATCTTCCAGCGCCTGGAAGCCGGTTGAGGGGCCGCGAATGAGTGAAGAGCAGCAGTTCATCACCGAGGAAAACCGCCGCCGCGTGGCCGAGCTGCACGCGGCGATGGAGTCCGGCGACGAGACCCGTGCCCGCGAGGCCTTCGCCGCCATGGGCGGCGAGCCCGACCGCGAGCTGTTCGAGGAGGTGGGCGCGATCACCCGGCGGCTGCACGAGTCGCTGACCAACATCGGTCTCGAGGACCACTTGGTGCGCCTGGCCGAGGACGATCTCCCCGAGGCCCAGGACCGGCTCAACTACGTCATCACCCTCACCGAGCAGGCCGCCAACCGCACGCTGGCCGGCGTGGAAAGCAGTGTCCCCTACCTCGAGCGGCTCCAGGAACGCTCGGAGAAACTGCTCGACCGCCTGCAGTCCCGTGCCGACACCTCCGACAACGAGGAGCTGGTCGACCTGATCGGCCAGATCCAGCCCTACCTGCGCTCGCTGGGCCGGGACGGGCGTAAAGTTTCCGAGCGCCTGACCGATATCCTGATGGCACAGGAATTCCAGGACATCACCGGCCAGGTGCTCGGCCGGGTGATCCACATGGTCCGCGAGGTGGAGGAAAACCTGGTGGACCTGCTGCGGATCACCGGCGAGCGGCTCGGCGAGGTGAACCCCCGGAGCGGGGAGGCGCCGAAAGGCAAGGGCGGCATCGAGGCCGAGGGCCCGGTGCTACCCGCACAGCAGGCCGAGGACGGCGTGGTCAGCAGCCAGGACGAGGTCGACGACCTGCTGTCCGATCTGGGCTTCTAGCAAGCATGAGGGCGCGGCATGGGATTTGATGCGGACAACGAGCTCCTCCAGGACTTCCTGGTCGAGGCCGGCGAGCTGCTCGAGGGCCTCAACCAGCAGTTGATCGACCTCGAGCAGAGCTCCGACGACCCCGACCTGCTCAACTCGGTCTTCCGCAGCTTCCACACCATCAAGGGCGGGGCGGGCTTTCTCGAACTCGACCCGCTGGTGGAGGTCTGCCACCGGGCGGAGGATGTCTTCAACCTGCTGCGCAACGGCGAGCGGGGCATGACGACCCACCTGATGGACGTCATGCTCGAGGTCCTCGACGTCCTCAACGCCCAGTTCGCCAGCCTGCAGGCCGGCGAGCCCCCCGAGGCGGCCCCCGAGTCCCTGCTGCGGGCGCTCGAGCGGCTGCGTGACGGCGAGGACGAGGCCGGCGAGACCGCCGGGGAAGCGTCCGCGCCCGAGGCGGCCGACGAGGAAAACGAGCCCGACCTGATGGCCTCCATCGAGGCCGCCCGCGAGCGCGACCAGGCCGCCGGTGAATCCGGCGAGCAGCCGGCCTCCGACGAGATCACCGACGACGAGTTCGAACAGCTGCTCGACAAGCTCCACGGCGAGGGCCAGCACCAGGGCAAGCCGGCCGAGGCGGCCGCGGAGAAGAGCGCCAGGGCGCCCGCCGATTCCGACGAGATCAGCGAGGACGAGTTCGAGCAGCTGCTCGACAACCTGCACGGCGAGGGCAAGGGTCCCGGCAGCCCCGGGGACAAGGCCGCCGCGGCCCCGGCACCGGCCAGGGCGGAGCCGCCGGCGAGAAAGCCCGAGTCCGCCCCGCCCGGGGCCGAGTCCGCCAGGGCGGCCGCGCCGCCCGCCAAGGGCGACGGGGCCCAGTCCAGGCCCGCCAAGAAGCCCGCCCAGCCCAAGCAGGAACTGATCCGCGTGGATACCAGCCGACTGGACGCCATCATGAACCTGGTGGGCGAACTGGTGCTGGTGCGCAACCAGCTCAACACCCTCCAGTCGCGCGAGGAAGAGGGCAAGATCAGCAAGGCCATCGCCAACCTGGACATGGTCACCTCCGACCTCCAGGCGGCGGTGATGAAGACCCGCATGCAGCCGATCAAGAAGGTCTTCGGCCGCTTCCCGCGGGTCATCCGCGACCTCTCGCGCCAGCTGGGCAAGGAGGTCAACCTGGTGATGGAGGGCGAGGACACCGACCTGGACAAGAACCTGGTCGAGGCGCTGGCCGACCCGCTCATCCACCTGGTGCGCAATGCCGTCGACCACGGCATCGAAATGCCCGACGAGCGCGAGGCCAAGGGCAAGGCGCGGGCCGGACAGGTCAAGCTGTCGGCCTCGCAGGAGGGGGATCACATCCTCCTGTCGATCAGCGACGACGGCAAGGGCATGGATCCCGAAAAGCTGCGCAGCAAGGCAGTGGAGAAGGGGCTGATGGACGAGCAGGCCGCCGCGCGCATGACCGAGCAGGAATGCTACGAGGTCATCCTGATGCCGGGCTTCTCCACCAAGGACGAGATCTCCGACATCTCCGGCCGCGGCGTGGGCATGGACGTGGTCAAGACCGCCATCAACAAGCTCTCCGGGACGGTGGATATCGACTCGGAGCCCAACGGCGGCACCATGCTGCGCATCAAGGTGCCGTTGACCCTGGCGATCCTGCCCACCCTGATGGTGGTGGTCGGCGGCCGCAAGTTCGCCATGCCGCTGGGCAACATCAGCGAGATCATCGATTTCGAGGGCCGCAAGATCAACGTGGTGGACGGCCAGAAGTCCATCAACGTGCGCGACCGGGCGGTGCCCATCTACCACCTGGGCGACTGGCTGGTCTCCGACCCGCTCGAGTCCGAGGCGGGCGAGGCGGACGATCCCCAGGCGGTGCTGGTACAGGTGGGCAACCAGATCGCCGGGCTGGTGGTCGACCGCGTGCTGGGCCAGGAGGAGGTGGTGATCAAGCCCCTGGGCGAGCTGCTCCACGGCGTGCCCGGCGTCGCCGGCGCGACCATCACCGGCGAGGGACACATCGCCATGATCCTCGATCTCTCCGGCCTTTTCCGGCACTACGCCCGGGGCGGCCGGCGAGCGGCCTGACCCCCACGACGAGGAGTTGAGAGGCTTTGGCCACACGCGTTCTGATCGTTGACGATTCGGCCTTCTTCCGCCGGGCGCTGACCCGGCTGCTGGAGGCCGAGAGCGACATGGAAGTGGTGGGCGTCGCCGCCGACGGCGAGCAGGGCGTGGCCAGGGCCGTGGAGCTGCGGCCCGACGTGGTGACCATGGACGTCGAGATGCCGCGCATGGACGGGATCTCGGCGGTCAAGGCGATCATGCGTCGCCAGCCCACGCGGGTGCTGATGCTCTCGGCCCTCACCGTCGACGGTGCCAAGGCCACCATGGACGCCCTGGCGGCGGGGGCCACCGACTTCTTCCCCAAGCGACTGAGCGAGGCGGGCCGCGGCATGGGCGGCCAGGAACGCTCGCTGGTGGAGAAGATCCGTCAAATCAGTGGCGCCCACCGCGTCCGCGCGCCGTCACCTGCGCCCACGCCGGCGCCCCAGCCGCGCCCGGAGCGGGCCGCACCCGCCGGCCGGGGCGGGGCGTCGAAGCCGGGCATCCCCGCGGGCACGCGGCTGGTGGTGATCGGGGCCTCCACCGGCGGGCCGGCCGCGCTGCCGAGGGTGCTCAACACCCTGCGCGCGAGCTTCCCGGCACCGATCTTGCTGGTACAGCACATGCCGGCCCTGTTCACCCAGGCCTTCGCCGCGCGCCTCGACCGCAGCCTGCCGCTCGCGGTCAAGGAGGCCGAGGACGGCGAGAGCCTTCTGCCGGGTCACGTCTACGTGGCCCCCGGCGGGCGCCACACGCTGGTCACCGGCAAGCCGGGGGCGCCGCGGCTGCAACTGCGCGAGCCGCGCTCCGACGACCACTACCGGCCGAGCGTGGACCTGGCCTTCGCCACCGCCGCGCGCAGCCTGGCCGGAGACGTGCTGGGGGTGGTGCTCACCGGCATGGGGGCCGACGGGCGCGAGGGCGCCCGCGCGCTCAAGGAGGCCGGGTCGACGATCTGGGCCCAGGACGAGGCCAGCAGTGTGGTCTACGGCATGCCCGCCGCGGTGGCGGATGCCGGGCTGGCGGACAGCATCATGTCTCTCGACGAGATGGCCAAGCGGCTGGGAGGTTAGTCAGATGGACGTCTGGGCAGTTGCCAATCAGAAGGGCGGGGTGGGCAAGACCACCACCGCCGTGACCCTCGCCGGCTTTCTGGCCAAGCGCGGTTACCGCACCCTGTTGCTCGATCTCGACCCCCACGGGTCGCTGACCAGCTACTTCGGCCGCGACCCCGAGGCCGTGGAGCGGGGCGTCTACTCGCTCTTCGATCCTGCCAGCCCGCACGGCGTGTCCAGCGAGCTGATCGAGCCCACGGCCACGGAGAACCTCTCCCTGATGCCGGCGTCCCCGGCCCTGGCGACCCTCGACCGCCAGCTGGGTTCGCGCAACGGTATGGGCCGGGTGGTGGCCCGCACCCTCGACCAGCTCGAGGACGACTTCGACTACACGGTGATCGACTGCCCGCCCATGCTGGGCGTGCTGATGATCAACGCCCTGGCGGCCTGCGAGCGCCTGATCATCCCGGTGCAGACCGAGTTCCTCGCGCTCAAGGGGCTCGACCGGATGATCAACACCATCGGCATGGTGGCCCGTTCGCTGGGCAGCGAGATCGACTACACCATCCTGCCGACCATGTACGATCGGCGGGTGCGCGCCGCGCCCCAGGCGCTGGAATCGCTGAAGTCGGAATATCCCCGGGAGCTCTGGCACTCGGTGATCCCCGTGGACACGCTGTTCCGCGAGGCCAGCCGGGCCGGTCGCCCGCTCTCCGACCTCAAGCCCTACTCGCGCGGGGCGAAGGCCTATCGCCAGTTCCTGGAGTATCTCCTGCGCCAGGAGGATGAACCCGGTGTCGCGGCCACGGGGACGGCACGATGAGCAGACAGCGACAGCATCTACTCGACCAGGGTGTGGCGGTCACCCGCTACATCGACTCCCTGCTGGGCGACGAGCCCGCCGAGAAGCAACAGCCCGGCGCCATCGGCCCGGTGGACGAGGCCGCCGAGCCGGCCAACGAGGCCGTGCCGGGCGGGCAAGGCGAGATCGCCGACCCGGTGGCCGCGGAACCCGCCGAGGCGGAGATCGACGCGGCCGAGTCGGTGGACGTCGCCCCGGAGGCGCCGGCGGCCGCCGAGCCCGCGCCCGAAGCCGGCGAGGGCCCGGCCGCGGTCTCGCCCGCCCCCGAGCCCGCCCCGTCGGCGGAACCGCCCGAGTGGGCCGGGGAGGACTTCCAGGCACTCACCGTGACGGTGGGCGAGACCACGCTGGCGTTGCCGCTGGCGCGGCTGCAGACCGTGCTGCCGGCCGAGAAGATCGAGGCCGCCGCCGGCGGCCCCGGCTGGCTCGCCGGTTTCCTGCCGCGCAACGGCGGCCGGTTGCCGGTGGCCGATGCCCGCCGCCTGGGCCCGGCCGGGGGCGAGGCCCGCGGTGCCGGCCACGTGCTGGTGGGCGACGAGGGCATGTGGGGGCTGACCTGTGACCGCGTGGGTGAGGTGGTGCAGGTGGCGGTGGACGAAGTCGACTGGCAGGGCGGTGATTGGCAGTGGGGCGCGGGTCTCACCGCCGATGGCCAGCGGATCCTCGACCCCGACCAGATCCTGACCGAACTGGCCGGCCTCGACGGCCCGGCATGACCGCGGAGGGCGCTATGGACCCGAGAGAAGCCAAGCAGCTGGAACACGCCGAGTACGACACCGCCGGCAACGACGAGGATGCGCCCAAGGGCCCGACCACCCAGTGGGTGAGCTTCACCATCGAAGGCGAGACCTACGCGGTGGACGTGCTCAAGGTCCAGGAGGTGCTCAAGCAGGTGGACATCGCCCCGGTACCGGGTGCGCCGCCCTACATCCTCGGCATCATCAACCTGCGCGGCAACGTCGTGCCGGTGCTCGACACCCGCAAGCGCATGGGATTGCCGCCGCAGTCCTACGACGAGTCCACCCGCATCATCATCCTCGACGTGGACGAGGACTCCGTGGGCATCGTGGTGGATTCCGTGGCCGAGGTGGAGGAGGTCTCGGACGATGCCATCGACACCGCTCCCGGCGCCTCCAACGACGAGGGCAGCCGCTTCATCCAGGGCGTGGTGAGCACCGGCGAGAACCTGCTGATCCTGCTCGACGTCGAGCGCCTCATCGCCCGCGAGGGGGCCGCGAAGCGGAGCGCCTGATGCTCTGGCTGTCGCTGCTCGCGGTGCTGGTGGCGCTGGTCAGCCTGGTCCTGGCCTGGCTGGCCTGGCGGCGCCCGCCCGCGGTCGCCGATCCCCCGCCCCCGGCCGCCGAGGCCGGCGAGATGGACGGCAAGGAGCTCGCCGCCCTGCGGGCCAGCGCCCTGGGCATGGGCCGCACGCTGGCGCGTCTCGAGGGCGAGCTGCGCCAGCTGCGCGAGAAGCTCGAGCGCCTCGAGCGCATGGAATCCGGTGACGGGGGACGCTATGCCCAGGCCATCCGCATGGTGGCCAAGGGGGCCTCGGTGGATGACCTGGTCGAGGATTTCGGCCTCTCGCGCAGCGAGGCCCAGCTGCTGGTCACCCTTCACCAGAACCCGGGCTGAGCACGCTGCCCGGCTCCCCGCCGGGTTCGTCCCGCTCGACGTCATCCGGGTGACGCCCCGAGAGGGCGAAAGCGAAGGCCAGGATCTCGGCCACGGCGTGGTAGAGCGCCTCGGGGATCTCGCTGCCCAGCTCCAGCTCCGCCAGCACCGCCGCCACCTCGTGGTTCTCCTCGAGCGGCACGTCGTGTTCCCGCGCCAGCGCGACGATGCGCTCGGCCAGCTCCGCCCGGCCACTGGCCACCACCCGGGGTGCCCCCTCGCCGTCGTAGTGCAGGGCCACCGCCAGCTCGGTCCCGGGATCCTTCTTCTCGCTCATGCCTTCTCGTCCAGCAGCGCGCGTCGCGGGCCGTCGCCGGGCGGCGGATCCCACGCCGGCGGTGGGCCCTGGTGGCAGGCGAGCTGGCCGGGCTCCAGCCCGGCTGCCGCCAGCCGGGCCTGCAACCGCTCGATGTGGGCGTCGATCAGGCGCACGGCGGCGGGGCGCTCGCTCCAGAAATGCACGTGCAGGACGCTCCCCTGCAGCGTGACCCGCGCGGTGAGCGGTCCCAGCGTCGGCAGGTCCACGGACAGCGACAGGCGCCAGAGCCCGTCGCCATCCTCGCTCCCGCCCTCGCGCCGCAGGCGCAGTCCCAGGCTGCGGGTCTCCTCGCCCAGGTGGAAGGGAAGGTCGGCGTAGAGCGCCCACTGGCCCGACTCGCGGCCGCCCAGTGACTGGGCCTGCTGGCCCTGGAGGCGCTCGAGGGCCGCTTCCGAGCTGCCGCGCAGTTCCTGGAGCAGGCGCAGGGGCGTGCCGGTGCCGCGCTCGGCGTTCCCTGCCGGGGCGGGCTCGGGCGTCCCGGCGCGCAGCCGCTGGGCAATCCGCAGCAGCTGCGCCTTGAGATCCCCCTCGGGTGCGCGTCCCAGGGCGAGGTCGTGCTCCAGGAACAGCCCCGACCGGGCCAGCGCTTCCTGCAGGCCCGCGGCATGCACCAGCTGCCCGGCCGCGGG
The DNA here is from genome assembly GCA_018623495.1 of Halothiobacillus sp. GTDB lineage: Bacteria > Pseudomonadota > Gammaproteobacteria > JAAZVP01 > JAAZVP01 > JAAZVP01. The sequence goes on along the minus strand of JAAZVP010000002.1, from coordinate 842 downwards.
CAGGATCCGTCCCAGCCCCTCCAGGGCGGGGGCCACGCCCGCGGGCAGCGGGGCGGGGCGCAGGTCACGGACCCCGACCGTCGGGGCGGGCCTGGGGGTCCCCGCCGCCGGGCCGGTGGACGGGCCGCGGGGCAGGACCTCGACCCGTGTCGGGCGGCCGTCGGCCAGCTCGCGCACGCGCACGGTGGCCGGCTGACCGCTCGACAGGCCGGGCAGGGGGTCGGTGACCAGCTGCCGGCCGGCGACGGCCAGCCGGCCCTCGCCGGCCGGGGCCGGCAGGACCTGCGCGGCAACGGTCTGGCCCCGGTACCAGCCGATCGCCGGTGGACTGGCGGCCAGCCGGGCCAGGTGGACCGGCGGCTGGCGCTCCGGTAGCGCGGCCACGCGGTCCAGCCGGGTGGTGCCCGGTGTCGCGGCGACTTCGAGCACCGGCGGGCGACCCGGTTCCAGGCTGCGGACCTTGAGGGTCAGTGCCTGGCCGGGCTGCAGTTCCGGGCCCCGGGCGGCGGCCAGGACCCGTTCGCCCACGGCCAGGCGCAGGCCACCGTCGGGCGCGGGGGCGAGCACCCGGGCCTGGAGCTGCTGGCCCACGCGCCATTCGGCCGGGGCCTGGGCGCCGGTGGCGGTTCCCTGCAGGCGCAGGACACCGCCGTTCAGCCGCAGCTGGACGCCGTTACCGAGATCGCTGGCCTTGGGTGACAATGTTTTGACATCCCGCCGGGGGTTCCATATGTGTCAAGACCCGTCTGATCATAGACCTTCTTCCGGAATAACTCCGGGTGCCCGGCCTGCCAGTCCTTGAGCTTCTGGACCGGGGTGAGATGGCCGAGGGCCCGCTGCGG
>JAAZVP010000067.1 GCA_018623495.1 Halothiobacillus sp. | reverse complement strand
GGGCCCGTCTTGTTTGTGGGGTGTGTTGGGGCGCCGTGGTGAGAACCCCGTGTTACTCGGCGCGTCCCTGCGCCTCGCCCCTTCGGGGCCATCGCTCCGCGATGTTCCAATGCGTTCCGGACGCATCGGTCGACAGATCGGCAGGGATAGCCGATCTGGACGCCGCTGCGCGGTGCCCGAGGTATCTCATTGCCTCTTCTGGTTTGTTGAGTGCCCTGGAGAGAACCCCCGGTTACCCGGCGCATCCCCGCGCCTTGTCCTCCTCGCCGGCGCCGTTCCGCCGCCGCGCGGTTCGTCCACGGGGTCGAATCCAGTGAAAAATCCGCCAATTCCCGCAGGATTTGGGTGTTGTGTTCGCCCTTAAAGGAGACTATTTTCGTCCACATTCACGAAGCGGGGCGGCCGAATGCTGCGACTGAACAAGCTCACGGACTATGCCGTGGTCATCCTTTCCGAGATGGCCTGCGGCGAGGCGGGAGCGCGCACCGCGGCAGACCTGGCGGAGCGTACCGGGGTGGGCAAGCCCACCGTGAACAAGCTGCTCAAGCTGTTGGCGGGGCAGGGTATCGTGCGCTCCATCCGCGGGCGCAACGGCGGTTACGTGCTGGCGCGGTCGGCGGCGCGCATCCCGGTCACCGAGATCATCGAGGCCATCGAGGGGCCCATGGCGATCACCGAGTGCAGCTCGGAAGGCGCCGGCTGCGAGCGGGGCGAGCATTGCTCGCTCAAGCCCCACTGGCAACGCATCAACGACGCGATCCGCGACACCCTGTCGGGGATCACGCTGGAAGAACTGTCCCGCCCGGTGCCCCAGCCGGTCACCTACTGGGCGGCCCCGGATCAGTCTGAAGATCGCCCGGTACGCGAGGCGAGCGGAGGTAAATGATGGCGACCAATCAAGAGGAAATGGAGCAGCTTGTCGAGCGCGAGTACAAGCACGGCTTCGTCACCGACATCGAGGAGGACACGCTGCCTCCAGGCCTGAACGAGGACATCGTCCGCGAGATCTCGCGGCGCAAGGAAGAGCCCGAGTTCATGCTCGAGTGGCGGCTGCAGGCGTTTCGCCAGTGGCAGGAGATGACCGAGCCGACCTGGGCGCACGTCTCCCACCCGCCCATCGACTTCCAGTCGATCTCCTATTACTCCGCGCCCAAGAGCCCGGAGCAGCTCAAGGAGGAGGCGCCGGAGAGCCTCGACGAGGTGGATCCCAAGCTCCTCGAGACCTACGAGCGCCTGGGCATTCCCCTGCACGAGCAGGAGAAGCTCGCCGGGGTGGCGGTGGACGCGGTCTTCGATTCCGTGTCGGTGGCCACCACCTACAAGGACCGCCTGGCCGAGCAGGGCATCATCTTCTGTTCCTTCTCCGAGGCGGTGCACGACCACCCGGAGCTGGTGAAGCGCTACCTGGGCACCGTGGTGCCGCCGGCCGACAACTTCTTCGCCGCGCTCAATTCGGCGGTGTTCTCCGACGGCTCCTTCGTCTATATCCCCAAGGGGGTGAAGTGCCCCATGGAGCTGTCCACCTACTTCCGCATCAACGCGGCCAACACCGGCCAGTTCGAGCGCACGCTGATCGTGGCCGAGGAGGGCGCATCGGTGAGTTACCTGGAGGGCTGTACCGCCCCCATGCGCAAGGAGAACCAGCTGCACGCGGCGGTGGTGGAGCTGGTGGCCCTGGACGACGCCGAGATCAAGTACTCCACGGTGCAGAACTGGTACCCCGGCAACGATATCGGCGAGGGCGGTGTCTACAACTTCGTCACCAAGCGGGGCGAGTGCCGCGGCGATCGCAGCAAGATCACCTGGACCCAGGTGGAGACCGGCTCGGCGATCACCTGGAAGTACCCGAGCTGCGTGCTGCGCGGCAACGATTCCCGCGGCGAGTTCTACTCCGTGGCGGTGGGCAACAACTACCAGCAGATCGACTCCGGCACCAAGATGATCCACCTGGGCAAGAATACCCACAGCACGATCATCTCCAAGGGCATCTCGGCGGGTCATGCCGAGAACGCCTACCGCGGCCTGGTGCGGGTGGAGAAGGGCGCCGAGGGCGCGCGCAACTTCACCCAGTGCGACTCGCTGCTGATGGGCGACCAGTGCGGGGCCCACACCTTCCCCTACATGGAGGTGAAGAACCCCACGGCCAAGGTGGAGCACGAGGCCACCACCTCCAAGGTGGGCGAGGACCAGATCTTCTACTGCCAGCAGCGGGGCATCTCCGAGGAGGACGCCGTGAACATGATCGTCAACGGCTTCTGCAAGGAGGTCTTCGGCGAACTGCCCATGGAGTTTGCCGTGGAGGCCCAGGCCCTGCTGGAGATCAGCTTGGAAGGCTCGGTGGGCTGATCCGCCGCGGACGACCGATCACAGAATGGCAAGCGTATTTCGGAGAGTTTCAATGAGCATGCTGAGCATCAAGGACCTGCACGCCGAAGTGGACGGCAAGCCGATCCTCAAGGGCATCGACCTGGAGATCAATCCCGGCGAGGTGCACGCCATCATGGGCCCCAACGGTTCGGGCAAGAGCACCCTGTCGCAGGTGCTCGCCGGCCGCGAGGGCTTCGAGGTCACCCGGGGGGAGGTCCGCTTCGGCGGCGAGGACCTGCTGGACATGGACATCGACGAGCGCGCGCTCGCCGGCCTGATGCTGGCCTTCCAGTATCCCGTGGAGATCCCGGGCGTGAAGAACGTCTACCTGCTCAAGGCCGCCTACAACGCCCTGCGAGAGAAGCGCGGCGAGCCCGAGGTGGACGCCTTCGAATTCCTCCAGCTGGTGCGCGAGAAGCTCCGGATCATGGACATGGACGAGAGCTTTCTGCACCGCGGGGTCAACGAGGGCTTCTCCGGCGGCGAGAAGAAGCGCAACGAGATCCTGCAGATGCTGATCATGGAGCCGCGGCTCGCCATCCTCGACGAGACCGACTCGGGCCTCGACATCGACGCGCTGAAGGTGGTCTCGGATGGCGTGAACAGCCTGCGTGCCGAGGACCGCTCCATCGTCATGGTCACCCACTACCAGCGCCTGCTGAACTACATCGAGCCGGACTTCGTGCACGTCCTCTCCGATGGCCGCATCATCAAGTCCGGCGACAAGAGCCTGGCCCTCGAGCTGGAGGAACGCGGTTACCAATGGGTACTGGAAGAGGCAGCGGCATGAGCGCCAAGCAAGAATCACGAGCCGTCTACCTGGAGCGCTTCGAGGCGGACCGTGCCGCCTGGACCGAGGCGCTGCCCGAGTGGCTGATGGAGAAGAAGCGCGCCGCGGCGGAGGTCTTCGCCGGCGCCGGCTTCCCCGATCCGCGCCACGAGGAGTGGAAATACACCAACGTCCGGCCCATCGCCCGGAAGGTGTTCCAGCCGGCGGGCGAGGCCGGGACCCGCGTCGCGCCCCCGGATCTGCTGGAATGGAGCCTGGGCGAGCTGGACCTGATCGACCTGGTGTTCGTCAACGGCCGCTTCGCCCCCGAACTCTCCTCGGTGGGCGACCTGCCGGGGGACGTGCAGGTACGCGAGCTGGGCGAGGCCCTGCGGGAGATGCCCGAGCGGCTGGAGAACCGCCTGGGCGAGATCGCCACCTTCGAACACTCCAGCTTCGCGGCCTTCAACACCGCCTTCGTCGAGCAGGGCGCCTTCATCGACGTCCCCGCCGAGACCAAGGTGGACAAGCCCGTGCGGCTGCTGTTCGTCTCCACCGCCGAGCCCGAGCCGGTGGTCTGCCACCCGCGGGTCTTCGTCAGCGCCGGCATGGGCGCCATGGTGGAGGTGATCGAGCAGTACGTCGGCCAGCCGGAGGCGGCCAACTTCACCAACGCGGTCACCGAGATCGACGTCGCCGACAACGCCCGCGTGGAGCACTACCGCATCCAGCGCGAGAGCCACCGCGGCTATCACGTCGCCGGCGTGCACGTGAACCAGGGCCGGGGCAGCCAGTTCGCCTCCCACAACATCAACCTCGGCGGGCGCCTGGCGCGGGCCGACATCAACACCCGGCTGGGGGCCGAGGACGCGCATGCCTTCCTCAACGGCCTGTTCATGCCCACCGGGCGCCAGCACATGGACACTCACACCCGCATCCACCACGCCGCGCCCCACACCACCTCCGAGGAGGTCTATCGCGGCGTGCTCTCCGGCCATGGCCGCGGGGTGTTCAAGGGCCGGGTGCTGGTGGCGCAGGATGCACAGAAGATCGAGGCGCACCAGTCCAACGACAACCTGCTGCTGTCGCGGGACGCCGAGGTGGATACCAAGCCCGAGCTGGAGATCTACGCCGACGACGTGGTCTGCTCCCACGGCGCCACCGTGGGCCAGCTGGACGAGGACGCGCTCTACTACCTGCAGACCCGCGCCATCAACCCCGAGCTGGCCCAGGATCTGCTGACCTTCGCCTTCGCCGACGAGGTGGTCGCGCGCATCCCGCTCAAGCCCGTGCGCGAGCAGCTGGAGCAGGGTATCGTGGGACGCCTGCCGGACAACGAGAAGCTCAAGGAGTTCGTATGACCGCGGCACCGGAGCGTCGGCCGGAGCGACCCGCACTGGACATCGAGGCCATCCGCCGGGACTTCCCCATCCTGCAGCAGCAGGTCCACGGGCAACCCCTGGCCTACCTCGACAACGCCGCCACCTCGCAGAAGCCGGCCGCGGTGATCGAGGCCGTGTCCCGCTACTACCGCGAGGACAACGCCAACATCCACCGCGCGGTACACACGCTCGCCGACCGGGCCACCGCCGCCTACGAGGGCGCGCGGGAGAAGGTCCGCCGCTTCATCAACGCGGGCTCGAGCCGCGAGGTGGTCTTCACCCGCGGCGCCACCGAGGCCATCAACCTGGTGGCCGCGAGCTTCGGCCAGCGCCTCCGCGAGGGCGACGAGATCCTGGTCTCGCACCTCGAGCACCACGCCAACATCGTCCCCTGGCAGCAGCTCTGCGAGCGCACCGGGGCGACGCTGCGCGTGATCCCCATGACCGCGACCGGCGAGCTCGACCTCGCCGACCTCGACGGGCTGATCAACGAGCGCACGCGCCTGGTGTCGGTGGTCCACGTCTCCAACGTCTTCGGCACCATCAACCCGGTGGAGCGGATCGTCGAGGCCGCCCACGCGCGCGAGATCCCCGTGCTGCTCGACGGCGCCCAGGCCACCCCGCACGCCCCCGTGGACGTGCAGTCGCTGGGCTGCGACTTCTACGTTTTCTCCGGCCACAAGATGTACGGCCCCACCGGCATCGGCGTCCTCTACGGCCGCGAGGCCCTGCTGGAGACCATGCCGCCCTACCAGACCGGCGGGGACATGATCCGCACGGTGAGCTTCGAGGGCACGGAATTCAACGAACTGCCGTTTCGCTTCGAGGCGGGCACGCCCAATATCGCCGGGGCGGTCGGCCTGGGCGCGGCCGTGGACTACCTCGAAGGGGTCGGGCTGGAGCGCATCGCCGCCCGCGAACAGGAACTGCTGGCCTACGGCACCCAGGCCCTGGAATCGGTGGAAGGGCTGAGCATCGTGGGCACCGCCCCGCGCAAGGCGGCGGTCCTCTCCTTCGTCGTGGAGGACATGCACCCCGGCGACATGGGCACCATCCTCGACCACCAGGGCGTGGCCGTGCGCACCGGCCACCACTGCGCCATGCCGGCCATGCAGTTCCTCGGCCTGCCGGGAACCACCCGCGCCTCGCTGGCCTTCTACAACACCTTCGAGGAGGTGGACCGGCTGGTGAAGGCCCTGGCCTTCGCCCGGGAGGTCCTCGGCTGATGGAGCTGGAGGCGTTTCACCAGGAGATCATCCTGGACCACAAGCGCCGCCCGCGACACTTCCGTTCCCTGCCCGGGGCGACACGCCGGGTCGAGGGCAACAACCCCCTGTGCGGGGACCGGCTGACCTTCGACATCGACGTCCGCGACGGCCGCATCGCCGCCGCGGGCTTCCAGGGCGAGGGCTGCGCCCTGGCCATGGCCTCCGCCTCGCTGATGACCGAGGCCATCCAGGGCCTCACCGTGGCCGAGGCCCGTTCGCTGTTCACGCGGGTCCACGACCTGATGACCGGCGAGTGCCGCGGCCCGGGGGGCGACCTGGGCAAGCTGGAGGCACTCTCCGGGGTATGCGGCTATCCCGCGCGCATCAAGTGCGCCTCGCTGGCCTGGCAGGCCCTGCGCACCGCGCTGGAGGCACCGGAAAAACGCGAAATCTCGACGGAGCTCGAGCCATGATGAACGTGCAGGAAACCGTCGTCCTCGACCGCGACACCGAGGCCATCATGATCCCCGCCGGCAACAAGGTGGTGATCCAGGAAGGTGCGGAAGTCGGCATCGTCCAGAGCCTGGGCGGCAGCTTCACCGTCACCGTCCAGGGCCACATGCTGCGCATCGACGGCAAGGACGCCGACGCCCTGGGCAAGGAACCGCCGCCCCGGCCCGAGCTGCCGGAGAATGCCTCCGCCGAGGACATCGAGCAGGCCGTCTGGGACCAGCTCAAGACCGTCTTCGACCCCGAGATCCCCATCAACATCGTCGACCTCGGCCTGGTCTACGACTGCGACCTCCACCGGCTGGAAGACGGCAACTACCGGGTCGACATCGACATGACCCTCACCGCCCCCGGCTGCGGCATGGGCGACGTCATCGCCGCCGACGCCCGCGGGAAGGTCCTGGCCGTGCCGCGGGTGGAAGAGGCCGAGGTGGAGATCGTCTTCGACCCGCCGTGGGACCGGAGCATGATGTCCGACGAGGCGCGGTTGGCGACGGGGATGTTCTGACGGCGGTTCCGCCCTCACCCCTGACCCCTCTCCCAGGGGGAGAGGGGGACGGGCGGGCGGTCGATGACGGTGGGGCTGATTTCGCCCCCGGTTCCCTCACCCCTGACCCCTCTCCCAGGGGGAGAGGGGGGCCGGCGGGTCGTCGATGACGGTGAGGCTGATTTTGCCCCCGTTTCCCTCTCCCCACCGGGGAGAGGGCCAGGGTGAGGGGGAAAAACCGGAAACCCATCCAGGTGTCGATATGGAGATCCACACCCGACGTGCCAGGGAGCTGCGCGAGAACCAGACGGACGCCGAGCGACTCCTCTGGTCGAGATTGAGAGGCCGGCAACTGGCTGGCTTCAAGTTTCGCCGCCAACATCCGGTACCGCCGTTCATCGTCGACTTCGCCTGCATCGAAGCGCGGTTGATCGTCGAACTCGATGGCGGGCAGCATGCCGAGAACGCCTCGGCCGATGCGCGGCGGACGGCGTGCATCGAACGCGAGGGGTTTCGCATCCTGCGTTTCTGGAACAACGAGGTGCTGGGCAATCTCGAGGGAGTGCTGGAGACGATTGCCGGGGAATTGGGAGGGTGATTCCCTCACCCCTGACCCCTCTCCCAGGGGGAGAGGGGAACCGGCGGGCGGTCGATGACGGTGGGGCAGATTTTGCCCCCGGTTCCCTCACCCCTGGCCCCTCTCCCAGGGGGAGAGGGGGACCGGCGGGTCGTCGATGACGGTGAGGCCGATTTTGCCCCCGGTTCCCTCTCCCCGCCGGGGAGAGGGCCAGGGTGAGGGGGTGCAATCCGATATCAACCAACGCAAAACGGGGATACCACCGATGACCGACTGGGTCGACGTAGCCCACAAGGACGCGATCAAGCCCGGCGAGTACCGGGTGGTGGACGTGGACGACGTGGAGATCGCCGTCTTCAATGTCGAGGGCATGTTCTACGCCCTCGAGGATGTCTGCACCCACGACGGGGCCGAGCTCACCGGGGGGCCGGTGGAGGGCGACCAGGTGGTCTGCCCGCGCCACGGGGCGCGCTTCTGCATCCGCACCGGCGAGGCCCTGACCGCGCCGGCCTACGAGCCCACCGCCACCTTCCCGGTGCGGATCACCGACGAGGGCATGGTCCAGGTCCGCGACGACCGCTGGGACTGAACTCCGCACCCCGGGCCCGCATCCAAGAGCGACGGGCCGTGCAACAGGCAATATCGAGGGGAGCATCGCAATGACCGCCGCCGAAACCATTCCCGAACAGGACCGCATCACGCTCACCGACGCGGCCATCGACCACGTCACCCGCGAGATGGCCAAGGTGGACGGCGCCCGCGGCTTTCGCCTGGGCGTGGCCAAGACCGGCTGCTCGGGCTACGGCTACCTGATGGACTGGGTGATGGAGCCGGGCGAGAACGACCTGGTCTTTTCCCAGGACGGGGTGGATGTCTACGTCGACGCCAAGAGCTTCGAGCTGATCCGCGGGACCCGCGTGGACTTCATCCAGGAAGGTCTCAATCGCACCTTCCAGTTCGACAACCCCAACGTCACCGACGAGTGCGGCTGCGGCGAGAGCTTCGCCGTGCGCTGAGATTCGTCGACTCGACCACGCGACCATCCGGGCGCGTTAGAATGCGCGCCATGCGTCCCGTGCCCGACATCACCCGCGATCCCGGTGCCCTCGACGACGAGGGCACCCTGCGCGTTCCCCTGCCGCTGGCGGCCCTGATGGTCTTCGAGGCCCGCTACCTGATCATGCTGCCCCTGGCCGCGCTCACCGACTTTCTCTCCCGCGGGGCGGGGATGGGCGCCCCCGTACTGCCGCCCTGGCTGTTGCTGCCCGCCAGCCTGCCGGCGCTGGCGGTGTTGGTGGCCTGGGCGCGGCGGCGCCCGCGGGCGGGTCGGCTGGCGCGGGCCGCCTGGGCCCGGGGGCGGGGCCTGCTGGCCGGCGGGGCGGTGCTCGATCTCGCCCTGCTGGCGCCGGTGGCGGCCGGCGGCGGGCTGCCCGGCACGCTGGTCATCCTCATGGCCCTGGGCAGTCTCTACGGCCTCATCTACCTGCTGCGCTCGACGCGCGTGCCCGCCGTGTTTGCCGACTTTCCCGAGACGGAGGGGCGATGATCGACGCGGACGCGTTGCGCAAGATCATCCACATCGACATGGATGCCTTCTATGCCTCGGTGGAGCAGCGCGACGATCCCGGCCTGCGTGGCCGGCCGGTGATCGTGGGCGGCAACCCGCAGGGGCGGGGCGTGGTCGCCGCGGCCAGTTACGAGGCGCGCGAATACGGTATCCGCTCGGCCATGCCCGCCGCGCGGGCGGTGCGGCTCTGCCCGCATGCCGTCTTCCTGCGGCCCCGCTTCGACGTCTACCGCGAGGTCTCGCGCCAGATCCACGAGATCTTTGCCGAGTTCACCGACCGCATCGAGCCCCTCTCGCTGGACGAGGCCTACCTGGACGTCACCGGCAGCGAGCATTGCCAGGGCTCGGCCACGCTGATGGCCGGGGAGATCAAGCACCGGGTGCGCAGTGCCACGGGGCTGGTGGCCTCGGCGGGGGTCTCCTACAACAAGTTCCTGGCCAAGCTGGCCTCGGATGCCGACAAGCCCGACGGCCTGCACGTCATCCGCCCCGAGCAGGCCGAGGCCTTCGTCGCCGACCTGCCCATCGGCGCCTTCCACGGCGTGGGCAGTGCCACCGAGGCGAAGATGAAGCGTTTCGACATCCACACCGGTCGCGACCTGCGCCGCCACTCGCTGGCCCAGCTCACCGACTGGTTCGGCAAGGCCGGCCAGCACTACTACAACGTCGCCCGCGGCATCGACCCGCGGCCGGTGCGCACCAGCCGCGTGCGCAAGTCACTGGGCCACGAGACCACCTTCCCCCGCGACCTCGCCGACCCCCGGCGCATGGTCGAGGCCCTCGAGCGGCTGGCGGAGAAGGTCGCCCGGGACCTGGCTCGCCGCGAGCTCGCCGGCCGCACGGTGACGCTGAAGGTCAAGTACGCCGACTTTCGCCTGGTCACCCGCAGCCAGACCTTCGATCGCCCCCTGGCCACCGGCACCGAGCTGGCCGCCTGCATGCCGCCATTGCTGGCACGCACCGAGGCCGACACCACCCCGGTGCGCCTGCTGGGCATCACCGTCTCCGCCCTGGAGCCCCACACCCCGGAAAACGCCGGCCCCCAGCTCTCGCTGGAGTTGCTGTAGCCGGGGCAACCGGGCGATCCCCGTCGAATCCTTCTCGTTCCGTCCCGGGGCGGGGGAGGGGATTGGGCTCGCGGGCCAGCGGCAAGACCCGGCGCCGGCCGGGGGCGCTCATCGCCGCGTCTCGCTCTCCCGCCGGACCTCGCGGCCGATCAGCCTGACCAGGCCGTTCATGCCCTCGGCGAGCAGTTCCAGGGCATCGTCCAGCGTCAGGATCCCCTCCAGCCCGCCGTCCTCGTTGACCACCGGCATGCGCCGCACGCCCAGGCTGCGCATGCGGGTGAGGGTGTCCCAGAAGTCGTCGCCTTCGCGGGCGGTGGAGACGCCGCGGGTGACCAGGTCCTTCACCGCCACCGACCCCGGATCGACGCCCTGGCCCAGTACCTCCACGACCAGGTCGCGGTCGGTGACGATGCCCACCGGCACCCGTTCCCGGCCGGAGGCTT
>JAAZVP010000108.1 GCA_018623495.1 Halothiobacillus sp. | reverse complement strand
GCCTCGTGTGGGAGCGGCGTCCGCGCCGCGAACTTTCCGGGGCGCCGGGGAAGCCCCATTCGCGACCGGGAGGTCGCTCCCACGGGCAGTGGCCGGCCCGGGAGCCCCGCGTTGCCTGGGGGAGCGGCGTCCCCGCGGCGTACAGGCCGGGGGCGCCGATGGCGTTCGCGACCGGGAGGTCGCTCCCACGGAGTGGCCGGCCCGGGGCCCCGCCTCGTGTGGGAGCGGCGTCCGCGCCGCGAACTTTCCGGGGCGCCGGGGAAGCCCCTTTCGCGACCGGGAGGTCGTTCCCACGGGCAGTGGCCGGCCCGGGAGCCCCCGCCTTGTGTGGGAGCGGCGTCCCCGCCGCGAACTTTCCGGGGCGCCGGGGAGCCCCTGTTCGCGACCGGGAGGTTGCTCCCACGGCGATCGCGGGTTGCCCGGCATCGTCTTTGGTCAGTCGCTTTCCGGCGGCCATTCCTGGCGGCCGAAGCCGGAGGTGATGGGGTAGCGCCGGTCGCGGCCGAAGGCGCGCCGGGTGATGCGCACGCCGGGCGGGGCCTGGCGGCGCTTGTACTCGTTGATGTTGACCAGCCGGGCGATGCGCCGGACCACGTCTTCCTCGAAGCCCTCGGCGGCGATGTCTTCCACGGAGCGGTCGTGCTCGATGTAGAGTTCGAGGATGCGGTCGAGGATGGGGTAGGCGGGCAGCGAGTCGGTGTCCTGCTGGTCGGGCGCCAGTTCGGCCGAGGGCGGGCGTTCGAAGACGCGCTCGGGGATGGCCGGGCCCTGCTGGTTGCGGTAGCGGCCGAGCTCGTAGACCAGCATCTTGGGCACGTCCTTGAGCACGGCGAAGCCGCCCGCCATGTCGCCGTAGAGGGTGGCGTAGCCCACGGCCATCTCGCTCTTGTTGCCGGTGGAGAGCAGGATGCGGCCGGTCTTGTTGGAGATGGCCATGAGGACCACGCCGCGCGAGCGGGCCTGGATGTTCTCCTCGGTCACGCCCCAGTCGGAACCGGCGAATTCCTCCTCGAGCATGTCGAGGAAGGCCTTGAAGGCCGGTTCGACGGCGATCACCCGGTAGTCCACGCCCAGTGCGCGGGCCTCGCTCTCGGCGTCCTCGAGGCTGATGTCGGCCGTGTAACGTGACGGCATCATCACCGCCTCGACGTTCTCGGCGCCCAGGGCGTCCACGGCGATGGCCAGGGTCAGGGCCGAGTCGATGCCGCCGGAGAGGCCCATGACGGCTCCCTTGAAGCCGTTCTTGCGCGCGTAGTCGCGCACGCCGAGCACCAGTGCCTTGTAGACGGCGCCCACCGGGTCCTCTACCTCGCGCGGGGGGTGGCCGTCGGCGGCGGAGAGACCAAAGGCGGGGTCGTGGTCGAGCAGGGGCATGGCCTCCTCGAAGGCCGGGGCCCGGTGGACGAGTCGCGCGCGGGCGTCGACCGCCAGCGAGCCGCCGTCGAAGACCAGTTCGTCCTGGCCGCCCACCATGTTGAGGTAGACGATGGGCAGGCCGGTCTCCTCCACCCGTTCGGCGAGCATCTGGGCGCGGTTCTCGGTCTTCTCGGTGCGAAACGGCGAGGCGTTGATGGTGACCAGGAGCTCGGCGCCGGCATCCCGGGCCTGGGCCGCGGGGCCGGGCATCCAGACGTCCTCGCAGATCAGCACGCCCACGGCCACGCCCCGGATATCCACCACGCAGGGTTCGGAGCCGGCGGCGAAGTAGCGCTTCTCGTCGAAGACGCTGTAGTTGGGCAGGCGCTGCTTGCGGTAGCGGGCGATGATCTCGCCCTCGCGGATCACCACGGCCATGTTGTAGAGGCCGGAGGTGTCGTCCTCGGGCAGGCCGAGGAGGAGGTCGATGCCGCGCACCTTCTGGCGGATCAGCGCCAGGCCGCGCTCGACCCAGACCAGCAGCTCCGGGCGCAGCAGCAGGTCCTCGGGCGGGTAGCCGGTGAGCGCGAGCTCGGGGAAGCAGGCGAGATCGGCGCCGGCCTCGCGGGCCTTCTCGCTGAGCTCGATGATGCGGCGGGCATTGCCGATGACGTCCCCCACCACGGGGTTCATCTGGCCCAGGGCGATCCGGATCGGCTGGCTCATGCGCGCCTCAGCCCAGGGCGGCCCGCATGCGGGCGCCCATCTCGGTGGGGGAGCGGACCACGCTCACCCCGGCGGCCTCCAGCGCGGCGTACTTGTCGTCGGCCGTGCCCTGGCCCCCGGAGATCACCGCGCCGGCATGGCCCATGCGCTTGCCCGGCGGGGCGGTCACGCCGGCGATGTAGGCCACCACGGGCTTGCTCACGTGTTCGCGGATGTAGTCGGCGGCGCGCTCCTCGGCGGTGCCGCCGATCTCGCCCACCAGGATGATGCCCTCGGTCTGCGGGTCGGCCTCGAACATCGCCAGGCAGTCGACGAAATCCAGCCCCTTGATGGGGTCGCCGCCGATGCCCACGCAGGTGGACTGGCCCAGGCCCTCGTGGGTGGTCTGGTGGACGGCCTCGTAGGTGAGCGTGCCCGAGCGCGAGACGATGCCGATGCGCCCGGCCTGGTGGATCTCGCCGGGCATGATACCGATCTTGCACTCGCCGGGGGTGATCACGCCGGGGCAGTTGGGGCCCACCAGGCGGGCGCCGTAGTCGGCCAGCGCGGCCTTGACCCGCAGCATGTCCTGGACCGGGATGCCCTCGGTGATGCAGACGATGGTGCCGATGCCGGCATCGGCCGCCTCGAGGATGGCGTCGGCGGCGAAGCCCGCGGGCACGTAGATCATGCTCGCGTCGGCCTCGGTCTCGGCCACCGCCTCGGCCACCGTGTCGTAGACCGGCCGGCCGAGGTGCGCCTGGCCGCCCTTGCCCGGG
>JAAZVP010000066.1 GCA_018623495.1 Halothiobacillus sp. | reverse complement strand
TCCAGGGGCCGGGCCTCCTTCTCCACGATGCTGAGATCGTCGAACAGGTCCACGTAGAGGAGCACCGGCTGACGCACGAAGCGCGTGTCGGCCGAGAGCCCGGCCTCCGCCCAGATCAGCCCCGCCCGGGCGGGGCCGACCAGCACGAGCGCGAGCGCAAGGCCGAGCAACAATGCCGGGCGGATCATCGGCCCCCTCCCCGGTGCAACCGGTTGCGCAGCAGGCGCGCGGGCTCGTCCTGCACGCCCTCGGCGATCCGCTGCACTCCCCGGAGGCGGGTCACCGGGGCCCGCCAATCGCCCTGGGCGGCCCCGCCGTCGCCGGCCAGCCGGCGGGTGGCGGTGCCGGTGCCCAGTTCCTCGGGCTCGGCCTGCTCCTTTTCGGGGAAGCCGCGTTCCTCGGTCTCGTCGTAGCGGCCCTCCTCGGCGACCCGCGTCCCCGGGCGGTCGCCCTCCTCGCGCATCTCCCCGTCCCCCTCGCCCAGCAGCGCACGCACGATCCAGAGGTTGTGCTCGGCGGCCTCGAAGCCCGCGCGGTAGCGCATGGCCCCCAGGTAGGCGGATTCGGCCGTGCGGTAGTCGCCCAACCGCGCGCTGGCATTGCCCAGGTTGTAGAGCGCCTCGGCGCGCCGGGCGTCGCTGTCCGCCACCGCCAGCGCCAGGCGGAACTGCTCGGCGGCGTGGCGGTAGTCCTGCCGACGGTGCGCCGCGGCGCCCTCGCCCATGCGGCCCGCGAAACCGGGAATGGCGGCATACAGCGCGCCGGCACGCAGGTAGTTCTCCCCCTGGTAGGCCTGCCAGGCCGGCCGCCGTTCGGTCTCGCCGGCCACCGCCTGGCCGGCCGCCAGCAGCCCTGCGCCGAGTGCCAGCACCACCGCCAGCACCATTCCCGGCCGCCGGACGCCGAGAAGCCCGGCCGCCAGCAGCACCAGCGCCGGCAGGAGCCCGGCGGCGAACAGCGGCGTGCGCTCGCCGGCGGTCTCCACGCTGCGCCGGGCCTGGCCGGGCAGCTCGGCCAGGCCGCCGTCGTAGAGGGTCTGCCAGTCGCCGTCACCGTCCGCCACGGGCACCAGGGCCCCGCCGGTGCGCGCGGCGATGGCCTCGAGCACGTCCGCGTCCGGGCGGCTCACGCGCTGCCCCTCCCCGGCGGCCAGCCAGCGGGCGGGGACCGCCCCGCCGCCCTGGCTGGCCACCTGCAGGACGAACACCGGGATGGTCTCGTCGGCCAGGCGGTCGAGCAGGCCGGGCAGGCGCTGGCCGGCCTCGCCGCGATAGCCGCCGGGATCGCCGTCGGTCACCAGCAGGATGGCCCGGGAACGGGCCTCGGTGGCGGCCAGGCGATCCGCGGCCAGGGCCAGGGCGTCGACCGGCGCCGCGTCGCGGCGAAAGTCGAGTGCCCGTTCCAGCAGCGGCAGGTAGTGACGCACCACGGCCGGGTCGCGGCTGGGCGGGAGTACCGCATTGGCCCGCCCGGCAAAGGCCACCAGCCCCAGCCGCTCGCCCTGGAGGCGGGCGAGCAGGTCGCGGATCTCGGCGCGCGCGCGGCGCAGGCGGTCCGGGGCCACGTCGCCGGCCTCCATGGTGCCGGAGACGTCCACCACCGCCATGATCGCCGCCCCGCTGCGGTCGGCCCGGCCCTCGCCGGCGGCGGCCCCCGGCCACTGGGGCCCGGCCAGGGCGATGCAGGCCAGCCACCAGCCCACCAGCGGCAGCAGCCAGCGCCCGCCGGCCACCGCCCCGGCCGGCCGCAGGGCCCAGGGGCGCAGGCCCGGGTCGCACCAGTCCTGCGGTCGCCGGCGGCGCCAGCGGTCGATGGCCACCGGTACCAGCGGCGCCAGCACCAGCCAGGCCCAGAGCGGCGCGCGCCACTCGATCCGGAGCAGGGTGTCGAGCATGCTCATGCCGCCGGCTCCCGCCACCAGCCCAGGGCCAGCAGGAGCAGGCCGACCAGCAGGGGGGGCGCATACCATTCGCGGGTCCGGCGTTCGCTGGGCGGCGGCACCGCGGTGCGTTCCAGGCGGTCGATGCGGCGGGTGACCTCGGCCAGCTCCTCGCCGCCGGTGGCGGTGTAGTGCTGGCCGCCGGTACGCGCGGCGGCCTCGGCGAGGTTCTCCGCCTCGGCCACGTCGCGGCCCACGGCCACGGTGTAGATGCGCACGCCGAGGTCCTCGGCCAGCAGGATCGACTCGCCGGGGTCCAGCCGGCCGGCGGTATTGGTACCGTCGGTGAACAGCACCAGCAGCGGGGGCTCGCCCTCGCGCGCGCCGATCTGGCGCAGGGCCAGGCCCAGGGCATCGCCGATGGCCGTCCCGCGGCCCAGCAAGCCGGGGTCGAGCCGGTCGATCATCGCCCGGAGCACGGCGTGATCGGCGGTGCGCGGGGCCAGGGTGGCGGCGTGCTCGGCGAAGGCGATCAGGCCGAACTGGTCGCGCCCGCGCAGGTCGATGAACTCGGCCGCCGCCCGCTTGAGGATGGTCATGCGGTCGCTGCCGCCGGTGCCCGGGTCGGTGAGGCTCATGCTCGGGGAGACGTCCACCAGCATGACGATCTGGCGGGCCTCGGGCTCGGGCTGGATCCAGGCCCCCGGGGTCTGCGGGCGGGCCAGCGCCAGGAAGAAGGCGGAGAAGGCCAGCGCGTAGAGCCACCACGCCCGGCGCTGGCGGGCCGCGCCGTGCATGGCGTCGGCCAGGGGATGCACCCGCACCCAGGCGGCGCCGGGCCGGCCCAGGGCCACGCGGTCGCGCCGCCAGGCCAGCAGGGCCCAGGCCAGCGGGATGCCCGCGAGCCACAGCGGCTGGGCGAGGGAGAGTTCAGCGAACATGGGCCAGCCACCTCCGCCATTCGGCCAGCAGCGCGTCCACGGCCGGGCGCTCGGCGGCGCCGCCGAAGGCCGCTTCCAGCAGTCGCCGGCGAAACCCCGCCCAGTCGCCGTCCGCGCCGCCCGGCCCGGTCGGGCCCGGCATCGCCCCGCGGCCGGTCACCCGGGCCACCTCGACCACCAGGCCACGGGCCACCGCCGCCGGCGGGTGACCGGCACGCAACCGGCGGACCAGGCGCGCCCGCTGCCAGCCGGCGACCAGGCGCCCCCGGCGCAGCCAGGCCCAGCCCAGCAGCGCGGCCAGCAGGACCAGGCCCAGCAGCCCGGGCCAGGCCTCGGCGGCGGCCACTGCCGCGGCGGGCGGCACCGGGGCGGGGTCGATCAGCGGCCGAAGATCGTCGAGGGCGCTATCCATGGACGGCGATGGCCTCCAGGCAGTCGCTCACGTCGTCCTCGGTGGAGAGCTCCACCAGCCCGCCACCGCCCTGGCGCAACAGGCGCGCCAGGCGCTCGCCGCGCTCGCGCACGGCGCCTTCCAGTTCGGCGCGCAGGCGCCGGTCGCCGGTGTCCACCGCCTGTTCCGGCCCCCCGCCGGGGGCGACGAAACGGCCGCGGCCCAGCCGCGGCAGCCGCCACTCCGCGGGGTCGAGGATGCGCACCGCCAGCACCCGGTGGCCACTGGCCAGCCGCCGCAGGGCCCGCCAGCCCGCCTCGCCCAGCTCGTGGAAGTCGGCCAGGATGGCCACCTCGGCCCCGCGCCGGGGCAGCTGCTGCTCCAGCACCCGCAGCCCCCGGTCCAGCTCGCCCCTGCCCCGGGCGGCGGCCAGCGGCGGGCAGCCGGCCCGCACTGCCTCCAGCAGGCTGCCCAGGTGGCCCTCGCCGGCCCCGGCGGGCATCAGGTGGAGGCGTTCGTCCACCAGCGTCAGCCCCAGCCGTCGACCCGCGGCCTGCCCCTGGCACAGCAGGGCCACGGCCACCGCCGCGGCCTGGGCCGCCTTGAGCCGGCCGTGGGTGGCGAAGCGCATGCCCGGTCCGCGGTCCACCAGCAGGTGGCGGGCGGCCATGCGCTCCTCGCGGAAGACGCGCACGTGCGGCAGGCGCAGGCGGGCGGTGGCCTGCCAGTCGATGCTGCGCACGTCGTCACCCGGCTGGTAGGGGCGCAGCTCCTCGAACTCCAGCCCCTGGCCGACGAACGGCGAGGGCTGCTCGCCGGCGAGCTGGCCGCAGGTCTGCAGCGGGCCGAAGGGCTGCCAGCCGCCGGCGGTGGCGCGCGCCCGCAGCTCGCCCACGGCCGGACCGTCCAGCAGTGCGCTGGCCGGGGTCGCCGGGCCGCCGGCCGGCCAGGGGGCCGCGCGGTCCCGGAAACGGGCGCGGACGCGGGCGAGCAGGCTCACGGCAGCGGCACCGTGTCCAGCAGGCGGTCGATCAGGCGCGTGAGGCTGCGGCCCTCCATGCGCGCCTCCACGGACAGCGCCAGGCGGTGGCGCAGGCAGCCGTGGGCCACCGCGGCGATGTCGTCGGGGACCACGTATTCTCGGCCGCGCAGGTAGGCCTCGGCGCGGGCGGCCTCGGCCATGGACAGCGTGGCCCGCGGGGAGGCGCCCAGGGCGAGGGTGTCGCGCTCCTCGGGCAGCCACTGGCCGGGATCGCGGGTGGCGGTGGTCAGGCTCACGATGTAGGCCTCGAGGCTGGGGTCGAGGCGGATCTCGCGGACCTCGCGGCGGGCGGCGAGCACGTCGTCCACGGTCACGCCGTCGTCGGGCCCGGCGGGGGCCTCGCCCTGGCCGCGTCCGCGGTGGCGGCGCAGGATCTCCAGCTCTTCCTCCTCGGCCGGGTAGTCGATCACCACCTGCATGAGAAAGCGGTCCAGCTGGGCCTCGGGCAGCGGGTAGGTGCCCGCCTGCTCCATGGGGTTCTGGGTGGCCATGACCATGAACAGCTCCGGCAGCGGCCGGCTCTCCCCGCCCACGGTGACCTGGTGCTCCTGCATGGCCTCCAGCAGGGCCGACTGCACCTTGGCCGGCGCGCGGTTGATCTCGTCGGCCAGCAGGATCTCGTTGAAGATCGGCCCCTCGCGGAACTCGAACTCGTGGGTGTCGGGGTGGTAGATCTCGCTGCCGGTGAGGTCGCCGGGCAGCAGGTCGGGGGTGAACTGGATGCGCTGGAAGCGCGCGTGGACCTGGCGGGCGAGCGCGGTCACCGCGGTGCTCTTGGCCAGGCCGGGCAGGCCCTCGACCAGGATGTGGCCGCCGGTGAGCAGGCCGATGACCAGGCTGTCCAGCAGGGTTTGCTGGCCCACCACCGTGCGGGCCAGGGACTCTCTCAGGGCGACGATCCGGGCTTGGTGTTCCATGCAGGGCTCACTCGTGGTTGGCGGCGCGGTACAGGCGCCACTCGGGGTAACCGTATTCCAGCCGCCGCGCCCGGCGGCCGGCGCGGCGCAGGCGGGCCACGGCCTCGAAGGAGTAGACGCAGTACGGCCCGCGGCAGTAGGCGATGACCTCGTCCCCGCCGGCCAGGGCCGGCAGGCGTTCGTCCAGCGCGTCGGGCGGCACGTTGACCGCCCCGGGCAGGTGACCGGCGGCGAACTCCTCGGCCGGGCGCACGTCGATCACCGTCACCCGGCCCTCGCTCATCAGCGCATCCAGCTCCTCGGCGGCCACCGGCTCCAGCGCATCGCGGGGCGCGAGATGCTCGCCCACCAGTCGGCCCACCTCGGCCAGGTTGCGCCCCCCCACCGCGCGCAGGGCGGCGATCAGCTCGAGCACGTCGTCCCCCCCGGGACGATAGAACATCTGGCGGCCGACGCGCCGCCCCTCCACCAGCCCGGCCCGGTCCAGGTGCCGGAGGTGGTGGGAGGTGTTGGCCACCGACAGGCCCGCCACCGCGGCCAGGTCCTCCACGCTGCGCTCGGCCTGGGCCAGGTAGTCCAGCAGCAGCAGCCGGTTGGCACTGGAGAGCGCCTTGCCGATGGTGGCGAACTGCGCGAACAGCGCCGGTTTGAACTCGCTCACGTCATTCAAGCCATCGTTTGAATGACGTGAGCATACGCCGAACACGGCGCCGCGGCAAAACCGGGGACTCCGTCAATCCACCCGGAATCGGGCATGGCAGGCCATGCACTGCTGCAGGGTGCGCGCCGTCAGCGCCGTGAGACCGGACATGGGATCGGTCTCGGCGCGGATGGCGATCTCCTCGAACAGCAGGTGGGTGGGCCCGCCGATCTCCTTGAACGCTTCGGGCAACTTGCCCCGGATGGAGGCCGGGGTATTGCGCGACATGCGGTTGCCCGAGCGCTTGGCCGCCTCGGCGATCAGCTCGCGATCCTCCTCGGCGATGCCCTGCATGATCCCCTGGACGCTGCCCAGCATGTCGCGCATGTCGGCCAGGAACACGGCCTGCTCGGCCTCGGTGAAGCCCAGCCGGACGCGGGGGTCCTCGCCTTCCACGCCACCCGCCGGGGCCGCGGTCGACACCAGGATCCCGAGCGCCAGCCCAGCCGCCCGATGAATGGTCTTCTTCTGCATCTCGCCTCTCCTCGTTGCAGCCGGCAGGACGCGCGGCCGGTCACGCACTGGCAGGGCACCAACCGACAACCCCGCCAGGCCTGCCCTGATGTCGCTCTCCCGGGTCACTCCCGGTACCGGAGGTTAAGGCGATCGATCCGTTCGGCGTATGATCCGGATCACAAGGCGAAGAAATGGAGAGCGGCATGGGAAAAGCAGATACGAACCCGCCCGAGCGGGAACCGGCGCTGACCCCGATCCCCGAATCCCTCCGGGCATCGGCCCGCCGGCGCGCCTTCACCGCCGGCCAGGTCCTCTACGCCCGGGGCGAGCCGCCGGAGGGCATGCTCTGCGTGAACAGCGGCGAGGTCCGCCTGGTGCGGCATACCCGTGCGGGCGGGGAGATCGTCGTGCAGCGCTCGCGCGGGGGCTTCGTCGCCGAGGCCAGCATGGACGCGCCGGCCTACCACTGCGACGTGGTGGCGGCCGAGGACGGCGAGATGCTGGTCTTCCCCCGCGAGGACTTCCGTGCAACCCTGGAACGGGACCCGGCGTTCAACCGCCACTGGATTGCCCGCCTGTCGCGGGAGCTGCGCACCCAGCGCGCCCGAAACGAGCGCCTGGGGCTGAAGACCGCCGAGGAACGCATCCTTCACTACATCCAGTCGGAAGGCGAAAATGGCAGGGTCACCCTCTCCCAGACCCGCAAGGCCTGGGCCGCCGAACTGGGGCTGTCCCACGAGGCCCTCTACCGAGCGCTCGGCCGGCTCCGCGAAAGGGGAACCCTGACGATCGACGGTGCCACCCTGGGCCTCGGCTGACCCCTTGCCCCCGGGAGCCTCCCGGACGCGGCCCCGGGCCGCAAGCGGCCCGCTCCCCTTCCCCGCACCACCCCGCCTCCAGCACCCGGCTACCGCCAGTAGGGAACACCCAAACCCCTCAACGGGTCATTATTTATACCGATTCAGTCCACTTTATAATGGAGCGCCCGGCAGCAGAGGCTGTCGGTCATCGATCCACCGCACTTCCAGGGAGCCTCGGTCATGCCGCTTCGTCCTTGCCGTTCCACCGGGCTCGCCGGCCTGCTGGCCGCCTGCCTCCTGCTCGCCCCCCTCGCGCGGGCCGACACCGTCCGTCTCTCGCTCCCCCCGGATCCCAACGCCCTGCCGGTGTTCGTGCTGATGGAAAAGCAGGAGGCGTTCCTGCCCGAGGACCGCCTGGAGCTGGTCGCCAATCCGGCCGGCGACCCCTCGGCCATGCGGGCCATGATCGCCGCCGAACGCATGGATTTCGCCATGTTCAACCTGATCGGGGGTACCCGCTTCATCCAGGGCGGCCTGGAGGGCGTGCACCTGGTCAGCCCCTGGGTGTGGCGCGGCATCTACCTGCTGACGCCGGAAAGCGATAACGATCTCGCCGCCCTGGACGACGAGATGGTGCTGGTGGCCCCAGGGGTCTCCACCCCGCCACATATCATCACCGCGAAGGCCCTGAAGCGGGAGAGCGTCGAGCCACGATTCGCCACGGGCGGCGCGGGGGCGGTGCTGTTCAGCCGCCTGCGTGATCCGGCCAAGGCTCCCGCCGCCGTGGCCGCACCGGAACCCCTGGTGAGCCTGATCGAGCATCGCCAGCAGGCCCGGGACTGGGAACAGCGCTGGCAGGTCGCCCTCGATCCCACCGAGGCCCTGGGCGGGGATATCCCCCTCGGGGCCCTGTGGCAGGTGGGTGATGACGGGGACCCCGCCGTGCAGGAGCGCCTGGTCGAGGGCCTGACCCGGGCCGCCGAATGGGCGCAGGCCGCCGAGCACCGCGAAGAGGCGGCCCGTATTGCCGCCGAGGGCTACAAGCGCACCTTCCGCATGCCCATTCCCCCGCGGGCCCTGGCCGGGCTGCTGCAGGAAGAGCGCGTGGTCTGGCGGCTCGACGCCGACGGCCACACGCGACCGCGGATCAAAGCGTATTTGTCCGAGGTCTTCGGGATGGCGGCGCCCGCCGGCCTTTACGGAAAGGCGACCCGGACCGATGACTGAGCCGGTCTCCACCCTCCGGCGGGATCAACAAACCACGCAGCGCATGCGGCGCATCCCCGCCGCCCGGCGGCTGGGGGGATCCCAGATCTGGGCCCCAATCACCGGGATCGCCGGGCTGATCGTGACCTGGCAGCTGGCCAGCGCCTGGCTGTCGGCCGCCATCCTGCCGCCGCCCACCGCCGTGGCCAACAGGCTTTTCGAGGACCTGGCCGGCACGCAGATCTGGCGGGATACCGGGATCACCCTGCTCAACGTGGTGGGCAGCTTCGTGCTCTCCATGATCGGCGGGGTGCTCCTGGGCCTGTGGGCCGCGCGGGCGGATTTCCTGGACCGGGCCCTGCATCCGCTGGTGGTGGTCGTGGAATCGGCGCCCACCATCGCCTGGCTGGTGCTGGCCATCCTCTGGCTCGGCCAGGGCGGCGGCCCGCCCATCCTGGTGGGGGTGAGCATGGCCCTGCCCCTGGTATTCATCGCCACCAGCCACGGCCTGCGCCAGATCGATACCGGCCTGCTGGACATGGCCCGGGTCTACCGCCTCTCGGCCCTCACGCGGCTGACCCGCATCCTGCTGCCCTCGCTGGCCCTGACGCTGGCCGGGACGGCCTCCGGGGCCCTGTCCGTGGTCTGGCGGGGCGTGATCATGGCCGAGGCCTTCGCCTCCAGCCAGGGCCTGGGACCGTCGCTCTGGGGAAGCTATCTCTACGGTGAGATCAATGAAGTCTATGCCATCATCCTCTGGATCATCCTCCTGGGACTGGCCCTGGAATACGGCCTTGTCCATCCGGCCCGCCGGGGCATCGAACGTCGCCTGCGACACGGCTGAAGCGTCGGGCTGCCTGGAGGGACGCGGCAGCTGCGTCTACAAGCAGCCGCTGCCCGAGCCCCCGGCCACGGAGGTCATCCTGTCGCTGGAAAACGTCTCCCGGCGATTCGACGGCGGCGCGGGCATCACCGGCGTGGATCTCGAACTCCATGCCGGCGAGATCCTGGGCGTGTGCGGGGTGAGCGGCTGCGGAAAATCGACCCTGCTGCGCCTGATTGCCGGACTGGAATCGCCCGACGCGGGTCGCATCCACCACGGCTTTCGCCAGATGGGGATGGTCTTCCAGGACCCCGGCCTGCTGCCCTGGCTCACGGCCAGGGGCAATGTGGAACTGGTCCTGCCCAAGGGGGCCAGGGACCGCGCCGCGGCGGCCCTGGCGGAGGTGGGCCTGGAAGAGGCGGCCGACCAGTACCCTGCCCAGCTCTCCGGGGGCATGCGCCAGCGGGTGGGGATCGCCCGGGCCCTGGCCGGGGAGCCCGATCTTTTGCTGATGGACGAGCCCTTCGCCAGCCTGGACTACTTCACCAGCCTGCAACTGCTGGAGCTCGTGGGCCGGCGGGTGACCGAACGACCCGTCGGGGGGATCTTCGTCAGCCACGACGTGCGCGAGATCGCCCGGCTCTGCGACCGGGTCATGGTCATCGGCGGTCAGCCGGGCCGCCCCGTCACCACCCTCGGCAATCCACTGGATGCCGCCGAACGCCAGACCCGACCCGGGGCCATGGCCCACTTCGAAAACGCGATCCTGCAGGCCATCGAAACGGGCAGTCATTGACAGCCGGTGATTCCGGTCACCCCACCAGCCGTGCCTCGCGCAACAGGTGGGCGGGCAGCGGGTACTCCAACTCCCACGCGCGGTTGGCGGGCCGGCTGCGTAGCGATGACCGTTTAATCATCCTGCCAGCAAATGGACTCACCCCTCTCGAGTTTCAAGTTTTGATAGCACTTCCCGAAAACTATCCAAGCCTGCCTCAACGTTCTCGATGATGTCCGCGGCGATGTCATCAGGCTCAGGCAGGTTCTCCAGATCCCCCAGCGACTCGTCACGCAGCCAGAAGATATCCAGGCTGGTCTTGTCGCGCTGGAAGATCTCCTCTCGGGAGTAGCGCCGCCAACGGCCCTCCGGGTTGTTCTCGCTCCAGGTTTCCTTGCGGTTGTGGCGGTCACCGGGGCGGTAACAATCGATGAAGTCGCGCAGGTGTTCGTCGCGCAGAGGCTTTTTCTTCAGGGTGTGGTGGA